>DAHUYK010000129.1 GCA_027315245.1 Vulcanimicrobiota bacterium | reverse complement strand
GCAGAACGTTCCAGCGCATGGGCCGGTCATCATCGCGTGCAATCACGTCTCGCTCGTCGACCCTCCGGTGCTCGGCGCGTGCTGCCCGCGCACGATTCGCTACATGGCAAAGCGTCAGCTCTTCGCAGTTCCACTCCTCGGCCCGCTCATCCGCGCGCTGGGCGCCTTCCCCGTCGACCGCGAGGGGAGCGCAGCGGGCGCCGTCAAGCGTTCCGTCGAGGTGTTGCGCGCCGGCGAGGCGATCGGAATCTTTCCCGAAGGGGGGCGTAATCCGCGCGGCGAGGCGCAGGTACGCCAGGGGGTTGCGCTCCTGGCTTCGCTCAGCCATGCGCCGGTCGTGCCGGCAGCGATCGTCGGCAGCCGGTCCGCGCTGCGATGCGGCTCCATCGAGGTCGTCTTCGGGTGTCCGATGCAGCTCGAGGCCGGCCGAAAAGCAACGCGCGACGACTTGGCGAAGTTCACGGACGCCGTCATGGGAGAGATCGATACGCTCGGCCGCAAGGCCGATAGCGCACAGCGCGTCTCGGGCCTGAACCGCTGGGCATTGCCGGTGATGCTCTTCGTCGGCCTTTTACTGCGCCTCGCATACATCGGTGCGCAGGGATTCCCCAACGACATCGCCGCGTTCCAATCGTGGGCGCTCACGCTCGTGGCACATGGCCCGAGCGGGCTCTACGCGAACACGTCGTTCCTGGACTATCCGCCCGGATACTTCTACATTCTGGGCTTCATCGGATGGATCTGGACGCACGTCGTCGGAAGCGCACACGATCCCGGTTACGGGATCCTCGCGATGCTCGTGAAGCTTCCCGCGATCTTCTTCGATCTCGGCATCGGCGCGCTCGTCTACACGCTCGCGCGTCGCTTCGGTTCCGAGCGGCTCGCGCTCTGGGCAGCGGCGCTCTACCTCATAAACCCCGCAATCATCTTCGTTTCGGCCCTCTGGGGGCAGGTCGATTCCGTCGCCTGCTTCTTCGCGCTCTTCGCCGTCTACGCGCTGATGCGCAGCGACGACGAGGAAACGGGCGCCGCGACGGCATGGATCGTGTGCGGCTGGCTCTCGTTTGCGTACTCGCTGCTCGTCAAGCCGCAGGCCGCAGTCATGCTGCCGTTTCTGCTCGCGTTCGCCTTCACGAACCCCGCGCGCCGCGCGCTGCGCTTGCGCGCTACCGCGTACGCGCTGCTCGGCGCACTCGCGCTCGTCATCCTGCTCGTTGAGCCCTTCCATCCCTCGAACCCGATCGCCGCGCTCGCATGGCTCTTCGAGCGCTTGGCCTACGGCACGAACGTCTATCAGTTCAACTCGGTGAACGCGTTCAACATCTGGGTGCTCCACGTGCCGTGGAACGCCGGGAGCGGAGCGTTCTGGCAACCCGACGGCACCGCGATTTTCGGCCTAGCGCAGGCGACGTGGGGCGTCGTGCTCGTGCTCGTCGCGCTCGCGCTGCTCGTGTGGCGGTACGTTCAGGTGCAGACGCCGCAAGCGCTGCTCGAAGGCTGCGCCATCGCCTTGCTCGCTTTCTTCACGCTGGCAACGCGCATGCACGAGCGGTACATCTACGACGGCGTCGTCTTCACGATCGCGTGCCTGCCGATCGCTAAACGCTATTTGTGGGCCGGGGTTACGCTCTCAACCGTCTTCTGGCTCAACCTCATCTACTCGTATCAGTACATCGCGCTCATGACGTCGCATGCGCCGTCGGGAGCCGACCCGCACAATCTCTGGGGGCCGGCGACGACGGTCCTTGCGCTCGTGAACGTTGCAACGTTCTTCTACCTCGGTTACGTGTATCTCGGCAGCGCTGCCGACGAGCCCGTCAAGGCACGCAGTACGCTGAGCGAACTGGGGACGGATTTCTTCGGGCGCATGCGCGCGTGGTTCGATCCGCATGAAGGGCTTGCTGTTCTCCGCAAGCCACTCGACCTTGCGGTGATGTGGTCGTTGGGCGTAGCGAGCTTCGTTCTCTCGCTTGCGATCCCGCACTGGTACTGGAAGCCAACCGGCACGGAGTGCTGGACGGTCGAAGGCGGCGGTGGGACGCACTGCGGCATCTTCGACGAAACGTACTTTGGCCGCGCGGCGGAAGAGTACCTCAAGAACCTGCGCATCTACGAAAATACGCACCCGCCGCTTTCGAAACTTCTCATCACGTTCTCGACGATGCTCTTCGGCGGGATGCCGAAGGGTCACGGCCTCGGAGGCTGGACGTTTCTCAACGCGATCATCGGTCACTTTCCCGATGGCGACAATCCTGCGGGCTGGCGTTTCTTGGACGTCGTCTTCGGCGCGGTGGCGATCATGGTGCTGTACGCCTTCGCCAAGCGCGTCACCGGGTCGACGATCTGGGCGGCGGTTGCAGCCGGGTTCTTTCTCTTCGACGGCATGCACTACGTGCAGTCGCGCCTCGCGACCCCCGAAGGGTTCGTCATCGTCTTCTCGCTCACGGCGGTCTATGCGTTCTACCGCTTCTGGATCGCCTCGCAGACGGGGGTGCGCCCACATCTCGACGTGCGCTGGCCCGCCCTCGCCGCAGGTGCGGGGGCGTCGCTGGCCTGCGGCATCGTCACGATGCTCGTTTTCGATTGGCTCCAACATACGGTGCTGCACTGGCCGTGGTTCGTGTGGTGGATGGGGCTCGACGTCACGCACGGCCCCGGAGCCATCGAGATCTGCAGCGTCTACTTCGCGCTCGTCTACTATTGGATATTCCGGTACAAAGTAGCACCGAGACTCTTCGCGAGCGGAAAGCGCGAGGTGACCTTTCCGGAAGGCTCGTTCGCGCTCCAAGAAGGCGCCGAATCCGAGATGCACACGATCGACGGCGGCATCGTGAGCAAAGGGAAGACAAAGCGCGGCGCCTTCACACAGAGCAAGGGCGGCGCGCTCGTCTACGACGACGACGATCTCGAAGTTACCTACGGCCGCGACAGCGTCACGTACGCAACGGCGGCCGGCACCGGCACGTACGCCGGCGGTGTTGCGCGCGCCGGCGGTAACGTTGAAGACGGCCGCACCGCACGGCGATGGCTCATTATTTTCTCGCTCGCGCTCGGATGCCTCGTGAGCACGAAGTGGTACGGCATCATGGGCTTCGGCGTGAGCTTTCTCGTCGTCTTCCTCATCTGGCTGCAGGGGCGGCTTTCGAAAGGCCGTCCGCTGCTCTGGGGGAATCCGCGCGCGTTCTATCTCGACGGCATCATCGTGACGATCATCCTCGTGTCGATGACGATCTACGGCTTGGTCTGGGTCCCGGACATGGCGCGTCAGGCCCCCGATCCAAACGAGATCCACAACGTCAACGACGTCGTTTTTCGCCAGTACAGCATGTTTGACTACCATTACACGCTCAGGGCGACGCATCCGTACTCGTCGAAGTGGTTCGAGTGGCCGTTCGACTACGTTCCGGTCGCGTACTACTACGTCGACCATCGCAGCGCCGATCATACGCAATCAGACCCGAACAAGAAGTGCTGCATCTACGAAATAACCTCGATGCCCAATCCCTTCACGCTGTGGTTCGGCCTGCTCTGCGTGCCGATCGTCGGCGTCTTGGCGTGGCGCGAACGGAACAAGGGATACGCGCTGCTGATCATCACGTATCTCCTGCAGTGGCTGCCGTGGGCGAAATCGCCGCGTCTCGCCTGGGAGTACCACTTTTACGTCAACATTCCGCTTATCTGCCTCTGCAACGCGATCGTGCTGCAGCGTGTATGGGCGTGGGCAGACGCGTACGGAAAGTCCGGTAACGCGAAGGATGCGCGGCTCGTCATGTACCTCAGCCGTGCCGCCGTCGTCGGCGTGACGTGCGCTATCGTCGGCGCGTTCATCTTTTTCTTCCCGATACTCTCAGCGTGGCCGCTTTCGTACAATGCATGGCACGCGCGCATGTGGCTGCCGACCTGGATCATCGGCCCGGGCTAAAGCGCGCTGGAAGAGGCTCCCCACGCGCTGGGGCGAAGGCCTTTTGGTATGTCGGGGCACTCGAAGTTTCACAACATCAAGTTGCGTAAGGGCAAGGCCGATGCGCAGCGCGGAGCGCTGTTCACGAAGCTCAGCAAAGAGATTATCGTAGCGGTGCGTTCCGGCTCGAGCGATCCGGAGGCGAACTACCGTTTGAAGGTTGCCGTCGAAAAGGCGCGCGAGAACAACATGCCGCAAGAGAACATCAAGCGCGCCATCTCACGCGCCGCCGGCCAGAGCGATGCCGCCGCGATCGAGGAGCTGCGTTATGAAGGCTACGGTCCGCATGGGGTTGCCGTCGTTGCGGACGCCGCGACTGACAATCGTAACCGGACGGCGGGCGAGTTGCGATTTCTCTTTTCGAAGCATGGCGGCACGCTCGGGGAGAGCGGAAGTGTCGCGTGGATGTTCGAGCCACTGGGGCTCGTCGAAGTCGATCCGCACGGGCGCTCCGAGGATCGTCTGACGGAAGACGTGCTCGTCGACGGCGTCGAGGATATCGAGTTCGACGTCAACGATGCGGTCGTGTACACGCAGCCCACGGCGCTCGCCGCCGTACGCGATGCGATCGCGCAGCGCGGCATGAACGTGCGAGATGCGTACCTCGGCATGCGCGCCAAGACGAAAATCGAGCTTCACGGCCCGCAGCTCTCGCAGGCGTTCGCGTTTCTCGAGGCGCTCGACGATCACGAAGACGTCCAGCGTGTCTTCAGCACGCTCGATCTCTCGGACGCGGCGGTGGCCGAAGCGCTTGCCTAGGGAAATGGGCGAAGAGAGACGGTGGCGGCGTGTCGTCGCCGGGATTCTTCCACGCGATTGGGTCTTTCCGATCGTGTTATCGTGCTTCGTCGGCGTCGTCGTATGGTTCGGCCATGCCATTCACGATTTTCTCCTTCCGCCGGCAAATGCGATCACGATCCCGTCGTTCGTCGGCACGTCGCTCACCGACGCGAACGAAGAGCTCGTTCACCTGCGGCTGGGGTCGCAAGTCGTCGAACATCTGACGAGCGATCGTTTTCCGGCAGATACGATCGTCAACCAAGCTCCCGCAGCCGGAACGCAAGTGCGCCCCGGACGGCAAATCTCGTTCGTCGTCAGCTCGGGCATCGTGCAGCGCTCGATGCCTGACCTGCGCTATCAGTCGATGCGTGAGGTTGGGCTCGATCTTGCGCGCACGCACCTGCAGCTCGGAAAGATCACCTATCGGCGCAGCGATCTCGTCCCCGGCGATCACGTTGTCTCACAGCATCCACAGCCGCTCGCGAATGTCGTCGAGGGCGAGGTCGTCAACCTCGTCGTGAGCCGCGGCGGTGCGCCGAGCCTGCGGGTGCCGGACTTCATCGGCATGCCGATCGATCGTGCTCGCGCGCTTGCTGCGCGAATGGGCGTGAAGTTCGGCCAGATCGTCTGGACGCCGCTCGGGCGCTCCGGGCCGCCGCACGGTATCGTCGCACGTCAGAAGCCGGGCGCCGGCACGACGATCGCCTCCTTCGATACCGTCTCACTGCAGGTGAGCGCCGGACCGAACGAGTCCGGATACATCCTGCGCCAAGTGCACGTGCTCGCATCGGTGCCGGTGCCGGACCAGATTCGCCCGGGCCAGCAGATTCACGTGCGGCTCGTCGTGCGCGACGCAACGGGACGATGGAATCTCTACGATGCGTACGCGCAGCCCGGACAGAAGCTCGACTTCACCGTCACGGCGCTCGGAACGTCGCTCGTTGATATGTACGCCGACGGCGTCCTCGTCGGACAGACGCGCCTCGGCGTCGAGCCGGCGCACGTCTACAACGTGCAGGCGTCCCCATCAACGCAGCCAAGCCCGGGCGCATGATCAGGCTCGCGCCGTCACTGCTCTCCGCCGATTTCGGCCGCATCGAGCACGAGATAGCCGCCGTCGAAGAGGCGGGTGCCGACTACCTTCACGTCGACGTCATGGACGGAAACTTCGTGCCGAGCATCACGTGGGGACCGAAGATCGTGGAGGATCTCTGCAAGCTCACGGCGTTGCCGCTGGACTGCCATTTGATGATCGCGGCGCCGGAGCGGTCGGCAGGCGCGTTCTGTGATGCCGGCGCGGCGCTCGTCACGTTTCATCTCGAGGCAACGGCGCACGCGCAAGGTCTGCTGACCGAACTGCGCGCGAGGGGCACGAAAGCGGGGGTCGCACTCTGCCCGCAGACGCCGGTCTCCATGCTGGAAGACGTGATCGACGACTGTGACCTCGTGTTGGTGATGTCGGTGAACCCGGGGCGTTCGGGTCAGCGCTTCATTCCGCACGCCATGGAGAAACTGCGTCAGGCGCGCGCCCTCATCGATCGCCGCCATCCCCACTGCGAGCTCGAAGTCGACGGCGGAGTGGGAGAAGCGAACATCCACGCCGTCGTTCAAGCAGGTGCGGACGTCGTCGTCATGGGGTCTGCCGTCTTCGACGGTGGCGATGCCGGCGCCGCCTTGCGCCGGCTGCGCGCGCTCTTGTGACGCACGCAGGGCTGCGCGAGGACGAGCTCGTCACGGCGCTGCGCGGCATCGTCGAAGGGACGCGAGAGACGCGAGTGGTCGTTGGGATCGGCGACGACGCGGCAGTGTGGCAACCGTCGCGTTCGCATCGCAGCGTCGTCACGTCCGACGCGCTCGTCGAGGGCGTACACTTTACCCGGCAGACGATGAGCGCCTACGACGTCGGCTGGCGCTCGACGGTCGCGAACGTGAGCGACCTTGCGGCGATGGGAGCGCGCCCCGTGCTCGTGACGATCGCGCTCGGCATCGGCGCGCAATGGAACGTCACCGAGCTCCTGGACCTCTATCGCGGGATCGCAGACGCGGCAAAAACCTATGGGCTTGCAGTCGCCGGCGGAGACCTGACGCGAGCTCCCGCGCTCATCGTTGCGATGACGGCGATCGGCGAAGTCCGGCCGTCGCACGTGACGCTGCGTTCGGGAGGACGCTCCGGCGACGTCATCGCTTCGACCGGCGACTTCGGTGCGAGCCGTGCTGGCCTCGACGTCGCACGTGGAGCGATCGCGCTCGATCCGCCGATGGCGGAGGCTGCAACCTGCGCACACCGGCGTCCGCGAGCGCGCGTTGCCCAGGGCCAATGGCTCGCCGCGAGCGCACACGTTCATGCGATGATCGATTGCTCCGACGGTCTCTCCACCGACCTCGCACGCCTCTGCGAATCCAGCGGTGTGGGCGCCGTCGTCGAACACGTACCGGTGGCACCTGCTGCCTGCGCTGCTGCTGCGGCGATCGGTGAGCCGGCGCACGCCTACGCCCTTGCGGGAGGTGAGGAGTACGAGCTCATCGTTGCGATCGATGCGCACGCTTTCGCTTACCTCGCGGGCCGTTACCGCACGCGCTTTGGCGACGAGCTTCGCGCAATCGGAACGCTGCGCCGTGAGCCGGGCCTCGTCGCAGGGGACGGCGAGACACCGCTCGGGCGAACGGGGTGGGAGCTTCGGCTAGGTGCGGGTTAGACGGAGCGCGTGACGCGTTTTGAGCGCAGACAGGACGTGCAGACGCGGGCGGTGCGGTGCGTCCCGCGGTCGTCGATCTTCACCGACTGCAGGTTGGGAAGCCATCGCCGCTTCGTCTTGTTCATCGCGTGGCTTACGCGGTTGCCGGCCATCGGCCCCTTACCGCACACATCGCAGACTTTTGCCATCTCTACCGTTGCCCCCTAATAAGCGTCGGCCGGCGCCGAGGCGCCGGGCAACGACGGGATGATAGCACGCTCTCCGGCACCGGCGCAACCAGGATTCACCCTCCCATCCCCAAAGGCGGCCCAACGACGGAAATGTGCCATGACCCTGCAGGTTCCTAGGTGGACGTGACCAGCCTTAGCGGCCGAGGCTTCGCACGATTTCTGGCCGCTGGCAGCTACTTCCTAAGGAAGTATCGCGGCGTTCTCAACGGGCTCAACGTTTACCCGGTACCCGACGGCGACACGGGAACGAACATGTACTTCACCGTGCGCTCGGCCGCGCAAGCCGCGTATGCGAGCCGCTCCTCCACCGTCTCGGCTGTCGCCGCAGCCGCGGCACATGGTGCCCTCGTCGGCGCGCGGGGAAACTCGGGCGTCATTCTGTCGCAGATGCTCCGGGGATTCGCCCATCATGTCCGGCACCGCAGCGAGATCGATGCATTCGTCGCCGCGACGGCGCTCCGTGAAGCGGCAGTTGCCGCACGCCAAGCGCTCCAAGACCCCGTCGAAGGTACGATCGTGTCGGTGGCCGACGCCGCAGCCGACGCGGCCTATCGATATGCCTTACACGAACCCGACCTCGTCCGCTTCCTCTCCGGGGTGCTTCGGTTTGCAAACGCTGCGCTCGATCGGACGCCCGAACAGCTTGCCTCACTCAAAGAGGCGGGCGTCGTCGATGCGGGCGGAGCCGGTTTCGTCTACCTCTTGGAGGGTGCGCTGGCGTTTCTGCCGGAGGGCAGGTTGCAGTCCACGGCCTTTCCGCGCAGGCCGCTGCGTTCCGAGGTCTTCAGTCCGAAGCAGAGCGTCGGCGTCATGCGGTATTGCACCGAGATGGTGCTCGAGCAGGCAGCCTGCGGTCCGCTCGACCTGCGCCGTGCGCTGGAGCCTCGCACGGAGTCCTTGCTCGTTGTCGGTGATCGGCCGACGCTCAAGGTGCACGTTCACACCGACGATCCCGACCGGGTAACGAACGTCGCCGCACGGTTCGGAACGGTGACGCGCGTGAAGATCGACGACATGGCGCAGCAGCATCGCATGCTGCTCGTCGAGCCGCCGGCGCAGCAGCGCTCCGTCGTCGCGGTCGTTCCCGGCCCGGGCTTCGAAACGATCGCGAGGGAGCTGGGCGCGGAAGTGACGCTTTCCAGCATGGGCAACCCGAGCGTTGCCGAGTTGGTGCTTGCGCTCAACAACTGCGTGAGCCCGAATGTCTATCTCTTCACGAACGGCGACGATGCCATTGCACCCGCTCGCGAAGCGGCCTCGCGCTGCGACAAGGTCGTGGCGGTGGTCCCGACACGGAACGCCGTCGAAGGGATCAGCGGGCTCATCGCTGCCCGGGCTGACGGGATGCGGTCGCCCGAAGCGATCCTGGGCGCGGCGCAGTGCACGCTCAGCGCGCGCGTCTTCTACGAAGGCAAGAGCGCGAGAGCGGTCGTCGGCGAGCATTCGTTCGCCGGTGCGTCGATCGCCGACGTGACGCGGGCAGCGATCGATGCGATGCGCCAGCGGGATGCCGGCGGCCTCGTGACCCTCTACTACGGCGGCTCGCAGCGCGAGAAGGACGCGCAACGCTTGAGCGAGGAGGTCTGTGGCGGCGAGGCGGGTACGGAGGTCGAGTACTACTACGGTGGCATGAAGAACGCTGAATACTGGGTTGCCTTCGATGAATGAACGAACCGTGAAGCCGCGCATCGTCGTCGATGCGATGGGAGGCGACCATGCGCCGGAGGAGATCGTCGCAGGCGTCCTTCTTGCAGACGCGACCGCCGACGCAGAGATCATTCTCACGGGGGACGAGTCGAAGATACGACCGCTGCTTCGCGGGGGCGCCGCCGCTCGCATCGCGGTCCGGCACGCCCCCGAAAACGTTCCGATGGGCCAGCACGCCTCCGCGGCGCTGCGCTCCGCGGATCGCACGTCGCTCGGCGTCGCGATCTCGATGCTCAAGAACGGCGAAGGCGATGCGGTCGTCTCCGCGGGCAACAGCGGTGCGTTCCTGGCAATCGCCCTCATCAAACTTCGAACGATCGAAGGCATCGCCCGGCCCGCAATCGCGACCGTCTGGCCCGCGCTCAACGGCCCCGTGGTGCTCATCGACTCCGGTGCGAACGTGGATTGCCGCCCCGAGTGGCTGATGCAGTTCGGCATCATGGGCTCAGCGTACGCGCACGAGGTGCTCGCGATTGCCTCGCCACGCGTCGCGATCATGTCGCTTGGCGAAGAACGCACGAAAGGCAACGCTCAGGTGCTCGATGCAGCACGACTTCTCGACGGCGCGCCCGTCGACTTCATCGGCAACATCGAAGGCAAGGATCTCTTCCACAACGTCGCCGACGTCGTCGTCACGGATGGTTTCGTTGGCAATGTCGTGCTCAAGGCCGGCGAAGGCATCGTCTCCGACCTCGCAAAGGTGATGCGCGAGACCCTCATGGGCGGGACGCTGCTTACGAAGCTCGGAGCGATGATGCTCGCCCCCGAGCTGCGCCGCCTGCGCCGCAGGTTCGACTGGGAAACGTACGGTGCTGCGCCGCTGCTCGGCTTGCGCGGCAACTGTTTGGTGACGCACGGCCGCTCGAGCAGGAATGCGATCGTAGCCGCGATTGCCGCGGCGAGCGCCGAAGTGCGCCACGACGTCGTCGGAAAGATCAGCGAACTCGTCGCGCCGCACGTTGCGCCTGACTCGCAGGCTCGCTGAAGCGTTGTCCGTCGCGATCGTCACCGATAGTACGTCCGATATCGAACCGTCCCGGGCGGCTCGCCTCGGAATCGGTGTTGTACCGCTCTTCGTCACGTTCGGCGAACGCAGTTATCGGGACCACATAGACCTGTCGCGCGGCGACTTCTACCGCAAGCTTCTTTCCGAGAGCGTTTTGCCGGGCACGTCGCAGCCGACAGCCGCGATGTTCGAGGAAGCCTTTGCGGCGTGCACCGGGGACGTGCTCTGTATCACGATCTCGTCGCACCTGTCGGGCACGATCAACGCTGCTAGGATTGCCGCGTCGAAGCTTACACAGCGCCGTGTCGAGATCTTTGACTCGCAGAGCGCCTCGGGGGGCCTTGGGCTCATGGTGCTGCGCGCCGCGGAACTCGCAGCGCAGGGAGCGGCGATCGATTCCATCGTCGCGGCACTAGAGCGAGTGCGGCGGGCGCAGCGTCTCTACGCGTGCATACCGGACCTGTCGCACTTACAGCGCACCGGCCGTATCGGGCGCGCGCAAGCGGCGATCGGGACCCTCATGCGCATCGTCCCCGTGCTCTCGCTCGAAGAGGGCCAGGTCGTCGCGAAAGCACAGGTTCGCACGTTTGCGCGTGCTCAGGAGACGATGCTCGATCTCGTGCTCGAAGGGATCGACGATCCGGCCAACGCGCGCTTCGTCATCATGCACGCGAATGCTCCGGAGTTGGCCGAGGCGAATAAGGAGCACCTCGTGGAACGTCTGCGCGGCAGTGCCGCTCTGCTGGAAGTGTGGGAAGCCGGTCCCGTCATCGCGACACATGGAGGCCCCGGAGCCGTCGGCGTCTGCGTCGGTTAGACTGCATGGGCCTCGGCATCTACGTTCATCTTCCATTCTGTCCTTATCTGTGTCCGTACTGCGATTTCGCGAAGTGGCGGTACCGTCGCAGCGCAAGCGAACGGTATCTGCAAGCGCTTGGGCGCGAGATCGCATCCTTGCCCGCACGACCTGCCGCGACCATCTTTCTCGGCGGCGGGACGCCGAACGCCTACGCGGGCACGACCATCGCGTCGCTCGTCATGTCGCTGCGTGAGCGCTTTCCGCGTCTCGATGACGCAGCGCACGAGGTGAGCATCGAGATCAATCCCGACCTCGTGCGCGACGAAGATCTTTTGCAGTATCGCGACGCAGGGATCACGCGGCTCTCGATCGGCGTGCAATCGTTCGACGCGGCGGAGTCGCGTGCACTCGGGCGGCACCATAGCGTGCGCGACGTCGAGCGCGTCGTCGCCGCCGCGCGCACCGCGGGCATCCATTCCATTGGCGTCGACCTCATGTTTGCGATCCCCGGGCAGACGCTTGAATCGTGGCGGCGTTCGCTCGATCACGCGGTTGCGCTCGGTGTCGATCACGTGTCGACGTACGGGCTCACCGTGGAAGAAGGCACGCCCTACGCCGCGCTGCGCGAGCGCGAGCCGGAGCGCTTCTTCGACGACGCTGCCGAAGCCGAGTTCTACGGCGTGGCGATGGAGCGCCTCGAGGCGGCGGGGTACAAGCAGTACGAGATCAGCAACTTCGCACGGCAAGGGCACCGCTGCGTGCACAACGAGAACTACTGGGACAACGGTGACTATCTCGGAATCGGCGTCGGCGCAGCCTCGTACGCAGATGGCGTGCGCTCGGTGCATACGCGCGATCTCCAGCGGTACGTCGAGGCAGCCGCCGCCTCGCAACCCATCCCTGGCGAGAGCGAACGTCTGGACGAGCGGAGCCGGCCGGGGGAGGCGATCATGCTCGCATTACGGACGTCGCAAGGTGTAGCGCTGCGCGCGTTCAAAGAGCGGTACGGCGTGGACGTGCGCGAGCGATACGCGTCCGTCGTGCACGCGTTCGCATCCAAGGGTCTGCTCGAGCAGGGTGACGACTTCGTGCGGCTGACGCGACGCGGACGCTTTTTGGCAAATGATGTATGCGCAGCATTCTTAGAAACTCCACAACCCGCGTAGGAGAGCGCTCGCACGTCGTGTTCAGGGCCGTCTTCGGACTGCTCTTCGGCGCGGCTGGGTTCCTCATCGGGCGCGAAGCGTACCTGAACGTCTTCTCGCTCCACTTCGCCAACCGCTGGACGCAGATCGCGTTGCTCGTCTTGGCTCCGGTGGCGGGTGCGCTTATCGGCGTCGGCATCGCGCCGCTCGCACAGAGTCTCTTCGAGGAGCAACTCGCCGCGGTCGAGGATGCCATCGAGCGGCTCGCACCCTCGGAGATTGCCGGCGGCGCAATCGGCCTCATCGTCGGATTGATCGTCGCGTTCCTCATCAAGAGCGTGCTCGTCGAGTTCATCACGCTTGGCGGAAGGACGGCGACGTACGTCGTCATCGTCGCGTATCTCCTCGTCGTGATCTTCACGTCGTACCTGGGGGCGCGTGTTGGCGCGAAGATGCGCATCCTGCCGATGCCGCTAGCCGCAGCGACGGGCTCCGCGCTCGCGAAGGTCGTCGACACGTCGATCATCGTCGACGGCCGCGTCGTCGAGATCGTCGAGAGCGGCTTCTTGGAAGGAACGCTCGTCGTTCCGCGCTTCGTGCTGCGCGAGCTGCAGTTGATCGCCGACTCCAGCGATCCGCTCAAACGGACGCGTGGCCGCCGGGGGCTCGAGGTGCTGGGACGTCTGCAAGAGCTCTCTGCCATCGAGATCGGCGAGCGTGACTACGACGACATGCCGGCTGCAGTCGATGCAAAGCTCGTGCGCTTTGCCCGCGAACTGGGGGCGCGGCTACTGACGAACGACTACAATCTCAATCGCATCGCGCAGCTCGAAGGGGTGGCCGTGCTCAACGTCAACGAACTCGCCAACGCCGTAAAGGCGGTCGTTCTCCCAGGCGAGGAGTTGCGCGTCACCGTCGTGCGGGAAGGGAAAGAGCCTCATCAGGGGCTCGCGTATCTCGACGACGGAACGATGGTCGTCATCGAGCACGGCCGTCACCTCTTGGGCGAGAGCATCTGCGCCGTCGTCACCTCGGTGCTGCAAACCGTTGCGGGACGGATGATCTTCGCCCGCGTGAAGAAGGAGTAGAGCTGCATGCGCTGGGCAGCAGTGATCGCTGCGGGCGGCCGCGGAGAGCGCTTTGGCCGACCGAAGCAGTTCGTCGATATCGCGGGCCTGCCGATGCTCGGATGGTCTTTGCGAACCTTTGCGTCGATGGGCGAGGTTACGGAGATCGTGATCGCCATCGATGCGGCGCTCGTCGAACGCGCGCAGGAACTGCTCGCGGTGCTCGTGCCTGAGCGCCGGTCACGTGTCGTCTTCGGGGGCCAGACGCGTCAGGACTCGGTGCGCAACGGGATCACCGCCGTCGGCGACGAGGTCGAGGCGGTACTCGTCCACGACGGGGCCCGCCCGCTCGTGCGGGCGCAGAGCGTGCGCGCCGGGATGCGCGCCGTCGCTCCGGGGCGCGGATCGGTTCTCGCGGCGCGGGTCGTCGACACGATCAAAGTCGTGCACCGCGAGAGCATGCGCGTCGAGCGAACGCTCGACCGCGCGACGCTTTGGGCCGCGCAAACGCCGCAGTTCGCGATGCTCGCGGACTTTCGCAGGGCGTACGAAAACACGCAAGCCGCCACGGACGACACTGCACTCCTGGAGCGCGCCGGCGTGGAGGTCGTCGTCGTTCCCTCGCGCCATGCGAACTTCAAGGTAACGGTGCCGGAGGATCTTGCACCCGCCGAGACGCTCCTTCGCGAACGCCTGCAGCAAGGATACTCCGACAGCGACGCGTTGCTCGTCGAAGTCTTTGCCGCCCTCGAACACGTCGACTCGATCTGCCGCGCCGTCGAGGCACATGGGGGACGTGTCGACGCGATCGAGCGAGATCTGCCGCGAGGCGGCGTCGTGCGAGCGTATGTTGCGGCGGAGCACCTTCACGACTTCGAGTCGTCGTTCGTGCCGCTCGCGGACGGAACCGCGACGATCACCGTACACGACCCCGGAGGCGCCGGCGCGCTGTGATGCGGGTCGGACACGGATTCGACGCGCATCGTCTTGTCGAGGGCAGGCGCTTCATCCTTGGTGGCGTCACGATTCCGTTCGAGCGAGGCCCGCTCGGACACTCCGATGCCGACGTGCTCGCTCACGCGATTGCCGATGCGCTGCTGGGAGCGGCAGGGCTCGGCGATCTCGGCGGACGCTTTCCCGACGACGACGCACGCTGGAAGAACGCGGACTCCATGATGCTGCTGGCGAGCTGTGCGGCCGAGTTGCGAGACGCCGGTTATGAAATCTCCAACGTCGACGCGACGATCGTCCTGCAGCGCCCACGGGTTGCGCCGCACATCGAGCGGATGCGGCGCAACGTGGCGCAGCGTTTGGCGATCCCGTTCGCGAGCGTCTCCGTCAAAGCGAAGACGAGCGAAGAGATGGGATACACGGGCGACGGCACGGGCATCGCAGCCTATGCCGTCGCACTCGTGGAGTCGCAAGCGCACGCGTGAGCCTGCTCAGCACGATGAGGGCGGACCTGCGCGGTGCGCTCGAACGCGACCCGGCAGCACGTGGCGCGCTCGACGTCGTGCTCTCGTATCCTGGTTTTCATGCCCTCGTCGGGCACCGCGTCATCCATGCGTTGCACAATGCGGGGCTGCCGCTGCTGCCGCGTCTGTTCTCGAACTGGATGCGCTTTCTCACCGGGATTGAGATCCATCCTGCAGCCCGCATCGGCGCCGGCGTCTTCATCGATCATGGGATGGGCGTCGTCATCGGTGAAACGGCAGAAATCGGTGACGGGTGCACGCTCTATCAAGGCGTGACGCTCGGCGGCACGAGCCTGTCACGAGGCAAGCGTCATCCGACGCTCGGGCGCAGCGTCGTCGTGGGCGTTGGGGCCGCAATACTCGGAGCGATCTCCGTGGGCGACGGTGCGCGCATCGGCGCGGGTTCGGTCGTCGTGCGCGACGTTCCGGCTGACGCGACGGTCGTCGGCATCCCCGCGCGTGAAGTGGCGCGTACGGAGGCGTGGTCGTGGGTGATCTGAACCCTCCACGTCTGTATAACACGCGGACGCACGCCGTAGAGCCGCTCGAGCCGATGCGCGAGCGCGAGGTGCGCCTCTACGTCTGCGGGCTGACCCCATCGGGGGAGGCGCACCTCGGGCATGCCCGCTCGTTCCTGTTTTTCGACGTCTTGCGGCGGTATCTCGAGTACCGCGAATACGACGTCACGTTCGTGCAGAACGTGACGGACGTCGACGATCGTAGCATTGCCGCGGCGCGCGAGCGCGGAACGTCGTATCGCAGCATCGTCGACGGCCATTACGCATCGTTCAAACACTCGATGCGGCTCCTGGGCGTGCGCGAGCCCGACGAAGAGCCGTATGCGACGCATTACGTCCCGAAGATTCAGGAGATGATTCGGGCACTCGTCCAGCGCGGCAACGCGTACGCTGTCGAGGATGGCGTCTACTACGCCGTGCGCACGTTTCCGGCGTACGGTGCGCTCAGCGGCCGGAGGCTCGACGATCTCGAAGCGGGCGCGCGCATCGAAATCGGCGAGTACAAGCGAGATCCGCTCGACTTCGCGCTATGGAAGTTTGCCAAACCCGGTGAGCCGTCGTGGCCGTTCGAAGGATATGCCGCCGGCCGCCCAGGCTGGCACATCGAATGCTCGGCGATGTCACGTGCGCTGCTCGATCCGCAGGGCAGCGGATTCGACGTGCACGGGGGCGGCGCGGACCTCATCTTTCCGCATCATGAAAACGAGATCGCGCAGAGCGAGCCGCTCATGGCGCATCCGCCGATGGCCAAGCTCTGGCTGCACGGCGGACTGCTGCTCTTCGATAGCAAGAAGATGTCGAAATCGCTCGGAAACTTCGAGCCGCTCTCCGCACTGCTCGAACGGCACGATCCTCAAGCGATTCGCCTGCTCTTTCTGCAGACCGGTTATCGCAAAGTGATGAACTTCACGGAGGACTCGATCGCCGCGGCCGGAGTCGTGCTCGAACGGCTGAAGAAGGCGTATAGGCTGCTTCTCAACCTTTATGGCAACGTCAACGTGTCTGTTCAGGACGAAACGGGGCTCATCTCGCGTGTTGATAATGCGCTTGGCGACGATATGCACACTGCCGTGGCGCTACGGTGGGTGATACAGTTTGCCGACAGCCTCGGCATATCAGTGAACCCAATGCAACCGTCGGCGCTCGACGACTACACGCGAGCCCTGACGATCCTGGGAATCGCGCCGAACGAATCTTGGCACGAAGAGCGGGCGTCGTTCGAGCACGCGGCATCCGCCGACGACGACATCGCTGCGATGGTGGCACGCCGCCAGCGCGCGCGCGCCGAGAAGGATTGGGCCACGGCAGACGAGCTGCGGCGTGAACTCGCGCAGCGCGGTATCGAACTCATCGACACGGCGGAGGGGCCGAAGTGGCGAAAAACCGGCGGCCACTGATGGGCCGCAGGCCGCCGCGCCGGCCGCCGCTCGATTTCGACGACGTCGTCTACGGCATTCACGCCGTCGGCGAAGCTCTCGATGCGCGGGAAGTGCTGCGCGCGATTCACGTCGCGCGGGACCGCAAGAAGGATCCGCCACTGCGGCGCGTGCTCGATCTGGCGAAGGAGCGCGGCGTCGCCGTACGCTTCGAGGATCGTGCGTTCTTTGCACGGTTGCCGTTCAAAGCACATCAAGGGATCATGGCGATGGCAGCTCCCTTCGGCTACGCGAGCCTCGACGAGGTGTTGCACGCACGGCGGGCTGAGCCGGCGCTCTTCGTGCTGCTCGATCACCTGACCGACCCGCACAATGTCGGCGCAATTGTACGAACGGCCGAATGCGTGGGCGCACACGCGGTCATTCTGCCGGAGCGTCGCTCCGCGGGCGTGAACGCCACGGTGCGCAAGGCTGCGGCGGGCGCGGCGGCGCGCGTTCCGATCGTGCGCGTGGCGAATATCTCGCAGACAATCCGCCGGCTGCGCGAAGAAGGCATTCGCGTCGCCGGTGCGGATGCCGACGCGGGGGCCCTGCCGATGAGCGGCGCCGATCTGCGGCCCGGTGCGGCAGTCGTCATTGGAGCAGAGGGTTCTGGCCTTGCCCCCCTAGTCAAGCGAGAGTGCGATATGCTGGTGTGCATACCGATGCGGGGGCAGCTCGCTTCGCTGAACGCCTCCGTTGCTGCCGCCGTGTTGCTCTATGAGGCACTTCGCCAACGAAGCACCGGTTCGGAAGGGAAGGATTGACGGCGGGAGGGGCATCCTTCTATACTGAGAAGGACATGCCGCGTCCGTTTGGCTCCGGCCTAGGTTTTTGCGGCAAGTCCTCCCACGAGGCAACACAGGAATCATGGCAATCACCCATCCCGTCTCGGATGGAATCGAGTACCAGCAGCGGGTCGACGAGGACCTTGTCGCGATCGCTAAGACTGGCGACAACCTCGCAATGGAGTACCTGCTCAACAAGTACAAGAACTTCGTCCGCATAAAGGCGAAGAGTTACTTTCTCATCGGAGCGGATCGCGAAGACATCATCCAAGAGGGGATGATCGGCCTTTACAAGGCAGTGCGCGACTTCAAGGCCGATAAGCTCTCGAGCTTCCGCGCGTTTGCCGAGCTTTGCATCACACGGCAGATCATTACCGCCATCAAGACGGCGACTCGCCAGAAGCACATTCCACTCAATCAGTACATCTCGCTCAACAAACCGATCTACGACGAGGACAGCGAGCGGACGCTTCTCGATGTCATGGCATCGCAGAAGACCTCGGATCCCGAGGAACTCGTCGTCACCACAGAGGTCTCGGACGACATCCGCAAGCGGATCCGCCAGAATCTCTCGGACCTGGAGTCACAGGTGCTGGAATCGTACCTGGAGGGGAAAAGTTACCAGGAGATGGCGCGCGACCTCGGCCGTCACGTGAAGTCGATCGACAACGCGCTGCAGCGCGTCAAACGCAAGATTGAAAAGAATCTCGCGGAGTTCGAGTTTCAATAACGCTCTTTCGCGTTGTTGACCCCGCGCACAGCCCTGTCATCCCGAGCGCCGGCGCATTAGCGCTTGTCATCCCGAGCGTAGCGAAGCGAAGTCGAGGGACCCCAAAGCGCCGGAGTCGAGAGATCGCGGCGGGCAACGCACCGAGGCGCTTCTCTCGACTGCGCTCGCTCCGCTCGCTCCGCTCGAGACGACAAGGCGCGCCGGAGTCGAGGGAGCGCTAGGGCGATACTCTCTCCCTGATGCGCTGGAAGACCGCTTCTCGGTCTTCCAGCGCGTCGACGGCGAACGTTTCCATCGGAGCAGTGTCTGAGAGTGGAAGAATCGTGACGGTCACGCGCCCGACTTCGCAGACGTCCTGGCACGTCGTTCCCATGACCCGCACGCGCTTGCCAAAGCCCGCTTCACGGCAGCGTTCCTTGAGCCAATCGCGCAGCCGAAAATCGCCGATGGCAGCGGCGATTTCGGGTGTCTCGTCCGGGATGCGCGTCGTATAGCACTTCTCGCAGACAAGCACCGCTCCCGACTTCCACTTCCGCTCGACCGCTTTCACGCAGCGCTCTTTCGCCGCCAGGCCGGCTCTGCCATTGACGGGGAGCCTCGCGCGCGTGAAGAAGGAAGCGTACCGTGCCGTTCGTGCCGGCGTAGCTCAGTGGTAGAGCTTTCGATTTGTAATCGAAGGGCCGTGGGTTCGACCCCCACCGCCGGCTCGCTGCCTCGTTCGCGCGGCCGCGCCGTGTGCGAGGACTCCTTCGCGGGCGCAGCGTACCCATAGGAGCTCTTTTGCACTCATCGTGGGTAGGTGGCCGAGTGGTTAATGGCACCAGACTGTAAATCTGGCACGCGAAAGCGTTACGCTGGTTCGAATCCAGCCCTGCCCAAACTCTTCATGCGGGCGTTGCATAGTGGTAGTGCTTCTGCCTTCCAAGCAGACAGCGCGGGTTCGATTCCCGCCGCCCGCTCCACGTCTATCGTGCGGCGACGCTCATGACGCGTTCGAGGTGAGAGCCGCGGTAGTGTGCGTGCACCCACGCGAGAAACTGCTTTGCTTGCGTTGCGCTGGCGTGCGTATGAATACGATCGTACAGATACTCGAGGTCGAGGGCGCTCTGCGCGAGCCACGAGTCGCGCGGATACTTGGTACCCCAATCTTCGATTGCGTCTTCGAGCCAGCGGCACTCACCGAGCTGTAATGCCGCGCGGCGGGGGTCGTACGCAATACGCAGGGCCGTGTCGTGGATGCCGTTGCGGATGCCGAGCACGCTCATGCGCATGCGCCCGAAATATTCGTCTGCGGGCGCAAGACGCGAACTCGCCTGCGCTTGCAGGAGCGGCGTGCAAACGAACAACAACGAGCAAAAAGTAAGCAAACGGTGCATGGCCCGAAGCCCCCACAGGCGAGTTCTCGTATGGCTTGGGTTCGGCAAGGCAAACCGGCCGCCTGCGGCGCGAGGAGGCGAAGGGCGCGCTGCGCCCGTAAAAGTGGCGATCTGCCGTCGTAGCTTAGTGGTAAAGCACGTCCTTGGTAAGGACGAGACCGCGGGTTCAATCCCCGCCGACGGCTCCACGCCTCTTCGTTAGCTCGCGGCGCTCTCGCTCTGCGTGAGAGGCTTCGTAAGTAGGCGACGGTAGCTCGCGAATGCAGTGTCCTTAGGTGCGACGGCCTGTGGGCGTCCTAAGAGAAAGCCTTGCACGCCGCTCGGTCCCTGGCCGCCTTGCGCGAGCCGGTGCAAGAACGAGAGCTGTTGCGGCGTCTCGATACCCTCTGCGATGACGAAACTTCCCGCTTGCTGCGCGATGGAGATAATGCCGGCGAGCACGCCGGAAGCGCGCCGGTGCACCATCGCTTCGACGACCACCGAGCGGTCGATCTTGACGTAGTCGAAACTGAACTTCGTGAGAATCTCGAGCCCGGAGAAGCCTGCCCCGGTGTCGTCGAGCGCGATGAGCATACCCAGTTCGCGCAGCTCGGCGACGTGGTGCAGCATCTCGTTCGTGTCCGTAATACGCCGTTCGGTGAGTTCGATGACGAGTTGCTGCGGTGCAATGCCGTGTTCTCGCGCGGCGGCGGCAAGGCGGCGCGCCTGAAAATCCGGCTGCCCCAGCGTCTCCGGGGTGAGATTGACGAAGAGCGCGTGTCTGTCGGAAAGCCCCGCAGCAGCTTCGAACGCCCGCTCGACGCAGAGACGGTCGAGGTCGGCAACGCGCCGTTGCCGTTCGGCGATGTCGAACGCTTCGTGCGGCCCTGCCAAGCCGAACCGGGGATTCGGTCGTGCAAGCGCCTCGAACCCGAGAACCTCGTGTGAGGCTAGACTCCAGATCGGTTGAAAATGGACCGCAACGCCCCGCTGCTCCAAGAGGTGTTGCAACGCAATGGCCTTTCGAACCGGAAAGATCGTCGTGTGCTCGCGGATGGCAGCAAAGTCCACCGTCATGTCGCGCCCGTTGCGCTTGGCGGCGTACAGCGCCGCATCAGCGCGCTCGTAGAGGTCGTGCTCGTCGAATCCACCCTCGAGCTCGCAGAACCCAATGGAGACCGTTGCATTGCCGAGCCGCTGGCGCAGCCGTTCGCGTAACCGGTCGAGAATGATCTTCGCGCGATGATGGCTGGCTGCGACGAGAAGCGTCGCGAACTCGTCACCGCCGATGCGATACGACCGGTCTTCGCGGCGCGTGTGTGCGAGCGTGTTTGCAGTGTCGACGAGCACGGCGTCGCCGTGGGCATGGCCCCGAGCATCGTTGAGTGTCTTGAAATCGTCGACGTCGAATAAGACGAGCGTAAGCGCCTGCCCGTATCTTCGCGCACGCGCAATCTCCTTGAGCAAGTCCTCGCGAAACGCACGATGATTCCCGAGCGACGTGAGGCTGTCAGTGAGCGCTGCGCGCTCGAGCCGCTCCAGTTCGCGCTCCGTCGCTTCATCGGCACGCGCACGATAGGCGCGCAGCGTAAACGTCAGCCCTGTGAGTACGACGAGTCCGAGCACGCCCAAACCGAGCATTGCGAACTGCAGACGCCGTTCAAGCGAGCCCCATCGCGTCGCGAGCACGTTCGCCCGGGCGCCGTGCACGTGTGCGGCTTCCTCAATGCGAAGACTCAATGCTTCATACGACGGAAGGACGCTGCCGTCGTAGACGCGCTTGGCGGCGGTGCTTTGCTTCGCTGCGAGCAGCGCCATGACGCGCCGGGCCGCAGCAACAGCGCGGCGGTGCGCGTCGGTCAGCGCGGCAATCGCCGTTCGATCGCCGCGCGGAGCCCGCAGACGCAGTGAGGCGATCGAGGCGTCGAACGCGCGTTGCGTGGCAAGCGCGCGCGCCCAGGCGGCATTCGTCGGCTGTGCGGCCCATGCGACGTTCGCATGGACCTCGCCGCTCAACGAACGATCGTCGAGATTGCGATACGTGTCGTACAGCGCGAACTGCTCTTGCACATTCCGGCCGACCGACGCGTCGAGGACGAGCGAACCGTAACCGTAGCACGTGAGGCTCCCAACGATGACGAAAATCAACGTCGTGAAGAGCCGGTTGAGCGTTGCGAGTCTCTTCATTGCCACCCCGCTCTAGTGTACGGCGCGAGCTCGTTAGGCGGCCACAGCGCGAGAACGTTCAGGCATCAAGAGTGCGTAAAGAGTCCTCGCGTCGTTGCCGTGCCGCGGAGTTCGGACTACTGCACGAGGTTAGGTGACGGTTTGCGCTCTGCCGGGGGGCCCAAGATCGTCGTGAGCGCTGTTGCATCGAGGGTCTCCTCGCGCAGGAGCGCTTCTACGAGCGTTTCGAGTTTCTGACGTGCGCCGGAGAGAATGGCGTGGACGCGCTCGTGCGCTTCGGCGAGAAGGCGCTCGACTTCGCCATCGATCCGAGCCGCCGTCGCTTCACTGTAATCGCGGCCTTGCGACATCTCGTATCCGAGAAACGGCTGCTGCTCGTCGGCGCGAAAGGCCATGAGCCCAACATCGCCCATACCCCAGCGCGTGACCATCCGCCGCGCGAGTGCGGTCGCCTGCACGAGGTCACTTTCCGCACCGGTCGAGACCTCTGCGAGCGCAACCTCCTCTGCGGTTCGGCCGCCCAAGAGCACGTCGAGTTTCGAACTGAGGTATGCGCGGCTCAGATTATGGCGCTCCTCGCCTGGTATCTGCTCGGTCTGCCCGAGCGTGCGCCCGCGAGGCACGATCGAGACCTTTTGCACCGAGTCCGCCGCAGGCGTGCTCCACGCGACGAGCGCGTGTCCCGACTCGTGATACGCGACGATGCGGCGCTCTTGTTCATCGACGAGATGCGGATGTGCGACGCCAAGTCGGATTTTGTCGTGCGCTTCCCCAAAGTCTGCTTGCATGACGGTGCCCCGATCGTTGCCCGCGGCGATGAGCGCCGCTTCGTTGCAGAGGTTTGCTAGGTCTGCTCCGCTGAGTCCGATCGTCGCTGCCGCTATCGCTGCGAGGTCTACGTCCGGCGCCAGTTTGAGGCCGCGCGTGTGAATCTGTAGGATGCCTTCTCGCCCGGGCCGGTCGGGCAGATCGACGACGACTTCGCGATCGAAGCGGCCGGGGCGCAGCAACGCGGGATCGAGCACGTCGGGACGGTTTGTCGCAGCGAGAATAATGATGTCGTAGCGTGGATCGAAGCCGTCGAGCTCCGCAAGAAGCTGATTGAGTGTCTGTTCGCGCTCGTCGTTGACGGTTCCGATACCCGCCCCGCGCCGGCGCCCGACGGCGTCGAGTTCGTCGATGAAGACGATCGCCGGCGCGACGGCTTTCGCTTGATTGAAGAGGTCTCGCACGCGGCTCGCTCCCACGCCGACGAACATTTCGACGAACTCCGAAGCGTTGAGGCTGAGAAACGGTGCGCCCGCTTCGCCCGCAACCGCACGCGCGAGGAGCGTCTTGCCCGTTCCCGGAGGCCCGACGAGGAGCACGCCACGCGGAATGCGCGCACCGATCTCTCGATACTTCTGCGGATGACGCAGAAAGTCGACCTCCTCTCGAAGCTCGGCCTTGGCTTCGTTCGCGGATGCGACATCGTCGAAGGTCACCTTCTGCAATCCGCTCGTATACCGGCGAGCACGGGCACGTCCGAAGCTGCTCATGAGCCCCGACTGCCCTCGCGCTGCGTTGGAGATGAGCCAGAAAAAGACGCCGAAGAGGAGAAGCGCGGGGACCCAACTTCCGAGCAGTTGCCAAAACCACGGTGTCGTCGTCGTCGAAACCTCGACGACCACGCGATGGCGCTCGAGCAGCGGGAGAAGACCGCGGTCGCCTTGCGTCGCGGGGAACGTCGTCTGGAACGTTGCGCTCTTGGGCTGCGGGCTTGGGCTCGGAGCCGGTGAAGGCTGCGAGATGGCATCGATGTGACGGACGACGGATACGGGTTGGGCGTACGGGTGCACGTATGCTCCGGCGATCTGATCGCCCGTGATGTGCACCGCGCCAACGTTGCCGGCGCGCACTTGTGCGAGAAACGTCGAGTACGCGATTGCCGGCGTCTGGACGTGCGGCGTGAAGAACACGAAGAAGTTCCACGCGAGAAGAACGGCAAAGATCACCCACCACAGTGATCCCCAGGGGGAACGAGGGCGCGGCTCCGTCGGAGGCTTGGGCGGAGCGCCGGGCGATTGTTGTGCCACGGCTTATCCTACCCGCTTCGCTGCGTCGCCGACGCGCGTCGTACGCCGTCCTCGCAGGTACTGATTCGGCACAAAGCCGTTGCCGCCGAGTGCGTCGGCTGCATCCCACGTCCAGCGCGGAAATCGAAGGAAGCCGCGTGCGAGCGCTACGAGGTCTGCATCGCCCTGCGCGACGATGCGCTCGGCGTGTTCCGCGTCGGTGATGGCGCCGATGGCGATCGTCGGCATTGCCGTTTCACGTTTGATGCGCGCCGAGAACGGCACCTGGTAGCCCGGGCCGGTTTCGATGCGCTGCTTTGGCGAAAGACCACCGCTCGAAACGTCGACGAAGTCGCAGCCGCGCTCTCCGAGGGCGGCGACGAAGGAGATCGATGCGCCGATGTCCCAACCGCCGTCGACCCAGTCGGTTGCCGAGATGCGAACGCCGAGGGGCTTGGACTGCGGCCACGCCGCGCGCACCGCATCGAAGAGCTCGAGCGGAAAGCGCAAGCGGCCTTCGAGGCTCGTGCCGTACACGTCGGTGCGGTGGTTCGAAAGCGGTGAGAGAAACTGGTGCGCCAGATAGCCGTGCGCAAAGTGCAGTTCGATGACGTCGACGTCAAGCCGTTGTGCCCGCCGCGTTGCGGCAACGAAATCCGACCGAACCTTTTCTAAGCCCGCCTCGTCGAGCGCATGCGGAATCTGCCAGCCGTCGTCGTACGCAAGCGCACTCGGCGCTACGGTTGGGTACGCGCGCGCGGCCGCAGCCGGGCCGCCTCCCTCCCATGGCGGCAGCGTGGAACCCTTGCGCCCTGCGTGCGCAAGCTGCACGCCCACCTTGCTGCGCGTCCATTGCCGGAGAAAGCGCACGACTCGCTCCATCCCCGCTTCGTTCTCGTCGCTGTACAACCCGAGGTCGCGATCCGTGATGCGCCCCTCTGGGCTGACGTGGGTCGCTTCGAAGAATACGAGGCCCGGCCCGCTGAGGGCGAGATGCCCCAGATTCACGAGGTGCCAGTCGTTTGCGCTGCCGTCTTGACACGAGTACTGACACATCGGCGAGACGACGATACGATTCTCGACGGTGAGGTCGCGTAGCGTGATGGGAGTGAAGAGATGACTCACGCGTACAGGTCCCGCCGCGTGGCGGGAACTCCTGCGCTACCGGCTTCGCGTTCTCGCGTGAGCAGTGATTGGTAGACGGCGACGCGTCGCGTGCGAAATCCCTGCGCGCTGCCCGCCATGTAGAGCCGCCATATTCGATAGCTCTGTTCCCCGGCGGCGGCAATCGCTATATCGCGGTTGCGCTCGAGGTTTGAGACCCACGCGCGCAGCGTGCGCACATAGTGTTCGCGCAGGTTTTCGACGTCGCGCACTTCGAAGCCGGCATCCTGAGCGGCTCCGAGTGCCTCCGCGATCCGCACGAGTTCGCCGTCAGGAAAGACAAAGCGCTCCATGAAGCCCGGAATACGGCCACGCGAATCGTTGCCTTCGGCGGCAATCGCATGATTGAGAAAGAGCCCGCCTGGCCGCAGCGCGCGATAGGCGCTCTTGAAATACTGTGCGAAGCGCGACCGTCCGACGTGCTCGAACATGCCGATGCTCGCAATCTTATCGAAGACCTCGGTACCCAAGTCGCGATAATCGCGCAACTCGATACGCGCGCGGTCTTCGAGCCCGGCCGCCGCGATGCGGCGATTCCCTTCGTCATATTGCGTCCGGCTTAACGTGATGCCGAGGACGTGCGCACCAAAACGCTCCGCGGCGCGGATCACGAGCGCACCCCATCCGCAGCCGATGTCGAGAAGCCGTTCGCCCGCGCGCAGACGCAGCTTGCGCAGCGTGTGGTCGAGCTTTGCCGTCTGCGCATCCTCCAGAGCATCGACGCCGTCATCGTAGTACGCGCACGAATAGACGAGGTTGCGGTCGAGGAACGCGCGGTAGAATGACAGCGGCTGATCGTAGTGAAAGCCGATTGCTGCGAGATCGCGGTCTCGCGAATGGAGGCTTCCGCGCAGCCGTGCCTCCCGCACGTGCGGCGGCTGCGGTCGCGGAAGTCGGCGCAGCAGCAGCCAGAGTTTGAGCAGGCGCTGCGCGTCCAGCGCATGGGTCGCTCGCAGCAGCGTATCGACGGCAGCCTCGACGTCGCCTTCGCATTCGAGCAGGCCGGCCGCAAAGGCACGCCCCGCAGAGAGATCGACCGGACGCGAAAATGCCGCGCGCAGGGAACTCGGCTCGGCAACCACGAGCACAAACGCGGTGCCCCCGCCCTCGATGCGGGTGCCGTCCCAGAGGCGCACCCCAAAGCTCCATGATGACGGAGCGCCGAAGAGCTGAGCGAGGACCTCTCTGGCAGTTGAGATCGAAGAATCCATTCTTGCTTCCTTCCCTAGAAGTCATCGAAGGCGCTCCTCCCTTGCTGGCCGAAAAGCGCCACGTAATCATGCAGGCTCGAATCGCGCAGATTCGCATGCAGGCGCTCTTGCTGAGCGCGGTGCCCCTCCTTTTCTTGGTGCTCCTGGCGGTGCTCTCCGCGTGGCTCGTGGGTCAGGCGGAGCGCATCTCGAGTGCGTCGAGCGTCGCGACGCGGGCGCTGAGCAACTCGGATGCGCTGCTCGCCACGGTTTCGGCCGCGTCGCGCGAAATCACGCATTACACGCAGTCGCACGACGGCGCGAGCCTCGCGTCGTATCGCCGAGCGGCTGATGGGTTTCCGGCGCTGGAGCGGCGGTTCTTGGCGGGGATCGACACCCAGCCGGTGCTGCGGCCTCCAGCCCAACGCTACGCCGCTGCGATGGCGCAGGGGATGGCGGTGATCGAAAGGTACGCCACGTTCGTTCGCGGTGGCGACAAGGCAGCGGCGCGTTCCTACGCGCAGACGCCGGCCGTGAAGCGCCTCGGCACTGAAATCGAAACGACGAAGGCAGTTTTCGATCAGGACGAGCGCACGCTCGCACTGGCCGATCTTGCGCCGTTCTCGCGCCGCCTGCGCGCGACGCTCGTCGTGGTGCTGCTCGTCTGCGTCGCGGGAATCGCAGCGACGCTCCTCGCGATCACGGGCTTTGGCATGCGCCTCGTTCGGCGTCTGGAGATCCTCGCTGCAAACGTGCGCCGGCTCGGTGCCGGGGACGACGTCGAACCGATGGGGGGCGGCGACGAGATCGGGCGCGTGGATCGGCTCTTCTTCGAAACGACGCAGCGCCTCCGTCGCGCGCTGGGGCAAAAAGACGAACTGCTGCGCGCATACGAGCGCGAGCACCAGGTCGCGTCGAGGCTGCAGCAGGCGCTCTTGCCGCAGGAGCTGCCGGTGATACCGGGGTTGCGCATCGAGGCGGCGTATGCGCCGGCTGCCAAGAGCGCCGAAATCGGCGGCGACTGGTACGACGTCTTTGCACTCTCGGACCGAAAGGTTGCCATCGGGGTAGGCGACGTCGCCGGGCACGACCTCGATGCCGCGACCGCGATGGGCGCCGTTCGTCAGGCGATTCGCATCGCCGCTGCAGAAGACTCCGACCCCGCGTCGGTTCTGCGCCGCGTGAATCGCACGCTCTGTGCGCAGGAGAATCATCGTATGGTCACGGCATTCTTCGGCGTGCTCGACCGCAGCAGCGGCGAGCTGCGTTATGCGATGGCGGGCCACCCTCCACCGTTTCTCGTGTCGCCTGAGCGGGATGCGATGCTGCTTCCAGGCGGCGGCATTGCGCTGGGCATCAACCGCCGCTTCGACTTCACGGCGTTTACGGCGTCCTTAAGCCTTGGTTCGGCGCTCGTCCTCTACACGGACGGCATGGTGGAGGCGGAACACGACTACGACATGGGCATGGCAACGCTCGAATCCGTGATCGTCTCTGAGGCGTTCTCGGCAGGCGGGAACATTGCCGAGCAAATTCAAGCGTCCGTCTTCTCCACAGTCACGCCGCGCGACGACGCCGCCGTGCTGTTCGTCGGCGTGACCGATCTCAGCGCAGCGCGAGGCGAGCCTCGCCGTCAGCGATGGATTCTCGATGCAAAGGACGAGGCGGCCGCGCATCGCGTTCGACGGGCGCTGCTCTGGAATCTGGGCGAGCACGCCATGCCGTCGTCCGATTTCGCCGCGGCCGAAGCGATCGTCGGAGAGCTGCTCAGTAACGTCGCGCGTCACACGCCTGGACGTGCCGAGATCGTGCTCGAGACGAGCGCGGAGGCGGCAACGCTCACCGTGAATGATTGTGGAGCGGCGTTTCGGAGCACCGGCTCTCAGCCGCCCGACGTGCTCGCGGAGAGCGGGCGCGGGCTCTTCTTGATTCGCGCGCTCGCCCAACGTTTCGACGTCGTCCATACCGGCGAGGGGAACCGCGTCACCGTCGTGCTGCCCATCGTCGTTGCGTCGACGCTCACTGCCGGCGCTGCTTGATGTTCGCGCACCCGCCGGAGACCGTCTGATACACGCGGTTCGCCCGGCTGCGGCGTTCCTGCTCGTCGTTCTCGCCCTCGTCATCGCCTTCGCAAACAGCGCGCACGGCAACTTCGTCATGGGCGACTTCAAAGCGTTCTACTGCGCCGGCCGCGTAGTCACACAACGCGGCGACCCGTATGCAGCGGGGCCGATGTCGCGGTGTGAAGCCTTACGAGCGCCCCGCCCGCTTTTCGTGACGAAGCGCAGCGAAGTCTTGCCTGCCCCGCTGCCCGGATACGTTATCGCGGCGTTCGTCCCGCTTTCGTTGCTGCCGTTTCCACTAGCGTGTGCGCTGTGGCTTGCGGTGCTGCTCGCCGCCGTTGCCGCCGCTGTCGCGCTCTTCGTGCGCCTGGGCGCAGGCGACGTCTGGGTGCTCTGGGTCGCGCTCTCGCTGACGCTGTTGTCCGTCTGCATCCCCGTGGGTGAACTTCCACCGATTGCTTTGTTCGGCATCGCGCTCTGCGCGTGGGCGGCGCGCTCGCGCATCCCGTGGGCGCTCGCGCTTGGCGTCGCGCTCACGTTCACCGAGCCGCAGATCGGAGCCGCCGTCTTCGTCGCCGCGTGCGCGCTCGGGCGCCGCTACGCCATACCGGCGATTGCGGCCGCAGTCGTGCTCGGCGTGCTATCGTTCGCAGTGCTCGGCTTGGCCGGGAACGTCGAGTATCTCCGTGTCGTGCTTCCCGCCCACCTGCTCTCAGAGTTACCGAGCGTCTTGCAGTACAGCCTTTCCTGGGTACTCTACCGCATCGGAGCGACGCCTAGCATTGCGGTGCTCGGCGGCCGCATCTGCTGGATCGTCATGCTGGGCGTAGCGTTCCTCTACGCTCGAAGCGCATTTGCGCGCTCCCGGCCCGAGGTTGCGTTTCTTGCAGCGCCCGCGTTCGCCGTCGTCGGTGGCCCGTTCTTGCACCTCGACCACATCGCTCTTGCGATTCCAGCCGCGATGTGGCTGTCGACGCAGCGACCCTCGCCGGTGCGTGTCGCCGCTGCGGTGAGCCTCGCAGTTCCAGTACTGTACGTCTTCTCGATCGTGCGCTTCTTCGCCGTCGTACCATTCGTCTCGGGCTGGATCGGCGCCGCGACGACGCGCGAGACGATCGGGGGATTGCGCGTTGCCCTCGTCGCCGTCATCGTGCTCTCAATCATTGGTGCGATCGCGGTTGCAGCGGGAACCGGCAGCATCGCGGTCGCGCCGCTTGTGCCATTGCCCGCGAGCCTCCCGCAGGCGTCGTGGGCGGCATACATCGGCAAGCACTTGGTCATGAACGGCTGGTCGATCTGGCTCGTGAAAGCGCCGATCTGGTTCGGCGTGGTCGCTACGGCCGCGGCGCTCGTGCAGGCCGCACGCCGCGCGCCGGCGCCCGTGCTGTGACGTACGTGCGCCTGCATCAACTCGGCGGAGCGGTGCTGGCGACGATTTTCGTCGACATCGGATACCGAGCGTGGATTGCCGGCGCGCCGCACGACCGCCCACTCGTGCTGCTGAGCGTCGCCGCGTACGTCATCGCCTTCGTCGCCGTGCGCGGCATCTTCGCCACCGAGCGGCCATGGTTGACCACCGTCTATCCCGCACTCTGCCTCGCCGGTTTGTTTGCCGGCGCGGCGGTGCTCGGCATGTCGACGGACATTCTGCAGCATTATTCGAACGACGCGCTGGCGTACGACCAGTACTCGGCGCAACTCTTGCTGCAGAAACGCGATCCCTACGTTGCGGACATGCGGCCCGCGCTGACGCAGTTTGCGGTGCCGGCCAAGGACCGCACGGTCACGGGGCATGGGACGCTCGTCACCGAGCAATCGTATCCGGCGCTTGCGTTTCTCGTCTATGTCCCGTTCGTGGCTGCGCACGTGGCGAACATGCTATGGGTCAATCTCGCGTTGCTCTTCGCCGCGCTGCTCCTCGCCTACGCATTCGTACCGCCCGAGAGCCGCTTGGCGGTCGGCTTGATCGTCCTCGTCGTCCCTGAGTTTCTCTATTTCGTCATGGGCGGCGGAACCGACATCGTCTGGGTTCTTCCGATGATCGCCGTTGCCGCGTTGTGGGAGTCGTCGCCAGAGTGGGCGGCGCTCTGGCTCGGCGTGGCATGCGCGCTCAAGCAAGACGCGTGGTTCGTCGTGCCCTTTGCGCTCGTACATTGGTGGCGCATGACGGATGCGAGATCGAACCTTCGCCGTTACAGCAGAACGATCGGAATCCTCGTCGCGACGTTTGCCGTGCCAAACATTCCGTTCGCTCTCTGGAACGCTGCCGCGTGGATCGATGGCATCCTCGCTCCGCTGACGGCGCATCCGCTGCCGCTCGGCGTGGGCATCGTGCAGCTCATGGCAAGCCGTCTGCTTCCTGCGTCACGCGGCATGATGATCGTTCTCTGGGCATCGTCGTTTCTCGTGTGCTTGTATGCATACGTGCGCTATCCACGCAAGAGCGCATGGCTTCCGTTCGTGGCTCCCGCGATCGTGCTGTTCTTTGCGCCGCGGTCGCTCGTCAGCTATTTCTTGTACTGGCCACTGATCGCGGTCGTTTATGCTCTGCGATGCGAGGTGCCGTAGACCGCAGGTACCGAGCGCACGTCGCGCCCCACGAGCGCAGCGGCGAGCTCCCAACTCGTGAGAAGGCCGTACCACTCCAGCCACTCTCTGCACACCTCACCGTTGGAGATGCGAAAGCGCTGCGCAAGAATCGAGCAGAACTCCGTGCTCGGGCGACCGTCGGTTTCGCGCGATTGCCAGAGCCACGCTTTCCAAAACGCTTCGGACGCCCGCCGGGCATCGGTTGCAATTTCGATCGAGAGTTCCAGTCGCAGCATCGCTTCGTCGGCCGTAGCAAGCATCGCTGGTCCCCGCTTTCCGATGCAAACGTCCTACGGCTCGCTATCTGCAAGCGTACGTCCGCACCTTTAGGTTGTCATAATTTCCCGTTGAGCCGGTTCACCAAACGGAGGCAGTCCTCCCTGGCCTACTGCCCTTTAGGAGCGCGCGGGAGGAACCAGTTCCATGAAGGTGTGGACGAGGCGCTCGATCCCTATCCGGTCGAGCGGCCCAAACCGCGCCGGCAAGGCGCTATCGACATCGAAAACGCCGTAGGGGTTATCGGCCCACAGGACCGGCACGACGATTTCAGAGAGGGCCGACGGATCGCAGACGATGTGATCCTGGAAAGCGCCGACGTCGTCGACCACGAGCGTCTCGCGCGCTTGGAGCGCACGACCGCAGACGCCGCGTCCGGCGGGGAGCCGCGTGCATGCGGGACGCCCTTGGAACGGCCCGAGGACGAGCTCGCCCGGCGGGGCCGCATAGTAGAAGCCGGCCCAGCTCACGTCGGGAACCTCGTGGAAGACGAAGGCGGCGAAGTTCGCTGCATTCGCGAGAGCGTCGCTCTCGCCCGCGAGCAACTCGCGCAGCTGCGCATCGAGCAGCGCGTAGTCCATCGAGCGCGATTTAGGCAGCCTACCGGCGGCGCCTGCAGATCGTGAGCTCCGTCGAGGGGCCTTCGCGAAGAAGCGCGGCCATGAGCAACTCGGGCAGGTAGAGCGCAGCACCCGTCGCGTTGCCGTGCGTCGGGTCGCGGCGAAGCACCCGCTGCAGCCCACGCCAGTAGGCTCGGAGGACGGTGGAATCGCTGTCGACCGGCGTGTTCATGAAGACGAAGATCGGCCGGCGCGTGACGACGTCGAAGCCGGCATCGTCGAGGGCCGAGAGCGTCTCGTTGATGCTGCGGCTCACTTGATACTGGCTGCGTAGCGTGCAGCCGTGAAGAAAGTTATCGCTGAAGATGAGCAGGCCGCCCGGGACCAAAAGCGACGCGGCGTTCCGAAAGCTCGTGCGGTACCGTTCGTCATCGACGATGTGAAAGAGCACGTCCATCACGGAGATCGCGTCGAAGCGCTGCTGTGCCCTAAGGTCCGGATCACCGATGTCGAGCTGTTCGACGGACATGTCGAACCGTTCGCGCAGAGCCGCGACGGCGGCGGCGGTCATATCTGACGCAGTGATCGAGGCGACGCCGAGTTCGCGCCACCGCTCTAAATAGAAGCCGCTGCCCGAGCCGACGTCGAGCACGCGCGCCTCAGGTCCGACGAGGGGTCGTACGTTGCGCAGGAACACCTGGCGCCTGACACGATACATCCAGCGGTTGAAAGCCTCGCCGAAGCTCCACCACCCGACGGTCGCGAGCGAGACGCCCGTCCGCAGCCGGCGTTCCCAATACTGCTGGACCGAAGTCCGATCGCTCATGCATACGAGTGTTCAACTGAATGGCGCCGTCTGCGCAGAGCCACTCGGGACTGCTCCGGAGGGCTCTTTGGCGAACAATGAGGCAGCCGTAGGAGCGTGCCACTCCTAGGGAGCGGCGGGTAGATAGAGAGAACAAAGCAATACGGAGGTCCCCATGCTCGCTCTTAAGTGCGGTTGCCTTGCGTTTGTGCTTGGCGTTGCCGGTATCGTCTTCCACATGCCATCGCCCGCATCGGCGGCGCCTGTGCCGCCGGCAGCTCGGTCGGCGACGACCGGGCCGGTCATGCCGCGTGCAACGCAGCCGGGTGACGTACTCGTTCCCGGGGGAACGATCGTGCAGGTCTCCCTTGCAGAGCCTATATCATCGGCCACAGCTCAAGTCGGCGATCAAGTTGCGGTGCGTGTCGTCAGAGAGGTCGATGTCGGAGGCTGGCTCGTGATCCCGGAGGGATCGCCAGGCCATGCGACGGTAACGATGGTCGATCATGCGGGCGGCAACGGTCATGGCGGAAAGTTAGGACTGAGCATCGATTGGGTCTTCAGTCAAGACGGAGGCCGCATCGCGCTGTCGCCCACGAGCCATGCGAGCGAAAGCGGTCAGCGGCGAGGCGCAGCCAGCACGGCAACCATAGTGAGTTACGTCTTGCTCGGTCCAGTTGGGCTTTTCGCCCATAACTTCGTGCGCGGAAGAGACGTAACTCTGAACACCCAGCAAGTCTTTACGGTGTTCGTGGATCACGACGTTCAAGTTGCGACGAGGACGAAGGCGACCGGGCCGGCTGGATTTGACAGCCCCGGTCCGTAGAAAAGGACGAGTGCCGTGAGCCCGCATACAATCTACAGTGGCCAGCGCGCGCCCGTAGCTCAAACTGGATAGAGCAGGGGACTCCTAAGCCCAAGGCTGGCGGTTCGATTCCGCCCGGGCGCATGAATCCACGGGACGAGAACCAAGAAAGCAAGGGTACGGCGATTCTGGCGGCTGCTTCGGCTCAGCAGGGCCGACCCGGTCCTCCGGAGGGCCGCCGGCATAACCGGAACATTGTCTTGCACTGACGAGGGCGGCATGGTAGCATAGGGTGCTGGACGGACCTGGGGTCCGTTTTTCATGTCCTGCGATGGGGCTGTAGAGAATGGCAAAGAAGGAAAACCGAGTGATGGTCGTCCTCGCCTGCACGGAGTGCAAGCGCCGGAACTACCACACGCAAAAGAACAAGCAGAAGACGACAGATCGGCTCGAGTTGAGCAAGTATTGCCGCTTCTGCCGTTGCCACCGTTCTCATCGCGAGACGAGATAGAGGGGGAAACGCTGCGGATTCTGGGGACCCACGCAGTGGGGGCGCGGAGCCGCGAAGCGGCGTAGTGCTGTTTCATCAAAGGGGTCCACGAACGGCGAAGCCGTTTGGGGTTATAGGGCGGTAGCTCAATTGGTAGAGCGGTCGCCTCCAAAGCGACGGGTTGCGGGTTCAAGTCCTGCCCGCCCTGCCAGGGAACATTTCCAAAGAACGTAGTGAACGTAGTGATGGTATGAGCGAACAAAAGAAGAGTGCGATGGGCCGGAGCGCCGCAACCGCGAATCGGCGGGCGTCCGCGCTTGGGGGCGGCGACTTCTTTCGCGGAGTCGTGGCGGAACTTCGTCGCGTCACCTGGCCAACTCGGGAAGAGTGGATATCGGCGACCGTGCTGACGATCGCGCTCGTCATCGGCATCGGGCTCTTTACGTGGGCGCTCGACCAGGCATTTGGAGTGCTCTTCCATTGGATTCGTCCGATGTCGGGAGGAGGGCTCTAGTGGAACACATCGCTCCGGAAGCGACGCCGTTCGGTGAGATCTTCGCGCCCGAGGCACATCCGCAGGAAGCGCTCGACTCGCAGGAAGCGCTCGAGCCACAGGAAGCGCTCGAGCCGCAGGAACAGCCGTCCGCGAAAGACGGGCGGAACTGGTTCGTCGTTCACACGTACTCCGGATACGAGAACAAGGTCAAGGCGAACCTCGAACGCCGGATCCATTCGATGAACATGCAGGATAAGATTTTCCGCGTGCTCGTGCCGATGGAAGACGAGGTTGAGTTCAAAGACGGCAAACGCAAGATCACGCCGAAGAAGGTTTTTCCGGGATACGTGCTCGTCGAGATGATCATGGACGATCAGTCGTGGTTCGTCGTGCGCAACACGCAGGGCGTCACCGGTTTCGTCGGCAGCCCCGGTCCGGGAGAAAAGCCGGTCGCGCTGCAAGAGAAAGAAGTCAAGACGATTCTCAAGCAGATGGGTATCGAAGCGCCCAAGCTCAAGATCGACTTCAAAAAGGGCGATCGCGTCAAGGTGACGTCAGGGCCGTTCTTCGATTTCACGGGCATCGTCGATGACATTGCGCCCGAGAAGGAGCGTCTGCGCGCGCTTATCTCGATCTTTGGCCGCGAGACGCCCGTCGAACTAGAGTTCTTCCAAGTCGAGAAGGTGTAACGAGATGGCTAAGAAGGTCGTAGGAAAAATCGGGCTGCAAATCCCTGCCGGCAAAGCGACGCCAGCGCCGCCTATTGGGCCGGCGCTCGGACCGTACAGCCTCAACATCATGGATTTTTGCAAGCAGTACAACGAGCGAACCGCGGCGCAAGCCGGCATGATCATTCCCGTCGAGATCACCGTATTCGATGATCGTACGTTCACGTTCATCACGAAGACGCCGCCCGCATCGTTTCTCATCAAGCAGGCCGCGAAGATCGAGTCCGGCAGCAAAGAGCCCAACCGCAATAAAGTCGGCAAGTTGACGAACCGTCAGCTCGAAGAGATTGCCAAAGTGAAGATGCCGGATCTCAACGCGAACGACGTCGACGCTGCAAAGCACATCATTGCCGGTACGGCGCGTTCGATGGGCGTTGAGGTCGAATAGATGCGCACGCATGGAAAGCGCCTGCGAACCCTCGTGACGCAGTACGATCGCAAGACGGAGTTCCCGCCCGGCGAAGCGGTTGCACTCGTGAAGAAGAACGCGAACGCGAAGTTCAACGAGACCGTTGAAGCGCACATTCGCCTCGGCATCGATCCGAAGAAGAGCGATCAAAACGTTCGCGGCACCGTCCTGCTTCCGCACGGCACGGGCCAAGTCGTGCGGGTGATTGCTTTTGCCAAAGGCGACAAGGCGAAGGAGGCGACGGAGGCCGGCGCCGACATCATCGGCGACCAGGACCTCATCGACAAGGTCAAGGGCGGTTTCACGGACTTCGATATCGCGGTCGCCACACCCGACATGATGGCATCGGTCGGCAAGGAGCTCGGCCGCATTCTCGCCACGAAGATGCCAAACCCCAAGGCGGGGACGGTCTCGGCGAATATCGGTGCCGCGATTCGCGACATCAAGGCGGGCAAGGTCGAGTTCCGCATCGACAAGAGCGCGATCATTCATACGATCGTCGGTAAGGCAAGCTTCGAGGAAGAGCAGTTGCTCGAGAACGTCACGACGCTGCTTGACGCGATCGCACGTGCGCGGCCCGCCGCGGCAAAAGGGACCTACCTGCGCAGCGTGACGCTTACGTCGACGATGGGACCGGGCGTAAAGGTCGACCCGAACCGCCTCAAAGCACCCGCGTAACACTCCCGCTTGCGATATCGTAAACGCCGCCGGCGATCCCGGCGGCGTTTGCTTTGAGCGCGGTGCGCAGGGCGAGTGACCGCCGGGCCAGTGCCGGTGCGACGAGCCGAACGTTCTCGGCTATCGCCGTGGAGAGTGCGTCGCGCTCCTGACGGGTTCGCTTGATTGCCGGAGCGAGCGCGCGCACGACGCCGCGCAGACCCGTAGGCATGGCGCCCCGTTGATCGATCGTGCGTAATGCGAGCTGCATGGCACCGCATTGCGAGTGACCGAGCACGAAGACGAGCGGCACGCGCAACTCGCCGACGGCGAAATCGACGGTCGCCACGGTGGTATCGTAGAGGCCGTTGCCGGGGACGCGTGCGACGATGAGACTCCCGGGTTTCTGATGGAAAAGCAACTCGGGAACGACCCGAGAGTCGACGCACGAGACGATGACCGCGAAGGGCTCTTGGTGCTGCGCTAATGCGGCGCGCGTCGCTTCGTCCGGTACTGCCAGCGGAGAGCCGGCTACGGCGACGGCATTGCCGGCAAGGAGCCGTTCCAATGCCTCGGCCGCAGGCGAAGGAAGCGTCTGCACGACGGGACGCTTCGAGCGGCTGTTCCGAAGAGCCTTGGCTGGAAGCCTTGGCTGGACGCCTTGACAAACGCACACGGAAAACCTATCGTAGGCGAGGCTCCGAAGACCGCAGGTGGCGTCAGCCGTAATCCATTGGGAACCTGCCGAGGAAGCGCATGAGGCATGCCGTTGTGGCGTGCTCCATCCGCGCCCCCTCGATGAATCGGAGGGGCGTTTTTTACTTTCTAGGGAGGGCGAGCATGCCGACCGCACGCAAAGAGGCCGCGATCAGCGACTTGCGAGAGAGCATCGCCGGTGCGAAGCATCTCATCCTCACGGATTATACCGGGCTCACCGTCGGTGAGATCACACGGCTGCGCGGCGAGTTGCGCAAAGACGGAAGCGCGTACGCCGTCGTGAAGAATACGCTCTTTCGCATTGCGGCCGGCGACGAGCTTGCCTCAAAGCTCGGAGCGTTTCTTGCCGGTCCTACCGGTGTCGTTTTCGCAACGGGCGATCCCGTCTCGCCTGCAAAAGCCCTCAAGTCGTTTGGCGACGCCGTCAAAAACGTCAACGTGAAAGTCGCGTACATCGACGGGATCCTCGTCGATGCGAAGCAGGTCTGGGTTCTCGCGTCGCTCCCTTCGAGGCACGAGCTGCTGGCCAAGCTCGTTGGCTCGCTCGCAAGCCCGATGCGCGGTCTCGTGACCGTCCTGGCCGGCAATCAAAGCGGTTTGGTCCGCGTCCTGTCTGCCGTGCGCGAGAAGAAGCTCGCCGCGGAAGCGTAACGTCAAAAGAAAAGGAAGAACATGGCACTCGCAGATCTCATCGAACAGATCGACAAACTCCCCGTCCTGGAGCTCGCGGATCTCGTCAAGCAGCTGGAAGAGAAGTATGGCGTCTCGGCGGCCGCTCCGGTCGCAGTAGTCGCCGCAGGCGGCGCCGCCGGCGCAGCCGCACCGGCTCCGGAGAAGACCGAGTTCGACGTCGTGCTTGCCGAGGCAGGCCCGGAGAAGATCAAGGTCATCAAGGCCGTGCGCGAGATCACGAATCTCGGCCTCACCGAAGCCAAGGCGTTCGTCGAAAGCGCTCCCAAGCCGGTGAAGGAAGGCGTTGCCAAAGACGAGGCCGAGAGCGTCAAGAAGAAGCTCGAGGAAGCCGGCGCCAAGGTCGAGATCCGTTAGTTAGTGCAATCGCACCAGACGCTCGTAACGTCACTCGCTATCTATGCAGCGATAGCGGCGGTGCTCATCTTTCGATACTCGCGGCCCATGCGCATCACCGTCTCGCGCATGTGGCTTGCGCCGCTCATCTTTCTCGCGATGACGGCTTTCGCGATCTGGGGCGAGGAGCAGAATCCGGGAACGGCGATGGCCCCGTCCGTCGTTGCACTTTCGCTCGTCGCGGGCGCTCTCGCGGGTATCCCCTTCGGAATCCTGCGCGGTATGCATACGAACGTGCGCGCGACCGATAAGCCCGGCGTCATGTATCTGGGCCCCTCGTGGATCGTCGCCGCAATTTGGCTCGGCGCTTTTGCCATCCGCGCGGCACTCCGCGTCGCCTTCAGCGGCACGCCGTACGCGTTGCCGGTGGGCGATGGGCTGCTCATGCTCGCGGTTGCAATGCTGGTAACGTCATATTACGTCATCTACAAGAAGTATCTCGGCCTGGAGCACACCGCCGGACAGGCCTAAGCCGAGGAAGGATTCCTCGGCGCGCCTTGACATGTAAGGACTCATGGAACAGCGCCGCCCTTCTTACGGGCTTTGGGTCGGGGTCGGGATTCTCGCGGTCGCCGTCATCGTCGTGTTGTGGATCTTAGGGACGTACAACTCGCTCGTCGCAATGGATCAAGCGGTGCAAGCGCAGTGGGCAAACGTCCAGACGCAGTACCAGCGGCGAGCCGATCTCATCCCCAATCTCGTCAACACCGTCAAGGGCGCGGCGAACTTCGAAAAATCTACGTACATCGCAGTGGCACAGGCGCGCGCTCAAGTGGGGCAGATCTCGCCCGCGGTCGTGCAGAACGCGCTGCGCAACCCGCAGGCCTTCGCGCAGTACCAACACGCGCAGGATACGCTCGGCACGGCGCTCACGCACTTGCTCGCCGTCACCGAGAACTACCCGCAGCTGCAGGCGAACCAAGATTTTCTCACGCTTCAGGCGCAGCTCGAAGGAACGGAGAACCGTATCGCGGTGGAGCGCCGGCGCTACAACTTGCTCGCGCAGGCTTTCGACACGCGGATCCAAACGGCGCCCACCGTCTTCGTCGTCGGCCTCTTCGGATCGCGCTTCGCGTCCAGGCCGTACTTCCAGGCATCCGCGGGTGCGCAGAACGTGCCGAACGTCAACTTCTCAACACCATGACACGTGTGGCCCACGCGCGCATAGAGCGCGCAATCCGCGAAGCCGAGGAGAATACGACCGGGCACATCGTCGTGCGCGTCGTTCCCGATAGGGGTCTCGATGCGTTTGCGCGTGCACGTGAAGAGTTTGAGCAGGCGGGACTCCATCGCCACAAGGAGCGTAACGTCGCGCTCGTGCTCGTTGCACCGCGCGCTCGGCGCTACGCCGTAGTGGGTGATAAGGCGCTGCACGAGCGCGTCGGCGATGCGTTCTGGCAGGACCTCGTCGCAGAGATGCAGCCGTACTTTGCCGGCGGAAAAGTCACCGACGCCGTCCTCTACGCGGTAGGACGAATCGGAAGCGAACTGCACACGCACTTTCCGGCGCACGCATGATCTTTGCAACGCTTCTGCTTGCCGCAGCGACGGCAACTGCCGTACCGAGTCCGCCGGTTCCCACGACGTTCGTCACCGACACGCAAGGCGTGCTCTCTGCGCAGACGGTGCAGACGCTCGATGCGGAACTGGCGCAGTACGAGCGCGCGACGGGCCACCAAATCATCGTCTATATTGGGTCGAGCACGAACGGGGAGCCCTTCGAACAGTGGACCGTCGACACGGCCGAGCGGTGGGGCATCGGACGAGCGCATCACGACGACGGCGCAGTGCTGTTCATCATGATGAAGGATCACCGGCTCCGGATCGAAGTCGGCTATGGCCTGGAGCCGTATCTCACCGACGCGCAGTCGTTCTGGATTCTTGAGAACGACATCGAGCCTCAGATGCGCGCCGGAGATGTAGACGCAGCCGTCCAAAGCGGTGTCGATCACATCCTTACGACGATCACGCCTTCATATGCGTCGCAGATCGGCCACACGGTGACGGGGCCGCAAGAGAGCGCCGGCGGACAGGGCGCGAGCGGCGGGCTCTCGGGCTTCTGGATGCCGATCATCGTGTTTCTGTGCTTCTTTTGGATCGTCATCATCTTCTTTTTCATCGCCGGCGTGCGCTACGTCACGACGCTCTTCACGAAAGGGCCTACCGCTGCAGCCAAGGCGTGGCACAACACCTGGATCTCGTCCGGAACGCGACATGGGAGCATGTTGTGGGCTGCACCGATGTTCTTCGGCGGTTTCGGCGGAGGCGGCTTTGGTGGCGGGGGTTTCGGCGGCGGCTTCTCAGCGGGCGGCGGGGGATTTGGCGGAGGCGGCGCCTCCGGCGGCTGGTAACAAATCTGCTCGGCGCATGGGTTTGAGTGTTTCGTCCTTCGACTCCGCTCGCTTCGCTCGCTACGCTCAGGATGACAACGCGCTTCGCTCGCGACGCTGAAGGATGACAACGCGCGCGCAGCGGCGTTAGCGCGCTAGGAACGCCACGAGCAAGAGCGCGACGATATTGAGCACCTTGATCATCGGATTGATCGCGGGGCCTGCGGTATCTTTGTAGGGGTCGCCCACGGTGTCGCCCGTTACGGCTGCTGCATGTGCAACGGAGCCCTTTCCTCCGTAGTTGCCGTCTTCGATGTACTTCTTGGCATTGTCCCAGGCGCCGCCGCCCGTCGTCATCGAGATCGCGACGAAGAGGCCCGTAACGATCGCGCCGACGAGGATGCCGCCCATCATCTGTTTTCCGGCGTCCGCCGTAAGGACATGGAGAGCGGTGAGCGCGATCACGAGCACTGGGACGAGGACCGGAATGAGGGCAGGCAAGATCATTTCCCGCAGCGCGGCACGCGTCACGATGTCGACGGTTGTGCCGTAGTCTGGCTTGGCGGTGCCTTCCATGATGCCGGGAATCTCGCGGAACTGCCGGCGCACTTCTTCGACGACGGAACCACCCGCGCGACCGACGGCGAGCATGGCGAGCGACGCAAAAAGATAGGGCAGCAGACCTCCGATGAAGAGGCCCGTGAGCACGAAGGGATAGTTGATGACGAAGAGGTTCGAGACGGCCTGCGCGCAGGCGGCACCGCCTCCCGGGCAGCCTCGCTGCACGAGTTCCTGGATGAAGGACGCGAAGAGCACGATCGCCGCGAGCGCCGCAGAGCCGATGGCATAACCCTTCGTCACCGCTTTCGTGGTATTGCCTACCGCGTCGAGCGGGTCCGTGACGTCGCGCACTTCTTGCGGCATCTTCGCCATCTCGGCGATACCGCCGGCATTGTCGGTGATTGGGCCGAACGAGTCGATCGCAACGATGATGCCGGCCATCGAAAGCATCGCCATGACGGCAATGCCGACGCCGTACACTGTAGCGAGCGCGTAGCTGACGAGGATTCCGGCGACGATGACGATTGCCGGGAGCGCGGTGCCCTGCATCGAGACGGCGAGCCCGGCAATGATGTTCGTTGCATGACCGGTTGTCGACGATTTTGCGATGAGCTGCACTGGTTTGAACTGTGTGCCGGTGAAATACTCGGTGATCCATGTGATCGCGCCGGTGACGGCGATGCCGACGAGCGCGCAGAGGAATATCTTCTCAGGCGAGATAGCGGTTCCGTCGAAGACGCTGCGCGTGACGAACCAAAAACCGGCGAGTGCGAGGAGACCTGCCACGATCATGCCGCTGTACAGCGCTCCCATAATCGTGCTCTTGCGCACGTTTCCGATGCCGACGAAGAACGTCCCGATGATCGAGGCAACGATGGAGACCGCACCGAGAAGAAGCGGGAACGTTGTCGCGCCTGGAAGATTGCCGAAGACGAGATGGCCCAGCAGCATCGCGGCCACCGTCGTCACGCAGTAGGTCTCGAAAAGATCCGCCGCCATGCCGGCGCAGTCGCCGACGTTGTCGCCGACGTTGTCGGCGATGACTGCCGGATTGCGTGGATCGTCTTCGGGGATACCTGCTTCGACCTTGCCGACGAGATCTGCTCCGACGTCGGCTGCCTTCGTGTAGATGCCGCCGCCCAGGCGCGCGAAGACCGAAATCAACGAACAGCCGAAGGCAAGCCCGACCATCGCCGCGAGCGATGCCGATGTGTCGCCGTGATTGACCCCAAGTAAGATCCAATAGTAGCCCGAGACTGCGAGAAGGCCGAGTCCAACGACGAGCATCCCCGTGACGGCGCCGCCGCGGAAGGCAACGCTGAGCGCTGACTTCAAGCCGGAGCGCGCCGCCTGGGCAGTGCGTACGTTTGCACGAACGGAGATGAGCATACCGATGAAGCCAGCTGCACCCGAAAGCACGGCGCCGATGAGAAAGCCAACGGCCGGCTGCCATCCCAGCGTGGGGATGAAGTAGATGATGACGGCAAGGCAGAGCGCAACGATGCCGATGGTACGATACTGGCGCTGTAAGAAGGCCATGGCGCCCTCTTGAATCGCGCCGGCGATCTCTTGCATCCGCGTATCGCCGGCGGGTTGGCGCAAAACCCAAAAGATGAGCGCGATGCCATAGCCCAGGGCCAGAATACCGCCGACCAGCCCGGCAAGAATTGCTTGTTCAGGAGTCACCGGCGGTGCCTACGATAGGCCGGAGAGGGAGTCCTTTCGCAGAAAGAACGTGAGCGTGGAGAGAACGGAACTGCTCGTCATCGGCTGCGGGCCCGCGGGCGCCCCGGCCGCACGCGAGGCGGCGCGGGCGGGCGTGCAGACGATCGTGTTGGAAAAGGATGCCGTGATCGGGGCGAAGCGCGTCTGCGCGGCAGGTCTGCGGCCTGGATTCTGCAGCGACTTCGACCTTTCGCGCGACATCGTCCACTGTGACACGCCGCGTCTGGCGCTCTTCGATGCGCGCGGCGTCGAACACGCACTGCGGTTCGGACCCGGGCACACGACGACGCGGGAAGAGCTCGACGGCGCCATCGCGCAGCTTGCGCTGGCGGAAGGCGCGGACATTCGCACGCGAATGCTCTTCCGAGACGTGCGGTTCGAGCGAGACTCCATCGTCGCGACGTATGCCGACCTCGCAGGAGGCACGCGCAAGGAGATCGCGGCACACGCGCTTTTCTTTGCGCAGGGCTCCACGGCCGTATTGGAGTCGACGCCGCTTGGCTATGCGCGCTGGCGTAGCGGCCTCATGACGACGTTGCAGTACCGCGTCTACCTCGAGCAGCCTGCGGCACCGATCGCCTACGAGAGCCTCGAGATGCACTACTATCTCGGCCAGGAAGGCCGTCAGGTCGTCGGCTGGATGTTTCCCAAAAAAGACCACCTCGCGATCGGATTGGGCGTCGTCGGCAAGATGGAAGGTCATTCCCTACGGCAGGAGCTCGATGCGTTCACGCAGCGCGTCGCTGCGCGTCTCTATCCCGCATCGGCCGTGCGCGCAGTCAAGACCGAAGGACACCTGCTCTACATGGAGGCGCCGCGCGACGTTTTGAGGCACGAGGGCGCTGCGGTCGGCGGCACCGCCGCAGGCTTCGTCGACGCCACGAACGGCGAAGGTATCTACGAAGCGGCTCTGTCCGGGAGACTCTTCGCCGACGCACTGCACCGTCATCGGAACGACCCCCGGGCAGCGACGAGGCGCTACGCGCATGCGGTTCGCTCGCGTTTCGTGAAGCGTCTGCAGCATCGTGTGAAGCTCATGCACTTCTTGGAGCGCAAGCCCGAGCGCTTCGGCGTGCTCTTCGAGCAGCTTGCGGCGACGCCGCATCTTCCAGAGGTGCTGCACGCCGAAGGGAACCGGCGGACGGTGCGGGACCGCGTCTTTCTGTACGCACAGATGGCGCGCTTCCTCGCAAAGAGTGCCTAAGAGCCTCTAAGAAGCCCAGGCTCCCCGTGTAGGCTCCTAACGACAGGCAGCTTTCTCGCCCGTAGCCAAGTACGAGCGGCAAGGTCATGGCCGATCCGATTCAGGTCTTGGTCGTAGACGACTCCGCATTTATGCGGCGTGCGTTATCCGCTATGCTCGTGGCGCACGCTGACATCGCTGTCGTGGCCACGGCGCGCAACGGCGACGAGGCGGTGAACAAGGCTTTCGCGCTGCGGCCCGACGTCGTGACGATGGACGTGGAGATGCCCGGGGTCGACGGCCTGGAAGCTGTTCGGCGTATCGTCGCGCGAGCCCACATCCCGATCATCATGGTGAGCGCGCTCACGAAAGAGGGCGCGGAAACGACGTTCCGAGCGCTCGAGCTCGGTGCGGTGGATTTCATCGCAAAACCGCACTCGGCATACGCAAACATCGACGACGTCGCGCAAGACCTCGTGGCGAAGGTGCGCGGCTGCGCGCGGCGCGCGCATCCACGCGTTGCACCGAGCGCGGTTCCTGCGAGCCGCGTCACGCTTGCGGAAGCGGCGTATAAGGGGCTCGGGGCGGCTTCGTACGAGTGTGTCGCGATCGGCGCGTCGACGGGCGGCCCGGTTGCGCTCGCGCAGATACTCCCTGCGCTTCCGCATGGATTTCCGGCGACGGTGCTCGTCGTTCAGCACATGCCGGCGGGGTTCACGCGCGCGCTCGCGGCGCGACTCAACGGGCTGTCACAGATTCCGGTCCGCGAGGGATCCGACGGTATGAGGCTCGACCCGGGCGCTGTGACCGTCGCGCCCGCCGGTAAGCAACTCGTTCTTCGGCGCGACGGCGCAGACGTGACGTTTCACGTTCGTACCGACGGCGAATCACTCCACGTGCCGAGCGTCGACGCGCTCGCTGGAGAAGTGGCTGCGACCTACGGCGCCGCGAGCATCGGCGTCATCCTCACCGGCATGGGGCAAGACGGAGCTGCCGGGCTACGCCGGATCAAAGAGCGCGGCGGCTACGTCGTCGGGCAGGACGAAGCGACCTCGGTCGTCTACGGTATGCCTCGGGCCGCGGCCCTCGCCGGTTTGGTCGACCGCGTTGCTCCATTGTCTGAGATACCGGAGATACTCTGCGGACTATGCCGTACGTAATTAGCGGGGTCGAGCTCTCGCGTGAAGAGATCGTCCACAAGTACCTGCACCTTGTGAAGTATGTTGCGGGCCGCATCTCCGTGAGTCTTCCACCGAACGTGGAGTTGAGCGATCTCATCAATGACGGCGTGCTCGGCCTGCTCGACGCGATCGAAAAGTACGACGATGCGCGCGGGGTGAAGTTCGAGACGTACGCGATCACGCGCATCAACGGCGCGATACTCGACGCGTTGCGCTCGCTCGATTGGGTTCCGCGCGCCGTTCGCCAGCGCGCGCGCGAACTCGAGCGCGCGCATCAAGAGCTCGAGGCGGAGCTCGGACGCGCGCCCACGGACGAAGAGCTCGCGGAACGTATGGGCCTGGACGCGAAGGCGTTCGCTGCGCTCGTGCACCGCGTGCGCGGAACGGCCATCGTCTCGCTCGAGGAGTCCCTTCCGGGGGACAAAGGTCATGAGATATCGCTCGCGGACACGCTGCGCGACGAAACGGGCGACGTCGTCGGCGAGATCGAGCAACAAGAAGTGCGCAAAGAACTCAGCGTTGCCGTCGACGACCTTCCGTCACAAGAGCGCCGGGTCGTGAGGCTCTACTACTTCGAGGGCAAGACGCTCAAAGATATCAAAGAGGTACTCGGCGTCTCGGAATCACGCGTTTCGCAGATTCACGCACAAGCCGTCATTCATCTGCGCAAGCGGCTGGCAGAGTTGCGTCGCGAACTCGGCTACCGCGCAGAAGATCCGACCGTCCGCCGCAAATACGCCCGCAAAACCGGGTCATAGGGTCCTCCACTCGGCTGCGAGCCGCAGGTAGCCCGCGCGATCTGCCGCCGCGGTGTCGATTTCCGCCTGTGAGGCCGGCTCGAACGACATTCCAACGCGACCGTAGAGATCCAAGAGCTTCTCCCGCAAGCCTGCGGGACCGCCGAGATCTTCGACGTTGCGCGGATCGTAGGTGAGAAGCCGGCGGAACGCGAGCAGGCGCGCACGCAACGATGGTGAGGCGTGCTTCAGGCGGCCGTCGATCGAGTTGAGCATCGTGTCGACGCTGCTCAGCTCGTCGACGATCTGCACGAGCAGGTCGTGATGCGCTTGAACTTGCGCGAGCGTCAGGTCGTCGCGCGGGTCTTCCTTGACGACGACGGCGGCCTGCTGCGTCATCCCACCAGCTCGCACTCGCACCGTGTACGTTCCGGGGACGACGTCGACGCCGCCACCAGGCTCTTGGTTCTGCTTGTACGTACCGTGCCATTTGGTCGGCGGGTTTTCGGTAAGATCCCACGCGATGCGATTGAGTCCGGCTTTGCCGGTGACGTTTTTGCCGCTCAGGTGACGAATCGGATGCCCGTTTGCATCGAGAATCTCGATCGCGACGTGGCGCTCCTTGCGCGGCAGCCAGTAGGTGATGAGCGCTCCGTAGTCGACGTTCGGGCCGACGAACTCGTTGGCCGGCATTCCCTTACTGAATGCGTTGACGGGAGCGAGTGGATACCACCGGTACGTATCACGAATCGGGAACATCGTGAAGCGAGCCGGGTTTGCAGGGTGCTGCAGGGGTACGATGTCGTCGAGGATCCAGACGCCGCGTCCATGAGCCGCAACGAGAAGATCGTCGAAGTGTGGTTGAATCTCAATGTCGTAAATCGCCGTTGCCGGCATGTTGAGTCGCAACGACTGCCATTGCCGTCCGCCGTCCCACGACGCCCAGACACCGCGCTGGGTACCCGCGTAAAGCAGATTCGGATTGACGATATCTTGCCTCACGACGCGCACGTAGAGATCGTGCGGCATATTTCCGTCGATCGAGCGCCAGTGCGCGCCGTAATCCGTCGTCTCAAAGAGATGCGGGACATCGTCACCGAGCATGTGATCGTCGACCGCCGCAAAAGCCGTCCCCGCCGAGAAGCGACCCGGCGATACCGTCGCGACGCGTCCCCAGTGAGGAAAGATAGCCGGCGTGACGTTCTCCCAGTGGGCACCGGCGTCGCGCGTCATCTGCACGAGGCCGTCGTCGGTGCCCACCCAGTAGAGCGACGAATCGATCGGCGACGTTTCGATGTCGAGAATGTTGTCGGCTGTCTCGGCCCCTGACATGTCGGCATCGACCGGCCCACCAGGAATGCGTTGATGAGCGCGAACGTTACGCGTGAGGTCCGGACTGATGACGCTCCAGTGCGCGCCGCGATCCGCGCTTTCGAAGACGACGTTCCCTCCGACGAGGGCGGCACCGCTCGACGTGAACGCCAGGGGTGTATCCCAGTTGAAGCGATAGTGCAGCATGTCGGCCGGCATGTCGCCGTTGCTCTCCGCGTCGGGCGAGACATCGCTCACTTCGTGCGATCGCGTGTTGTAGAGAAAGACCTGGCCCGTGTCGCTCGAGGTGGACGTCGTCCAAATGTCGTGATGATCGAGCGGATCGTACATCGCCCACATCCCGTCGCCGCCGGCGAATTGGAACCAGTCGCGACCGAGTACCCCGATGCCGCTCGGGCTGTTCGCCCAGCCGCACCACGAGTTGTCGTCTTGGAGACCGATGCAAACGTGATAGTTGGGCAGCATGTCGTCGAACGCCACATGATACGGCTGCTCGAAGGGCAGATCGTACGGCTGAATCCACGTTTTGCCGCCCGTTTTCGACATGACGGCGCCTTCGTCGCTTCCGACGGCGATGCGCGTCCCGTCGTGCGACCACCAAACCGCATGGTAGTCCCAGCCAGCATTCTGGGCGATCGCGTGAAAGCTCTTACCGCCGTTCGTCGTCATCGACAAGATGAGCCCGACGCTGATGAGCTTGTCGTTGTTCGCCGGATCGACCGTAATGCTCGAGAAGTAGAAGCGTCGTGCGCCGACGAGCGCGTTGTTCGGCATCATGCGCCAGGTCGCGCCGCCGTCGTCGGAGCGCCAAAGCGTGCCTGCACGCGACTGCATGTCGGCGTATACCCGGCCGTGCGTTCCGGCGGCGAGGCCGATGCGACCGATGGGGCCGCCCGGAAGTCCGTGGCCGGCGAGTTTGTGCCAAGTCGTGCCGTTGTCGTCCGAGCGCCAAATGCCGCCGCCGTATCCGCCGCTGATCATCGTCCACGGCGTGCGCCGCAGGTAGTACATGCCGGCGAAGAGCGTGCTCGGGTGGTCCGGCATGCGTACGACGTCCGAAGCGCCGATTCCGGAGTTGACATAGAGCGCGCGCTTCCAGTGAGCGCCGGCATCGTTCGTAACGAAAATGCCGCGCATCATATTGTCGCGGAAGATGTTCCCGAGCGCTGCGACGACAATACGCCGCGGATCGCGCGGATCGATGGAGATCGCGGAGATGGACCCGGCAGCGCGCAAGCCCATGTGCCGCCATGTCTTTCCACCGTCGGTCGAGTGCCACATGCCGTCACCCTGCTCCACGTCGTTGCGGGGATTGGCCTCGCCTGTTCCCACCCACACGTCGTCCGGGTCATGCGGAGCGACGGCGATCGCCCCAATCGGAGCCACGGGCTCGCTATCGAACACCGGCGTCCAGCTCGCACCGCCGTCAACGCTCTTGAAGACGCCGCCACCCGCACCCCCGGCATAGTAGATCTTCGGGTCGGCATCACTGCCGACGACTGACGTCGTCCGGCCGCCTGCGATCGCAGGTCCGATGCCGCGATACGTCAGCCCGCTAAAATCCAGCGCTGCTCTCGCCGGCAACGCGAAGGCCATGAGTACGGGAAGCAGCAACGCGCAGCCGCGCAAAGCTCGGTTCATCATTCCTCATTCATACTGTGAGCAAGGCAGCAGAGCCTCCGCTTCCGGCTGCGCCGGGACGCAGCGCCCCACAAAGGCCTCCTCGCTGGGACAAGTGCCCCTGTCGTGCCGGCGACAGGTGGAATACGCTCATAGCGTCACATGCTTCGCCTCTCCCACGTCCTGCTCGGCCACGTTCGCAGCAAGCTCGCTCTGGCGCGTGAGGAGCTGCGGTTCCGGCGAGCGCACCCAGACGCAGTGCTCGGTGAAGGCGTCCTCCTTTACGGCACGGAGCGCATCCAAGCGGGGCGCGGTCTCTTTCTCGATCGGCGCGCCTACCTCAACCCCGGCAATATGAACGAAGGACGCGGCTACATTCGTATGGGGGACAACGTCGAGATCGGCCCGTACGCCGTGATCTGGGGAGCAGGCGGCGTCACGATCGGCAACAACGTCCATCTCGGCGTGCACGTGAGCGTTACGGCGCACGAAGCGCGCCAAGTCGATCCCGCTCGCACGCAAGCGCTCGGCCCGCTGCAGTTCAATTTTGCGCCGGTCGTCATCGAGGACCACGTCCTTGTCTGTTCGGGCGCCCAGATCGTGCCCGGCGTGCGCATCGGCCACCACGCGATGATCGGTGCCGGCGCCGTCGTCGTGGAAGATATACCGCCGTACGCGCTCGCCGTCGGCTGTCCGGCCCGCGTTATCCGCTACAGCAACCGATACGACCGCGTGAACAAGGGCTCAGACACCGCGGTAATCTAGGAGCCTGTAGGGTTATGGACGTTTTCGGATTTGGTGCCGCATTTTATTCGGAGGCGAGGCGCGAAGAGGGAGTGAAGCCGTAGCTTCATGACCGATGAGCAACGAAGTATTCGGATAAAATGCGGCTCAAAGACGGGAATGTGCCATAACCCTAAAGGCTCCTAGAGAAGCCGCGTGAGCTTTCTCTCGCGGCTGAAGCAGACGCTGCATCGCGCTCGCGACGGCTTTGCGGGTCTGCGTACGCTGGGGCGCGAGGGGCGCCCGCTCGATTCTTCTTTTTGGGAGGACCTCGAAGACACGCTCGTCGCAGCTGATTTCGGCGTTCCGACGACCGAGAAAATCGTACGAGGCCTCAAGACCGTAGCAACGCAAGAAGCCTGGGCGACCGGCGATCAGGCGATAGCGCGCTTTCGCAAAGACGTCGAGCACTTTCTGTCGCTCGATGGCGCCGCACTCGACGTGCGAGCGAACCCGTCGGTCATCCTCGTCGTCGGCGTGAACGGAAGCGGAAAGACGACGACGATCGGCAAACTGGCACGACGTATGCGCGCGCAGCGCAAGCGCGTCGTTTTGGTTGCAGGCGATACGTTTCGCGCCGCGGCGGCAGAGCAGTTGGCAGTCTGGGCGGATCGCACGGGGAGCGAGTTCGTTCGCGGTGCCGAGGGGGCCGATCCGGCCGCAGTCGCCTTCGACGGCGTCAAGGCTGGTAGAGCGCGTGGATGCGACGTCGTCATCGTCGATACGGCCGGGCGGCTGCAGACAAAGTCGAATCTCATGGAGGAGCTCAAGAAAATTCGCCACGTCATCGAACGGGAGCTGGGCACCGCGCCGGCGGAGACCCTGCTCGTGCTCGACGGCACGACGGGGCAGAACGCCATCTCGCAAGCGCGGCTCTTTCACGAAGCCGCTCCGCTCACCGGCGCCATCGTCACAAAGCTCGACTCCACGGCAAAAGGGGGCGTGCTCGTCGCAATCGTCGAGGAGCTCGAAATCCCGATCAAATTCATCGGCGTCGGGGAGGGGCCGGACGATCTGCAGCCGTTTGAGCCCGGACCGTTTATCACGATGCTCTTCGAGGAGAGCCCTTTGGAATAGTCCGGGGCGAACAGGAGTTCGATTCGACGGAAGGGAACCTGCCGCCTCAGACGTGGTGCCTCCAAGGAAAAAGGAAGAGCCAGCCAGTTGGCACCGCATGCGGATAGCGTGATAGTGCACTATCACGCACACGAAATGGAGTAGGAAGCGATGTCGCAAGACGAACGGCAAGTAGCCCTTGCCAACGCCCTCGCACAGATCGAGCGGCAGTTCGGCAAAGGCTCGATCATGCGCATGGGAGATTTTCAAGAACGGATGGCGGTCGAGATCGTGCCGACCGGTTCAATCGCACTCGATCTCGCGCTCGGCGTCGGAGGCTTTCCGCGCGGACGCATCGTCGAGATCTACGGTCCCGAGTCGAGCGGTAAAACGACGCTTGCGCTGCACGCAATTGCCGAAGCGCAGAAGAACGGTGGGACCGCCGCTTTCGTCGACGTCGAACACGCGCTCGACCCCAACTACGCAGCGGCACTCGGCATCGACCTCGAGAGCCTCCTCGTCTCGCAACCCGACACCGGCGAGCAGGCACTGGAGATCGCCGAGATGCTCACGCGCAGCAATGCGGTCGACGTCATCGTCATCGACTCCGTTGCAGCGCTGGTCACGAAGGCCGAGCTCGAGGGCGACATGGGCGATGCTCACGTCGGCTTGCAAGCGCGTCTCATGTCGCAGGCGCTCCGCAAGCTCACGGCAGCAATCTCCCGAAGTAAGACGGTTATGATTTTTATCAACCAGTTACGCGAGAAGGTCGGCGTCATGTTCGGCAACCCCGAAACCACCTCGGGCGGACGCGCGCTGAAGTTCTATGCCACGGTGCGCCTCGACGTACGCAAGTTGGAGCAGATCAAAGTCGGGCAAGACGTCGTCGGTTCGCGCACGCGTGTGAAGGTCGTCAAGAACAAAGTCGCGCCGCCGTTCCGCCAAGCCGAGTTCGACATCACGTACGGTCACGGGATCTCAAAGATGGGCTCGATCCTCGACGTCGCTCTCGATCAGAACGTCGTCGGCAAGAGCGGCTCTTGGTACACCTACGGCGATCAGCGTATCGGACAGGGCCGCGAGAACGCAAAAGCCTTTCTTGAAGAGCACGCCGATCTGGCAAGCGAGATCGAGGCGAAGATTCGCGAACAACTCGGCAAGAGCGTCTCTCGCAACGGCCACGCCACCGTAACGGCCGGCACGACGCAGGAGTAGTGCTCGATGCGTCCTCATCCCGAGCGGCGGGCCTTCGCCGCCGCCCTTCGCATGCTCGCGCGCAAGCGCCTCACCGTCGCGCAGCTCTGGCAGCGCCTCGAACGCAACGGCTACGAGGACGGCGAGATTCGTAAGGCCGTCGATCGCTGCAAGGCCGACGGCCTGCTCGACGATGCGCTCTTCGCCCGCTTATATGTGGAGGGCCGCCGCAAACTCTGCGGTGACGCCCGGTACGTCGGAGAACTCGTGCGCAAGGGTATCGATGCGCAAATCGCAGCGGCGGCGGTCTCGGCGATGGACGTCTGCGAACGCGCACGCTGCACGTGCGCCCTCGACACATGCCTACGCAGGCGTCCCGGCGTCAGCTATCCGATTGCCGCGCGCGCGCTCGAACGCTTAGGCTTCCCGTCGCCGACGATCTACGGCGTTCTACGCGAGCACGCCGCACTGCACGGCCCGCTCGCCGGAATCGCCGCGGAAAGTCTCTAGTGGCCTGTAACACCCGGATGGGGTGCAAGATCGCGACGGATTTTCGTTCGGCTCGAGGAGCGAAGAGGGAGCGACGCCGTAGCGTCGTGACCGATGAGCGACGAAGAGCCGGGCGAAAAGACAAGCGCGATTGCACCCTCTTATTCGGATGTTACAGGCCACTAGTACGTGAGCGCGTAGATCGTCTGGCGGGTTCCGACCCAGAGGCGCTGATCCGGTCCGGCAGCGATGCCGCTTCCGTTGGTCGCGATTCCGGGAGCAAACGTCGAGACGAGTGCAGACGGAAGCGTGATCTTGCCGATCTTCGTTCCGTTGTACTCCGTGAAGTAGACGTTCCCGTCCTTGCCGACGGCAAGCTCATCGGGATAGGTACTGGGAGGCAGGGTTCCGATCTCGGTGATCGTCCCGCCCGTCGTGACGCGAGCGATCTTGTCGCTCACCGTCGCACTGAATGCGTCTTCCGTTACGTAGAGGTTATTGTCAGGCGCGGCAATGATAGCGTTCGGATGTTCGCCCGCCGAGATGCCGCTCGAATAGGTCGCCAACACCGTGCCGGCAGGCGAGATCTTATCGATAACGTTATTGCCGCTATCGGCAATCCATACGTTACCGTCCGAGCCGACGGCGAGCGCAGAAGGGGATGCTCCCGCTGGAAGGCTGTGTTCGACGATGGTGCCGCCGGTCGAAATGGTGCCGACCTTGTCGTTGCCGTAGTCGGCGAACCAAAGCAGGCCGCCCGGGCCCGAGACGATGCTGCAGATATGAGCGCCGGCGATTGAATACGTATTGATGAGCGAGCCGCTCGTGCTTACTCTCTCGATCGACGAGCCGAAGCCGCCCGTCCAAATGTTCCCGTCGGGTCCAACAGCGACTCCGCACGGTTGCGTGCTCGCGCCCATTGGATACTCACTTACCGTCCCATGCGTGGTGACAGCGGCAAGGTTGTCTCCCTGAAACTCGGTGAACCAAATACGCCCGTCAGGGCCGTCAACCGCCTCATAGAGCGACGCGTTCGCGGTGATGCCGCTCGTTACGGTCTTCGAGATCGCAATGCCGCCGGCCGGCGGATTCGTTGCACTGCCGTTACTGCTACAGCCAACCGTGCAGGTCGCGAGGGCCGCGAAGAGAGCAGCGAAAGCTGCTCGCGGGAGATCCCGCATGTACTCCATCCTCTCGTAAGCGTCATACGCGGCAGGCGCCGAGCGGCTGCTCTTTCTGGCTGCCCATCTGCAGTGCCTGCTAAACGGCATCGCAGTCCACGTTGAGGGCGAGGAGGGGCACATTCGGGTAACATGAGCGCCTCGCAGGTCGTGGTTGCCGAGGATGATGCGGCAATCCGCGAACTCGTGGCACACCATCTGCGGCGCGAAGGCTATGGCGTCGTCGGGGTCGTCGACGGACCCGGGGCGCTGCGAGCCGCAAGGGAAATCGCAAGCGCGCTCATCCTCGATCTCGGGCTTCCCGGACTTGACGGGCTCGATGTAACCCGCAAGCTGCGGCGCGAAGGCTGCACCGTACCGATCGTCGTGTTGACCGCGCGCTGCGAAGAAGTGGATCGGGTCCTCGCCTTCGAGATCGGTGCCGACGACTACGTGTGCAAGCCGTTTTCGCCTCGC
>DAHUYK010000121.1 GCA_027315245.1 Vulcanimicrobiota bacterium | reverse complement strand
GGCGCGCACGTGGTTCGGCAGGTCATACCGGCGAGCGGCCCGCGCATCGAAGTCGTCCGTTTAGGCGTGCGGGTACCGACGGGGCAGGCACCCCAAAGGAGCCGGCGCGACCTGCGTGTTCTCTGCGCTGCCTCTCTCGTTCGAGTGAAAGACCATCCGACTCTCTTTCGCGCCATAGCGCGCGTGCTCGAATCGGGCGTACGCATCACATGCACGCTCGCCGGCGACGGTTCCGAGCGGCGATCGCTCGAGTTGCTGGCGCGTACTCAGGGGCTGCGGGACGTCGTACGCTTTGAAGGCTTCGTCTCCCATTCCCTACTGCTGCATCGATTGCAGAAAGGCGAGTTCGACGTCGTTCTCCTCACGAGTACTGATCGAGGCCTATGGTGTTGTGAGGGTGTGCCCGTCTCTCTGATGGAGGCGATGGCGGCCGGCATTCCTTGCATTGCAACCTCTTCCGGCGGCGTCGGAGAACTCGTCGTCGACGACGAGAACGGACTGCTGTGCCCGCCCGGTGACGATGGCGCTATAAGCGGGGCCTTGCTGCGGCTCGCGCGAGATGCGGACCTACGCCAGAGACTCGGCGCTCGCGCGCGGGAGACGATCTTGCAGACGTTTGACGCGCGGATGACGGTGACGAGGCTCGAGAGTCTCCTGGGAGTCGTGGGTTCGCCAGTGGAGGCACGCCTTTGATTCGCGTTCTCCACGTTTTACCGACGCTGGCTGGTGGGGGCGCTGAGGGATTTGTCGCCAATCTCCTGCCATCGCTGTGCAACGATGGCGTGCAGTGCGGCGTAATGACGATCTATCCGTCGACGGTTCCGTTCAGCCCCGAAGCTTGCAACCGAATCGACGTTATCGATGTCCGGCGCCGCAACCGGTACGAAGCGGGCTTCTTCGCACGCATGGTCGCCGAGATGAAAGCGTGGCGCCCGGACGTCGTGCACACGCACATGCATAACGGAAAATACTGGGGGCGGCTTGCCGCGCTGCTCGCGGGGAGACCGGCGATCGTCCACACGGCGCATAACCCCTGCGACCCACATCGCCTGATCGGCGAGCCCATCGTAGACCGTCTACTCAACGCGGCGACAGCTGCGATCATCACGTTCTCTCGAGCGCAGCGCGCGTTTCTCTGCGAGCTTGAACGAATTCCGCCGCAGAAGGTCGTCGTCATCCCGAACGGCATAGTGCACGGGCCCCGTGCAACGAGCGCAAGCCGCGCGAGCGCTCGGCTGACCCTGGGGTTAAATGATGAGTTTGCGGTCTTCGTTGTAGGCACGCTCTATGCCCCAAAGAACCAGCGTCTCGCCGTGGAGGCCATCGCCGCTCTCTCGGCAGTAACGCGCAGTCGCATTGCCCTCTGCCTCATCGGCGACGGCGTCGATCAAGAAGCGATTCGGCGGCGCAGCATCGAGTTGGGGATTGCCGACCGCGTGCGAATGCACGGCCACCGCTCCGACGTTCGCGCGATGTTGCACGGAGCTGACGCGCTCCTCGTACCGTCGCTCACCGAAGGTATGCCGCTTGCGGTGCTGGAGGCGATGAGCGCGGCCGTGCCCGTGATCTCTACGCCATGGACCGGCGTGCACGACTTGCTGGAAGATGGCCAACTTGGTGCCGTCGCTGCCGATTGGAGCCCCCAGTCCATTGCGGCTCTGCTGGAACGAACGGTTGCAGAGCCGCAGCTGGCTCGCGCACTCGCCATGCGCGCCGAGACTCGTGTGCGCGCCGAGTACGATATCGGAGTTACGGCACGGCGCTACCATCGGCTCTACGCATCGCTGCTCGAAGAGGCGCGTGTCGCGTGAGAAGAATGCGCTTTGCAGCGATCGCGGCGCTCGCAGGACTTCTTGCGGCGAAACCGGCTTCGCACATTCCCACGTGGGCGTACGATGAGTATCATGCGCAGGGCGGCAGTGCGAGTGCCGCCGATGTGCGTCGCTATGTGACGTACGCGGAGGGCGGGCTGGGCAACGACAAGGCAGTGAGAGACTGCGGCGGCAGCTC
>DAHUYK010000058.1 GCA_027315245.1 Vulcanimicrobiota bacterium | reverse complement strand
CTGCCTCGAGAGGAAGATCCCGATCGTGCGGCACGCTTGAACGGAAATGCGTGTAGATGGGCGCGCCCGTTGCGCCCGCGAGCGCCACGCTCGCGGGCGCGTGATCGGGATGCCCGTGCGTCACGGCGATGGCCGTGATGGTCCGCTTACGCTCCCGCGCCATACGCAGTAGCGCGTCGACGTGCCGCTCGATGGCAGGGCCGGGATCGATGACGATCGCTGCGGCATCACCGGCCTCGACGAGATACGAGTTCGTACCGGTGAGCGTCATCGGCGACGGGTTCGGTGCCCGAACGAGCACGACGCCTCCGTCGCCGTTCACCACGCCTTCCCCACGTCCGGTGGTAAGCTGAACCCTATCTTCTCGTCTCCGTGGGGCAGCACGGTCACGACCGGTTTATCCCATGCGAAATCGAGGAGCTGTGCGACACTCCGGAAGGCGCGCAGGCGCTCTAAGTGCATGCGTGTCGGAAAGACGACGTACATCGAACCGCTAGCGGCGCGTGCGACGGCCTGTGCGGGCGTCATCCACACGCCGTCGTGCGTCTCGGCGGCATCGGCAACGGGATTTTGTCCGTCCGGCAGGGGCGCGACGAAGAAGTAGACGTCGTAGCGCGGCGTGATGCCGTACGGCGTGATCCAGTGCGAGAAGAGTTCGAGCCGGCCTGCGCTGCCGAGCCGGATGCCTGCTTCCTCGAAGAGCTCGCGGTGCGCGGCTGCGACGAGGCTCGCCTGCATCCGTGCGCTGGGCGGCGTCGCCATGCGAAAGAGGTGCCGCAGCGTCTGCTCGGAGGGAGGCGTAGCGGTGTCGTCAACCGGGTCCACGGCACCTCCCGGAAAGACGTAGGCGTTCGGCACGAAGCGGCTCGTCGCGCTGCGTCGCAGCAGAAACGTCTCGATGCCGTCCGGACAATCGCGGCAAAGCATCACCGTCGATGCCGGGCGCAGCTCCATCGTTGCCGAATACGCCTCTCATGCGCATCGCCCTTGGCAGCGATCTCGCCGGCGAGTTAACGAATGCGCTCGAACGCAGTCTTCGTGAGCGCGGCTACGACGTCGTCCGCCTCGGGGTCCTCGATCCGCAGGCTCCGGATGATTGGCCTACGGTCGGCCGGGGCGTGGGTGAAGCGGTGGCGAGCGGCACCTGCGACAGCGGCGTCGTCTGCTGCTGGACGGGCACTGGGGTATCGATTGCGGCGAACAAGGTGCGCGGTGTGCGCGCAGCGCTCTGCTGCGATGCCGACACGGCGCGCGGCGCACGCCTCTGGAACGACGCCAACGTTCTGGCGCTTTCGATCCGCTCGACGACGCCGGCGGTCGCATCCGAAATACTCGACGCCTGGTTTGGCGCGCTGCCGGTAGCAGACGCCGAAAGTGCCGAGATGATCGAAACCCTCAACTCGTACGACGGTTAAAAGGGGCAGAGGCCCCTAAAGAAAGCAGAGGGGCTGCGCACACGCGCAACCCCTGTCGTCTGCCGTCGCCGAGCTTCGGCCTATGGTCGAAAGCCGGGCACTCTTCTCTCGGGTGGATGTTGCGAAGCCTTCCCCGCCCACTCAAGATTGCAGCATCGTAGCAGAGCGTCGCCGCTCTCGCAAGGGGCTATCGGAGTTCCACATGCAGTCCGACGAGGAAAACGAGCGACCAATTGACCGTATGCGACGTCCAGCAATACGCGCATGCTTGGCGCGTCACGAAGAGCAGTGAGTACGCGAGCAGCACCGACGTGCCCGCTGCGAAAGCGACGATCGCCAACAGGGTCAGAGCCTCCGGGCGCGTGAGAGGAAGCCAGACAACGACGGCGAGCGCGGTGTAATAGACGGCACCGACGAGCGCGTTGGAGAGGCCGCCGAAGAGGCGCGCTCGGGGGCTCTGAACGACGCTCGGCTCGGCCAGCGAGCCTCTCTCCGCCTGCCGAGCCTTCCTGAGCATGAAAAGGGAAGCGTAGAGACCAACTCCGCAGAGTACCGTGACCACCGCCGCAACGATCATCTCCTCTTGAACCCCGTCCTCCGCCGCTGTGCGGCCGTCGCGCTGTTGGGTTCGTCATTCGCGCTCGCGCTTGTCGTTATCCGCTATCAGCCCGTCGTCGAGCATTTCATCCGCTCGTACTATCCTTGGGCCTTCCCCGTTGCCGTCGCGATCTTTGCGCTCGTTGGCTCGGCGCCGTTCTCGGTAACCGACGCGTTAGCCGTCATGAACGGAGCGATCTTCGGGCCGCTCGTCGGCTCCATCGTCAACGCGGTCGGCATCGTCCTGGCGGCGCTGCTCGGTTACTGGATCAATCGCCATGCTTCGCGGCTGCTCGACCTCGATTCGTATCTCACGCGCCTGCCGCGATGGGCGAAGCGCTTTCCCGTGGGGTCGCCGGGGTTCCTCATCGCGGTCCGCGTCATCCCCGGTTTCGGTGGAACCGTCGCCACGGCGACGGCTGCGAGCTTTCGCGTACCCGTCTGGGTGCACGTTTGGACGATGGCGCTCGTGGCGATTCCGGTCTGCACCGTTCTCTCGATCTTCGGCGACCAGGTAACCGTGATCGTCCATCACTACGAAGTGCGAGCTCATGCGTACATCGAACGCCATCGGCCCCACTTTCACTTCCGCTTGCACCGCCGCGCGTTACCGGTGGAGACACCCTGATGGCCCAGACGATGGTTGCGACCGCGGGCGATCTGGCGGCGCTTTGCGAACGCATCAGGTGCGCGCAACGCGTCGCACTCGACACCGAGTTTCACGCCGAGCGCACGTACACGCCTCGCCTCATGGTGGTGCAGATCGCATTTGAGCAGGACGTGGCCATTGTCGACCCGCTCGCGATCGCGCAACTGCATCCACTGGCGGAAGCGCTCGCGCATACGGAGGTCGTCGGACACGCGCTTTCGTCCGATTTGAAAATTCTCGCCGACCGGTTCGACCTCGTTCCTCGCCGCGTCTTCGATACGCAAGTCGCGGCGGCGTTTCTCGGTTACGGCATGCAAATATCGCTACTGGAACTCGTGCGGGACCTTCGCGGCGTGCACCTCGAGAAGTCGCAGACCGTAAGCGATTGGGCTGCACGCCCGCTCTCGCAGCGTCAAATCGGCTATCTCGTCGACGACGTCACGCATCTCTTGCCCATGCACGACACGCTCGTCGAACGGCTGCAGGCCACCGGAAGATTGGAGTGGGTGCGCGAAGAGTGCGCGCTTCTCGGCGACCTCGAGCGCTATCGCATCGACGAGCGGCGCGCATACCTCCGTATTCCCGGTGCCACGCGCATGAATCGGCGAGAACTGGCCGTGCTCCGCGCGATCGTGCGCTTCCGCGATCGCACGGCGCGCAGACGCGACGTGCCGCCCCGCTACGTGATCCCCGACGACGTCGTGGCCGGGCTCGCAACGCTGCGCCCGAAGAGTGCCGACGATCTCGCGCAACTGCGGCGCCTCGACGCTGGCGCACGCCGTCAGCACGGCGCCGCGATCCTACACGTCGTGGCGGAGGCCGAGACGCTCGCGGACGAAGAGCTTCCCGAACGTCCGAAGCGACCGCTCGGAACGACACGCGACACGATCGTTGCGCTGCTCGGCATCGTCGTAGGGGAGATCGCGCGTCAAAACGACGTCGCTCCGAGTCTGCTCGTGCCGCGCGCTTCGCTCGAACGTGTCTCGCGCGAGCTGCCGCCCGATCTCGCTGCGTTCACGCAAACATTGGAACTGTCACCGTGGCGCGTGCAGCTCGTGGCAGAGCCGCTGTGGCGCGTGCTGCAGGGGGAGGCGTCGCTCGCCGTCGAGGGCTACGCGGGCGGCGACCCGAACATCCGTCTGCGATGAGCGAGCAGCAAACATTTGACGCAACCGCCAGCCTGAGCGCCGGCGGTCGAACGTACCGCTACGTACGCTTGACGGCACTCGAAGAGTCAGGCATCACGCAACTTTCGCGGTTGCCGTACGCCATCAAAGTGCTGCTGGAAAACCTGTTGCGGTTCGAGGATGGGCGCACGGTTAAGCGCGCCGACATCGAAGCCCTCGCTCGCTGGAGCAAGACACCGCAAGATCGCGAGATCGCATTTCGGCCCGCGCGCGTGCTGCTGCAAGACTTCACCGGCGTTCCATGCGTCGTCGATCTCGCCGCGATGCGCGACGCGATCGTCGCGATGGGAGGCGATGCGAAGGCGATCAATCCTCTGCAGCCGGTGGAGCTCGTCGTCGATCACTCCGTACAGGTCGATTACTTCCGGGGTGCCGATGCATTCGCGAAGAACGCGGCGCTCGAGTTCGAGCGCAATCGCGAGCGATACGCTTTCTTGAAGTGGGGACAGGGTGCGCTCACGGGATTTCGCGTCGTGCCTCCCGATACGGGCATCGTCCACCAGGTGAACATCGAATATCTCGCGCGCGTCGTCTTCGGTGCCGGAGGTGGCGGCGTCGGCTTCGATGCGAACAACGCGCTTGCGTACCCCGACACGCTCGTGGGAACCGATTCGCACACGACGATGGTCGACGGCCTCGGCGTGCTCGCATGGGGTGTCGGTGGCATCGAAGCAGAGGCGGCAATGCTCGGACAGCCGGTGACGATGCTCATTCCCCAAGTGATCGGCGTGCGTTTGGACGGCGCGCTGCGCGAAGGCGTGACGGCGACGGACCTCGTTCTCACCGTGACGCAGATGCTGCGCAAGCGCGGCGTGGTCGGAACGTTCGTCGAGTTCTTCGGCAAGGGTCTGGGACGCATGCCGG
>DAHUYK010000096.1 GCA_027315245.1 Vulcanimicrobiota bacterium | reverse complement strand
GACGCAACCGCCGCGCGCAAACGCGTGCGAGACCTCGCCGCCGCAAACGCGCTCGTCGTCGATCCCGATGCCATGGTCGACGAGCTCCCGATCGGCATCCAGCAGCGCGTCGAGCTGCTGCGAGAGCTCGAGCGAGAACCGTCGGTACTGCTTTTAGACGAGCCGACGGCCGCGCTCGCTCCCGCCGAGATCGACGGCTTCTTCGCGACGATCGGCTCCCTCGCGCGGCAGAACACGGCGGTTCTCATCGTGACGCACAAACTGCAGGAAGTGATCGCGTACAGCTCGCGGGTCAGCGTCATGCGGCACGGAAAGATCGCCGCGACGATGGAGACGGCGCAGACGAACGTCGACGAGATCGCTCGCGCGATGGTTGGCGGCGAGCTTCCGGCGGTGGCGCAGCGCGCGCAGACGACGCTCGAGCCCTGCCTGCACATTGAACGTCTTCGCGCGGGAACCGGCGCTAATGCCATCGACGAACTCTCGCTCGACGTGCGCGGCGGCGAGATCGTCGGCATCGCCGGCGTCGAGGGAAACGGCCAGACGGCGCTTGCCGACGCAATCGTCGGCATGATTCCATATCGCGGCAGCGTGACGCTACCAAGCGGCACGCGCATGGGAGTCATTCCGCAAGACCGCCACGTGGAAGGCCTCGTGTTGAACTTCACGATCGTGGAAAACGCCGTCCTGGGACGCCAGCGCGTTCCCGGCGTCGCCCATGGTTTGATGCTGGATCGCGAGCGAGTGCGTTCCGACGCACGCGCCATCGTGGAGCGTTTCGACGTGCGCGCATCATCGCTCGACGCGCGCGTGCGAACACTCTCCGGCGGCAATCAGCAGAAGCTCCTCGTCGGCCGGGCGCTCATCGATACACCGCGCTTCGTGCTCGCGTACAATCCCACACGCGGCGTCGACGTGGGCGCCGCCGCGCTCGTGCAATCTCGGCTCGTCGAAGCCCGCAACGCCGGCGCAGCAGTGCTTCTCATCTCCTTCGAACTCGACGAAATACTCGCGCTCTCCGACCGCGTAGCGGTGATGTACCGCGGGCGGGTCGCGGGCGAGTTCGACCGTGCCGGCGTCGATCGTGCAGCCATCGGACGCCTCATGGCAGGTTCAACGTGAAGCGCGCGCGCTCGCTGCTGTCGGGACCCGCTGGAGCGATCCTCCTCGTCGTGGCGCTCATGTCGGTCGCCATGATGCTGGCCGGAACCAGTCCCATCGACGGCTTCGCTGCGCTCATTCTCGGGTCGCTCGGCGGCCGCAGCCAAATTGGCGAGACGCTCGTCGCGACGAGCGCGCTGCTCTTTCCGTCTCTCGGCGTCGCGCTGGCGTTTCGCGCCGGACTCTTCAACATTGGCGCGGAGGGCCAGCTGCTCGTCGGCGGCATGCTCGCAGGTGCAGCCGGCGCCGTGATGACGCTCCCGCCGTTCCCAGCCATCACGATCATGCTGCTGCTCGGCGCCGTCGGCGGCGGATTCTGGGGCGCCATTGCGGGATGGATGAAAGCACGGTTGCATGCCAACGAGGTCATCTCGACGCTCATGCTCAACTTCGTCGCGCAGTACATCACGCTCTATCTCGTGAACGGGCCTCTGAAATCGCCGAACGCCCAAGGCGCGGAGACGGCCTGGCTGCCGACGAACTACTGGCTGCCGACGCTCATCCCGCACACGCGTCTCTCGATCGGCATTCTCATCGCGATCGCGATCGCTCTCGGCCTGCAGTTCCTCTTTCGGCGCACGGTGCCCGGCTACGCGCTACGGGCTGCGGGCGAAGCGCCCGAAGCCGCCCGGCGCAATGGCATCAATCTTCCGCGGCTCACGTGGATGGCGCTCGCCGCGTCGGGTGCGATCGCAGGGATGGGAGGCGCCACGATCGTCACCGGCGAGCTGCACCGCTTCAACACCGAACTCTCGCCGGGATACGGTTTCATCGCGATTGCCGTCGCGCTCGTCGGCGATCTCGACCCCATCAAAGTCTGCTTCGCGTCGTTCTTCTTCGGCATCCTCGAAGCAGGCGGCTTGGCAATGCAGGCAAGCGCGCAGGTTCCCAAGGACGCGATCCACGTCATCGAAGGGCTCATCATCCTCGTGCTCGCTGCCCGCCGCTACGTGTCGCAGCGCAGCGAACGCGTCGTCGAGGCTGCTGCAGCATCGTGAACACACTGCTCTTCGCGCTCGTCACGCTGACGCTCATCAAAGCGACGCCGATCGTCTATGCAGCACTCGGCGGCGTCATCTCGGAGCGTTCCGGGGTCATCAACATCGGCCTCGAGGGAATGATGGCTGCCGGCGCGTTCGGCGCGGTGATCGCTTCATACTACACGCACGAACCCATGCTCGGACTCGCCGCTGGTATCGGCTGCGGCGCGGCAATCGGGTTCGTCCTCGCGGTTGCGGCGACGAGATTCAAGGTCGATCAAATCGTCGCCGGCATGGGAATCAACCTCATCTGCGCCGGCGGCGCCGCGTATGGCCTCGTCTTGCTCTTCAATCAGCCCGGCGCAAGCCAAGAAGTAGCGAGTCTCGGCAACGTGGGTCAGTGGACGCTCGTCGGCGTTGCGTTTCTCTGCACGGCTGCGCTGCATACAGTACTCTACCGTACGGCATGGGGACTGCGCGTGCGCGCAACGGGCGAGAATCCCTTCGCGGTGAAATCGGCGGGCTTGGATCCTTTGCGGTTTCGCATGCTTGCCGTCACGCTCAGCGGCGCATTCGCGGGGCTCGGCGGTGCCTTTCTCTCAATCGCCGAACTGAATCTTTACTCAGACGGCATGACGGCGGGCCGCGGCTTCATCGCACTTGCCGCAGTCATCTTCGGGCGGTGGACGCCGTTCGGTGCGCTCGGCGCCGCACTCGTCTTCGGACTCTTCGAAGCGCTGCAAGACGTGCTGCAAGGGCGCTTTTCGTGGCTTCCCCCCGATGCGCTCTCCGCATTGCCCTACATCGCCGCGCTCGTCGCGTTGGCTGGAATCACGGGCCGCGTTCGCGCACCCGCATCCGACGGCGTGCCCTACTAAAACCTCTAGCGCCCGCTTGACTCTAGCCTGAGGATACGGCCTATGCTAGAATCGCAGCATCGTGGCGGCCGTTCGGCGTAGCAGCGCCATTCGTTTTGCCATATGCGCGATCTCCGCGATCTGCGCGATTGCGCTCTTGCCGCGTGCCGCGAGCGCCGCGCCGCAGCCGATGCGCCAGATGCGCCTCCAGACGCGCAAGCTCGCAGCGCATCTCCACGCGGCGGTCGCATTCGAGGTGCTCGATCTCTCGAGCGGCTACAACGCGCAGTACAACGCGAACCTCTCGATGCCGGCAGCATCGGTCATCAAAGTCGCCGTGATGGTGCAAGTGTTCAAAGATCTCGAGCGCGGCACGTTCGCGCTCGATCGCCGCGTCACGCTCGAGTCACGCGACAAGGACGACGGATCGGGCGATCTCGCGTATGCTCCGGTCGGAAGCGCATACTCTGTCTCCGAACTGCTCGCACGCATGATCGAAGTGAGCGACAACACCGCGGCAAACATGCTCATTCGTTTGGTCGGGCGTCAGAACATCAACCACACGATGCGTCTGCTTGGCCTCTTCCACACGCACCTGTATGCATCCATACGCACGCAGGGTTGGGCGATTCGCACGCAACTGCGCACATCGCCCGCCGACATGGTCCACCTGCTCGCGATGATGGCGCAGCGGCGTCTCGTCGACGAATGGGCGTCCAACGAGATGATCTCCCTGCTCGAAGACGACGAGTTCAACGAGATGCTTCCGGCCGGGCTGCCCACAGACGTGCTCGTGGCGCACAAGACGGGGAGCCTCTTCGACACGCTCAACGACGTCGGTATCGTCTACGCCGACGGGGCACCGTACGTCATCGCCGTGATGACGACCGGCCTACCGTCGCAAGATTTGGGGCTCGCATTCATCCATTCGCTTTCGCACGACGCATACCGCAGCGAACTTCATCTCGCGCAATGGCGCCTGGCGCGCGGCTTGGCGACGTTCGACGTCGGCGACGTCGGCAATATGCCAAATGCGCCCGATGTGCGCTATTGGGACAACGCCGCCGCCGAAGCGCAGGCGACCGGCGGTGGAACCTAGCACCCAGTTACTAGCAGGGCGCGGAAGAAGCTGCGGCGCGGATCGCGCGCACCATGCCGGTAAAGAGCGCCTCGTCAAGCGCGTGATACGCGACCTCGACGAGAGGCGTTCCCCCAGCATGAACGATGAAAACGCCCCGCAGAAACCGCTGCGAAAGCTCCACCGCCGTGAGGCGTTCGAGGGGAACGATAATGGCGCGCACTCCATAGCCGCTTCCCGGATCACCCTCCGAGGCATGCAGATGGATCACCGCGCGCAAAGTGAGAGCGATGACCCGCTCGCGCTGCGATTGCCGCCCGCTCCCCGTGGCACGAACAGCGACGAGACGCTGTATCGCCTCGTCATCGAGCAGTATCTCCGAGAGCCGCGCGGCGAAGTCGGCCCGCAGCATCTGGATGTCGGCAGCGGTCGCTCTGCCGGCCAGATCGCCGCGAACGACGGTCTCGTTGGACAGAGGAGACCCCACCGTATCGCGCTGCTTGATCATCCTTCCTTGCCAGGGTATCATAGCGCCGCAAGCCGAGAGCATTTTGCGAAAGAAGGTATTCACGTGCAGCCGATGAGCGTCACCGACGCCGTGCGAGAGTGCTTTCCCTTTGTAAGCCAAAATGAGCGTGCGCTGCTATCGGAGATCGACGCGTCGCCGCATCCTTCTGCCGACGGCGCGGCGTATCTGCTGGGACACGATTTGCATAGCGGTGCGCTGCGCTCATTTCACGAGCGGCTGCTTGCCACGGGCGACGAGCCGCCTCCCCTTTGGAGGTTCACATGGAAGCCTATCGTGCGATGGAACGAGCACGCATGGCTCGCGCTTCCCGCTGACGCCCGCGTTCTTCGCGCCAGAGCAGGCTCGGTGATGCACGACGTTTCCAGGCGCCTTGAAGCACGCACGCTCGACCTTTCCGCCGACAGGTTTGCGCGTGGGTTGCAGGCCCTCGAGCGCGCCGGCCTCGCAGGCAGCGACGGCTGCACGCTCAAGGCGATTGCATCCGGCGCCGGCATTGCATCCGACCTCGCTTGCGTGGAACTCATTGTTCACTGGCTTCGCATGATCGCACATCGCGAGCGCATCGTGCTGCGCAGCCCCGGAAACGGTTTCGACGTCTGCGGCTACGCCGGAGCCTGTTCCGATTGCCGGCAGCGTTGGGGAAGCATTCCGCGCATCGCCGAGCGGGTGCCGCCCTTCCACCCAGGCTGCCGTTGCTTTGCACAACCACGATGGACGAGCTGATGCGTCGCTTTTGCTTGACATGCGGCAACGAGTTCGACTTCGCGCTCGCCGTTTGCCCTTGCTGTGGCGCGCAGGCCGCCGATGGAGACTTTGACACGAACCTCGTACGCGCGCTCTCCCATCGTATTCCCGACGTCGCTGCGACAGCCGCACGCGTTCTCGGAGAACGAGCTCCGCGTGAAGCGCTGGAACCATTGCTCGCTGCCTCGCGATCGGATGATCCGGAGCGCGCCGAGGCTGCGCTCGAGGCGCTCGCGCGTTACGACGACGCTCGTGTCGACGCTCGCCTGCGCGAAGCCGGCGAGCGCGGCACCGCAAGGGAGCGCGCCATCGCACGGGCGGTACTGCGCAGGCGCGCTGAGGAGCCGCGGCGTAGCTAGTGCTCACTGACGGCGATGGAGCTCGCCGGGGACCGCCGCTTCGCGGCTGATGGCTCCTGTTGCCGACGAGGAGCGCGTCGCCACCGTTGATCGAAGCATACGATTCGCTTGCTGCTCTCGCAGAGGTTGGCGCAGCGCTCGCCGATGAAACGGTGGAACGAGAAGCAAGCGCACTCTCCGAGCAGCTCGAACGGCACGAGTTGAACCTGCTCGTCGTGGGGCAGTTCAAGCGAGGAAAGAGCAGCGTCGTCAACGCCCTGCTCGAAGAAGACCTGATGCCGACCGGCGCCTTGCCGGTAACGAGCATTGCGGTTGCGGTGCGTTACGGCGCCGAACCCTCGGTTCGGGTGACCTTCCCGGCCGAAATGCGCGAGGTTGACGCCGGCGAGTTCGCATCGTACGTCAGCGAGAGCGCAAATCCGCGAAACGTTCGCGGTGTCGTTCGAATCGACGTCGTGCGCCCGGTGCCCGCGCTGCGGGGCATCACGCTCTACGACACGCCTGGCGTCGGATCGATCTTCGATCACAATACCGCCGCGGCGCACGCGCTTCTGACGCGTACCGATGCTGCGATTCTCGTCGTGGGTCCGGAGCCGCCCATCGGCGCCGAGGAGCTGGCGTACGCACGCAACGTCGCCGCGTCATCGGTCCGGCTCTTCGTCGTGTTCAATAAAGAAGACATCGCCGGTCCCTCGCGCGAGGAACTGCTGCGCTTCACCGGGCAAGCCCTCAAGGACGTCGCGCAGGACGCAACAATCTATCCCTTGAGCGCTACGCGGGCGCGTGCGGCGCAACGAAGCGGCACATGCGACGCCGCGTTTGATGCGTTCACTCGGGCGTTGCGATTGTTCGTCGACGAGCACGGTGACGAAGCCCTTAAGGACTCGGTGCGCCGCCGAGTCGGCGCACTGCTCGGCCGCTCGCGAGCGCTCGTACGCATGCGTGAGCAAGCTGCCGCGCTTCCATACGTCGAGCGAGCGCGGCGGCAAGAGGAACTCGAACACGCGTTGCAGGGGCTCGACGATCGCATTCGGTTCCTCGAGCTGGCCGTCGACGATGACGTCAAGCGGTTGCGCACGAAGCTCGAGGAGCACCTCAACGCGCGGCACGACGACGAGCTCGCCGCGTTCGTGCAGCAGAGTGAACGCATAGCGCGCGAAACCGGAACGCGTCGCCGCGAGGAGCTCGAGCGAGTCGTCCGCGAACGGGCCGAAGCTTGGCGTGACGACGCCGTCACGTTCGCGCGCAACGAGTTGGCCGTCTGCACGGTAAAGTACGCTCGCGTGCTGGCCGAAATCGAAGAAGCGGTGCTGCGTGCGGGTTGCAACGCACTGCACGTCAGCGGCACGGCGCTTGAGCCTCGAGAGATCGCCTTTGCACCTGCACGCCTCACGACGGCCGTATCGGTCGATCCGACGACGAGCCTTGAAGTGGTGCGCGATGCGCTCACGGCGATCTTTCCGCCAGCGACGCGCGTCGCAATCGTCCGCAAGCGTCTTGCATTCGTGCTGGAGCGCGAACTGGACGCGCTTCGAGGCAAGCTGCGCTACGGAATCGCACACGACCTCGAGCCGTGGCGACAGTCGGTGCAATCGACGATTGCCTCTTCCTTGAACGCGACTCGGACGGCCGTCCTTGCGGCGTTTTCGAAAACCGACGCTGCGGGAGCAGCGCCGGAGGAGGCATCGGTAGGCGTGCTTGCGGAGCGTATCCGCCGCGTCGAGAGGGTCTTGACGAGCGTCGCCACGTAGGTGGAAGCATGTTACGTCTGCCGCGAAGTCGACGAGCGCAGTGAACTGTACGAGCGCTGGCTCTTCGCCGAGAACTTCGGCGACGGCGCGACGCTGGAGTCCGTTGCGTCCTCGCGGGGGTACTGCACGTTTCACGCGGCACGGGTCGTGCGGCGCGACCCAAACATTGCCGGACCGATAGCAACGTTCACGCTACGCGTGATCGAAGCCGAGCTGAGGCGCCAAATCGCGGATAGGCATGGCTATCGCAACGCGCTCGATCGCCGCACTCAGTGCCCCTGGTGCCAAACCGAGGTCGAAGCAACGGAGTACGCCCTCTCCGCAGGTCGCACGGCGTCTGCTTCGCTTTGTCAGCCGCACGCGCAGGTCGCCTCGCAGGGAGGCGGTCATCGCCTCAACGCCGACTCTCCGTTGAGGCTCGGAGCACCGCTCGCGAACCCCTACAGCGCCGCAGCGCCGCCGCCGTCTTGGTGGTCTTCCTGCGTGACCGCTCTCGCCGCGGACCTGCGGGCGGCAGATTGCCCAGCGTGTGCGTCCGCCGCGCAGGCGAGCGCGGATCGAGAAGCATTCTATCGCGCTGGGTCCAGGCCCCACGAACACTGGGAGCCGCCACGGCTCTGCCCTGCGCACGACGTGCAGCTCGGCCAACGGCGTGACGCCGATTTTCGTCGCTCCCCCGACGGACTCGACCGCAGCTGCGACTGGTGTTCGGTGATGAAGCGCGCGGCTCAGCGCACCGTCGAGCTCTTCGTTCTCGCCTACGGCGAACCCGCGTTCCGCTTCGCATACGCAAGCGTCCCAGGACTGTGCCTCCCGCACGCGGCAGCGGCGTTGGAACGCGCGCGCGGAAATGTCAAAGAAGAGTTCGCAGCGGCAACGCTCACACGGATTGCAACGATGGTGTGGGAGCTCGAGGAGCGCGCCATGCGCCGCGCGTGGCAGCTACGCGATCAGGGCGAACTGCGCGATGCTTCGACGCTCTCGCACCGTGCCTGGTGGCTCGCCGCCGGCGGTACGTTTCGCTTTTCACCTGGCTAACGTACTGCACGCAGCCGCAATGCGGCCACGGCACGCGCGATGTTAGCACGACCGCGTTGCTCTAAGATCCTGCGTGCACGCTTGACAGACGAGATGAGCGTCTCGATCGTGCGTCGTTTTTAGTTCGATCGTCCACTCTTCCAACGCGTCATACCGCACCTCGATCTGAGGCACGATAGATCTTTCATCCTCGAGCAGAACGTGTGGGACTGCGATGCGGCGTGGACGCCGGCAGTGCGCCTGCAGCAATGCATCGAAAAGCGCGTCGGCATAGAACCGAAAGCGAGCCCGGAACCGCACGTCGGCGTTCGAGAAGACGCGACGCGCACACTCCGCAGCCGCCGACTCAGCGGCCTGCGCGATGAGCTGCTTACGAAACTCCGCATCGACCTCACCCACGGAAAGCAGTTGCGCACGAAGCTGCTCGCGTGCCGCTTCAGCGGGCCGCACGCTGAAACGATCGCCTGTGGCGAGGTCGTCGCTGCAACCGCTGGCAAGCGCGAGGCGCGCCTGCCGCTCCGCTTCCCATAGCGCGTCGAAGTCGTTCTGCCGCATGCCGGTGTGGGTGCTTCACATGCGGCATGGAAATCCTTGCGCAGGATTCGGCTGCCGCAGCCGTCAAGCTGCGGGATGAAGAGTACGCGTGGGTGGCGATGGAGCTCGCCCTAAACCGCCACGAGGCTGATGGCTCCTTCCTGCAGATGCCGATGAGGGAGAACCATGCTCTCAATGCCTTACGTTCGCGTTGCCGCCATCGTTCGAAACGACGATGGAGCGTTGCTTCTCGTTCGGCACTTCAGCCGTGGAAGGCCGTTCTGGACGCTTCCTGGAGGCGCTCCAGGCGCCGGTGAAACGCCCAAAGAGGCCGCGACCCGCTTCACCTTCTGCGACACGCCGGCATCCTGATGCAAGCACTCGCGCTGCTTGGAGGGTCGCACTTCGCATTGACGCCGCTCGGGGCGCTTTTTGCGTGCGTGACCATCGCAGTCGCGGCGCCAACGTCGGTTTATTCCGTTGCGTACGTGCGCCGGTATCGCCACGAATACTCCGTCTGGTGGTTCGGTGCCGCATACGTCCTCCTGCTGCTCGCGGTCGTCGGCATCTTTGCCGCAACGGACGTGCTCGGGTTCCTCATCGCGTGGGAGGTGATGACGCTCACCTCGTGCGGGCTCGTCGCGTTCGAATGGCGTGAA
>DAHUYK010000094.1 GCA_027315245.1 Vulcanimicrobiota bacterium | reverse complement strand
CGATTGCGGTCGGCGTCGCGCCGGTGAGCCTTGCGATCGCACCGGACGGCCGCATGGCCTACGTTGCGAACGAGGGTGCCGGCACCGTTACCCCCATCGATCTCGAGACGGGGAGGACGGGTTCGGCGATTGACATCGGCGGAGAACCCTATGACGTTCACGTGAGCAGCGGCGGATCGACGGTCTGGGTCGTCAACCGGCAAGACAACGATCTCGTGCCGATCGACGCGCGAACGAAACATCCGGGCACGCCGATCAGCGACCCGAACGGCCCGTTGACGATCGTGCTTCGCTAGCGAAGCGCTAGTGTGGCGTCGCGACGAAGGAGTAGATCGGCGCCGCACCCACAAGTGCGACGGGCACGCCGAACTTGCCGACGTTGTTGTCGAGGCTCGGGTGTTCGTCGATGGCGGAGCCGGTGATTTTTCCGTCGTGGAAGCGCCCGTTGAGCTGCCAGCTCCCGTACAGGCCGATCGTCAACCAGATGCGGTTGCCGGTCCGGCCGCCGGTGATCGGGATGAAGCTCGGAAGTCCTGCCGGGTGGTAGTAGCCACGCACGACGCCGCCCGGATGGAAGCTGAGGTCCATCGTTCCCGTCACCGGATAGGCGTTCGTAATCGGATTCCAGATCGCGACGTTGTAGTGCGACGCCTCGTCTGCGCGCGCTATGCCGACCGCTGCGCTCGAGATCGCGAGTGCGGCGAGCAGCGAGATGATGAGCGATCGTTTCATGCTGTTCTCCCCCGTTTTATCGTTCGTGCGGCAACGCGCCATCGTGCGGGATGGGGCGTCCGACGAAGCTGTAGAGTTCGCGGCCGAACGAGCGGAACGCTCTTCCTTCGATCTTGCCGCCTTTCATCGTTCCGTTGATTTGCAGTCCTCCCACACCGCCGATCGTGAGCGAAAGGCGCGTGCCGGAGATCGAACCTATGACCGGACGTAGCCCGCCGTCCGTCGGCCGGTAGTACCCGACGATCGAACCATCCGGGCGGAAGGTCAGATCCAAGTCGGCTGAGATCGGGAAACCGCCTTGGGGGTAGCGGTAGAGCTCTGTGTAGTAGTGCCGTACGGGCGCTTGGGCCAGGACGACGGCGCCCGCGGCGAGACCCAACAGCGCGACCGCCGCGAGCGTCCGTGCAAAGCAGCGTTGAATCATACCTTTATAGTATAACGCCTGCGCGTTCGTCGTCGTTACGGCCCTACGGGATTGCCTCGAACCCGGCGTAGCGACGCAGAACGGCTGGGACGCTCACCGAGCCGTCGCTCTGCTGGAAGTTCTCGAGGATCGCGACGAGGGTGCGGCCGATTGCGAGTCCCGACGCGTTGAGCGTGTGCACCGGCTCGGGCTTGCTCTTTGCGTCGCGTCGCAACCGTATCGCGGCGCGGCGCGCCTGGAAATCCGTGCAGTTGGAGCAGGAGCTGATTTCGCGGTAGACGCCGGCACCGGGCATCCATACTTCGAGGTCGTACGTCTTCGCTGCATTGTAGCCGGTATCGCCCGCGCAGAGCGCGACGACGCGGTGCGGCAGATCCAGCTCGCGCAACAGCGACGCTGCGTCCTCCGTAAGCTGCTCGAGTGCATCGAAGGAGTGCTCGGCCTGCGTTAGCCAGACGAGCTCCACCTTCTCGAATTGGTGCTGGCGGATGAGCCCCCGCGTGTCTTTACCCGCCGCTCCCGCTTCTTTGCGAAAACAGGGCGTGTATGCGGCGTACTTGAGCGGCAGGGAGGCCGCATCGAGAATTTCACCGCTGTGCAGCGCCGCGAGGGGCACCTCGGCGGTTGGTATCAGGAACAAATCCGTACCGTCGTCGCGGAACATGTCGTCAGCAAACTTGCTCAACTGGCCGGTCGACCACATCGTCGTTCGCGTCACGAGGAACGGTGGCGCGACCTCTTCGTAGCCGCGTTCGCCGGCGTGATCGAGGAAGAACTGCACGAGTGCTCGCGCCAAGCGCGCGCCTTTTCCTTTAAGGACGGCAAAGCGGCTACCCGAGAGACGCGCCGCTCGTTCGAAGTCGATGATGCCGAGCGCCTCGCCAAGCTCGTAGTGAGGCTTAGGCGGAGACGAGAACGCGGGCTGCTCGCCCCATGTGTGCAAGATGCGATTGTCGCCGGCGTCGGACCCATCGGGGACGCTCTCGTCGAGTACGTTGGGAAGCTGCTCGAGCGCCGCGCGCAGCGGCGAGCCTTCGACGTCAACCGCAAGCTCGCGCACCCGCTCTTCGTGTCGCGCGACACGGGCGGCGAGCGCGTCGAGCTTTGGCCTGCGTTGTGTGGTTGCGGCAGCCTTGTCTGCCGCCTTGGCGATCTCCCCGGAGAGTGCCTTGCGCTCCGCTTGCGCGGCTTCTGCGTCCGCGAGCGCGGAGCGGTACTCCGCGTCGAGGCGCAGAACGTCGTCGACCACCGACGGATCGAGACCGCGGCGGCGTAGCGACCGTCGAACGCGATCGGGATCACGGCGGATGACGATGATGTCGAGCATGACGAGGGGTTTCGACGTAAAGCTGTTGCTCCCGCCGGACGAGGCGATGGAGCGATTTTTTGCATCCTGCGTGCTGCCGGTTCCGCTCGTAGAAACCGTCGCGCTCGCGCAGGCGCGTTTGCGCATTCTTGCAAGCGACGTCGTCGCGTCCGAGCCGTTGCCCGACGCGCCGCGTTCGACGATGGATGGCTTTGCGATACGCGCGGCGGCGGCTCCCTCGTCCTTGCGCATTGTCGGTGAGGTACGTATGGGCGAGCGTGCGGCCCGCGTCGTCGGCGCCGGCGAGGCGATGCGCGTGCCGACCGGTGGCGTGCTTCCACTTGGAACCGACGCCGTCGTTCGGATCGAAGACGCGTGCGTGGAAGGCGAACGTGTTACGGTTTCGCATCGGGTCGAAAGCGGTGCGTGCAGCGTGCCGCGGGGAGCCGACGTGCGCGCAGGCGAGCACCTTCTTTCGAGCGGACGGCGAATCGGCGCACCGGAGCTCGCGGTCCTCGCGAGCCTCGGCGTCGCCGCTGTTCCCGTTTATCGTCAGCCGCTCGTCGGCGTGATCTCGAGCGGGGACGAGCTCGTTGCGCCATCGCAGGCGCCGCGCGAGGGTGAAGTACGCGACTCGAACCGTTACGCAATCGCAGCGTCTCTGGAAGCGCTCGGTGCGCGCGTGCGCCACTATGCAACCGTCCGTGACGATCGCGGCGCACTCCACGAAGAACTACGCAGCGCGCTGCGCGCCTGCGATGCCGTCGTCGTCAGCGGCGGTTCGTCCGTGGGTGCGCAGGATCGCACGCCGGAGACGGTCGATGCGCTGGGCGAGCCGGGCGCGATCGTGCACGGGTTGCGCGTGCGGCCTGGAAAGCCGACGCTGCTCGGCGCCGTGGGCAGCAAACCCGTCATCGGGCTTCCAGGCAACCCGCTCTCGGCGCTCCTCGTGCTCGAAGCCGTCGCCGCGCCGATCTTCACGCGGCTCGCGGGCACGAGCATCGCCTACGCCGAGCGCGAAGGCAGGCTCGCGGAACCGCTGCACGTCCCGGAAGGATGGACGTGGCACGTTCCTGCGCTGCTCGACGGCGACATGGTGCGGCCCCTGCCGGTGCACTCCTTCGCGACGAGCCTCGCCGCACGCGCGAGCGGATACATCGTTGCCGTAGGAACGCGCGCTGCCGGCGACCGTGTGCGGCTGCGCCGCTTTCTCTGCGGGGGCGGCGGCTGATGCGCGCGACACGCGTCGTCGAAGGATTGGCAGCGAGCACGCCGTTCATCGGACCGGAGCGCCTCATGCGCGAACGCGGCATGCGCGAGCTCGTTCGTCTCGGCGCAAACGAGAGCGCGTTTGGGCCTTCACCGCGAGCCGTTGCAGCGATGACAGCGGAACTCGAGCGCCTTGCCTGGTACGGCGATCCGGATTCGTACGACCTGCGTGAAGCGCTCGCAGGCCGGGTGACGTGTCAGCTGGAGCAGGTGCTCGTTGCGTCGGGAATCGACGAGCTCATGGGACTCTGCGTGCGGGCGTTTCTCGAAATCGGAGGCGTTGCGGTCGCGACACGTGGGACGTACCCGACGTTTGCCTACCACGTTACGGGGTACGGCGGCCGTTTGGAAACGGCAGCCTATACGAGTGAGGGGTCGCCCGACCTCGACGCCCTCGCCGCCACAGCGCGGCGCGAGCGTGCATCGATCGTGTATTTGGCGAATCCCGACAATCCCAGCGGGACCTTTCTCGACGCGCAGCGGGTTGTACGCTTCTACGAAGCGCTTCCACCGGACGCGCTCCTGCTGCTCGACGAGGCATACGCAGACTTTGCCGATCCTGCGCAGCTTGCGCCGCCGTGCTTCGACGACCGGCTCGTGCGGGTGCGCACCTTCTCCAAGGCGTACGGTCTTGCGGGAGCGCGCATCGGCTACGCCCTGACGACCCGCACGAACGCGGAGCGCCTCGAACGCGTGCGCCTGCAATACGGCGTGAACCGCAACGCGCAGATCGGCGCGCTCGCAGCGCTCCAGGACGAGGCGCACCTCGCTTGGGTCCTGCGCGAGACGGCCGCTGCGCGAGCGGAGTACGAAGCGCTCGCACGCGAGCTCGGCACGACGACGATTCCTTCGTGCACGAACTTCGTCTGCATCGACATGGGAAGCGCGGCGTTCGCCACCGAGGTGATGGCAGCGTTGCTCGATCGCGGCGTCTGGATTCGCAAGCCGGGCGCGACGCCGCTCGACCGCTATATTCGAGTCAGCGCGGGGACCGCCGACATGCGGCGTACGTTCGCGCAAGCGTTTCGCGCGGTGACGGCGGAGCGCCGGAGCATCGCTACGCCATGAGGTACGCAATCTTGTCGGACGTGCACGCGAATCTCGAGTCGCTCGAGCGCGCGCTCGAGCAGCTCGCGCCGGACGACGTCGTCGTCTCGCTCGGCGACGTCGTCGGATACGGCCCGAATCCCAACGAATGCCTTGCGCTCTTGCGTGCTCGCGTGCAGCATGCGGTGCTCGGCAACCACGATCTTGCGGCGCTCGAGAACTTCGGCGTCGAGTACTTCAACGACGCCGCGTCGGCGGCAATTCGCTGGACCCAAACGGTCCTGGACGATCCGAGCCGCGCATGGCTGAACGCTCTCGGCTACGAGCTGCGCTTTCCTGAGTTCTTGCTCGTGCACGGCGCGCCGGTCCGATACTTCGACTACATCCTTGACAAGCGTCGCGCGGCCGAGGCATTTGCAGCGACGAATGCATCGATCATTTTCGTCGGCCACACGCACGTTGCGCAGCATTGGACCCTGGAGCGCAGCGGCAGCGTCGGACATCGCCACGTGCAACGCGGCGGCGAGCTCGTGCTCGATCCGGGCAAGCGGTACATCGTCGACGTCGGCAGCGTGGGGCAACCGCGCGATGCAAACCCGAATCCGTGCTTCGTTTTCTACGAGCCCGAGCTGCGGCGCGTGCAGTGGGTTCGCTATGCGTACCCCATCGCGCAGGTGCAACGCAAGATTCGAGAGGCGAAGCTGCCGGTGTACCTCGCCGAGCGGCTCTCGGCCGGACGATGAGCGGCGCGGAGAACGTTCCCATCGACGACGGTTACTGTTTTGCATGCGGGCCGGAGAATCCGATCGGAATGCATCTGCAGTTCGAGAACCTCGGGTCCGAAGGGGTGCGCGCACGGACGTCGCTCGCTCCGCAGTTTGCGGGGTGGCGCGGCATCGCGCATGGCGGCATCGCGATCTCGCTCCTCGACGAGGCGATGGCGCAGGCGGCGGGATATGCGGGGCATCGCGGCGTCACCGCTTCGATGAACGTGCGCTTTCGGAAGCCGGTGCCGCTCGGCGAGGAGTTGGAAGTGCGGGGTCGCGTGGCATGGCAGCGGGGCAAGGTGCTCGGGCTTCAGGCCGGCGTCTACGATGCCGCCGGTGCGCTGCTGCTGCGCGGCGACGGGCATTTCGTGTCGTGGGGCTCCGTGCACGACGCCGTAGACCGCAGAAACCCGCAGGAATAGCCCGTGCCAAAGATGCGACAAGTGCGGGCCAAGGCCAAGGAAGTGGAGGCGGCGCGGGCGCACCGATCGCCAACGCTCGAAAATCGCCGCGCCCGCCACGAGTACGAGATATTGGAATCGTTGGAGTCCGGCATCGCGCTCAGCGGAACAGAGGTGAAGGCGGTACGCGACGGCGGCGCGTCCATCTCTGAGGCGTACGTGCGTTTTCGCGATCGCGAAGCGTGGTTGGTCGGAATGCACATTCCACCGTACAAACAGGGCAGCTTCTCAAACCTCGATCCCGGGCGCGCGCGCAAGCTCTTGCTGCGGCGCGAACAGATCGAACGCCTGCGCATGCGCGTGCAGGAGAAAGGCTTGACGGTCGTGCCGCTGCGTCTGTACTTTACGCGCGGAATTGCCAAGCTGCAGCTCGGACTCGCGCGCGGCAAGAAGCTCTGGGACAAGCGCGCAACGGTCACGAAACGCGACGTCGAACGCGAGATCGCGCGCCACATCCGATGAAACCAGCGCCTGTCACGGGCCTAAAGTCATGGTGAGCGCAGCGCCTGTCATGGTGAGCGCAGCGCCGCAGGCGCGAAGTCGAACCAGCGACAGCATACGGTCCTTCGACTTCGCTCACTGCGTTCGCTACGCTCAGGATGACAAGCTTCGTCGCTACGCTCAGGATGACAGCAGGTGAGGGGTGCGCGGCCGCAGCGGGCGATCGAACAGCACGTGCGCAGCGACGGCGTCCTGCAGCACGGCGACCGCGTCGTCGTCGCGTGCAGCGGCGGTCCCGACTCCGTCGCACTTGCCGCAGTCCTTGTGGCGGTCGCGCGGCCTCTTGCGCTTCGACTTTCCCTGGCGCACGTCAATCACGGGGGGCGCGCCTCGGCCTGGCAAGACGAATGCGTCGTCATGCGCGTTGCCGCATCGCTGCGCCTTCCGTTGGATGCGGTTGCGCTCTGCTTGACGGGGAAGAGTGAGGCGGCGATGAGGGAGTCAAGGTACGCTGCTCTGGTTTCGGTCGCGCGCGCTCGCGATGCGAACGTCGTCGCTACGGCGCACAACGCGGAAGATCAGTCGGAGACGGTCTTACTTGCGCTCTTTCGGGGCACTGGACCACATGGATTAGCTGGGATTCCGCCGCGGCGCAGACTCGAGGAGGGCATCGCATTGGCACGCCCCCTGCTGCGCATCGGGGCAGAGGATTTGCGGTATTACTCTCACGTGAATGCGTTGCCGTATGCAGTCGACCCGACCAACGGACGACGTGCGTTGCGACGCAACGCCGTCCGAGCTGCGCTCGGCGATCTCCGCCCGGCGTTTCCGGGACTCGACCTGGCAGTTGCTCGCGCGGCGGAGCTCGTCGCGAGCGAGCAGGCCGGATCGTTGCGCGCCGACCTCCGGCGTCGCGTTCGACGCGAGGTGGCAGAGCAAGCGGGCCTGCGAGACATCGACTTTGCTCACGTCGAAGCCGCGGTTCGGGCGATGGAATCTGGCCGCGGCGGCCGATTCCTTATGAAGAAGGGCGTGGCGCTGCGGGTCGAAGCGGGGAAACGAAAGGACCGATGAACACTTTGACGACCTACGACGGCACGATCGAGCGCACGTTGTACCGTGACGACGAGATCGCTGCCGCCATCGAACGCCTCGGTGGGGACATCGCGCGAGACTTTTCCGGGCAACCGCTCCTGCTGCTGGGCGTGTTGAAGGGGGCGCTCTACGTCGTGACAGACCTGGCCCGGGCCATCGCAGCCCATCCCAACGGGCCGAGCGAGACCGTCGTGGATTACATGTGTGTCTCCAGCTACGGCAACGCGACCCGCTCCAGCGGCGAGGTCCGCTTGCTCAAGGATACCTCCGAAACCGTGACGGGCCGCAACGTCGTTATCGTAGAGGACATCGTGGACAACGGCTTGACCCTCGAGTACCTGCATGCCCTCATGGCCGAGCGCAACCCGGCTTCGCTGCGCTCGTGCGTTCTTTTCGATAAGCCGTATCACCGCAAGGTCGACGTCCCTGTCGAATACGTCGGACTGATCTGCCCGGACGCGTTCGTCGTAGGTTACGGGTTGGACTACCAGGAACTCTTCCGTAACCTCCCCTATCTGGCAGAGTTACAGCCATGGGTCTTTGCAGCCTGAGTAAGCATTCGTGAGCAAGCATCTTCGTTCGGTCATCGTCATCATCGTCGTCTTTGTCCTCGTTTTCGTCGTCGTCTCGCGCCTCGTGGCGACGACGGACGACAACACGCACTTAGACTACGGCCGGTTCTATCAAGACCTGCAGGCCGGTCAAGTACAGTCGTTCCACGCGGTCGGGACGCAGGCAAACGGCGTACTCGTCAACGGGACGAAGTACATCGTCTCTATTCCGAATACCGACAACGGCTTCGTGCAGAACGTGATGCACCACGTCAAGAGCGGGGCCGTGAGCTTCGAGCAGCCTTCGAATATGGGTATCATAACGATGCTCGAAGGCCTGGCGCCCATCTTACTGATGGCTTTACTCTTCCTGTTTCTCTTTCGTCAGGCGCAGAGCGGAGGGAGCCAGGCTCTGTCGTTCGGCCGTTCGCGCGCAAAAATGCTCTCTGAGAACCGGCCCAAGGTGACGTTTGCCGACGTCGCAGGGGTTGACGAGGCCAAGGAAGAGCTGGCGGAGATCGTCGACTTCCTCAAATACCCGAAGAAGTATCAGGCCCTCGGTGCTCGCATCCCCAAGGGCGTACTCCTGCTTGGTCCGCCCGGTTCAGGTAAGACGCTGCTCGCGCGCGCGATCGCGGGTGAGGCCGGCGTGCCGTTCCTGTCGATCTCTGGCTCCGATTTCGTCGAGATGTTCGTCGGCGTCGGTGCGTCACGCGTGCGCGATCTCTTCGATCAAGCGAAGAAATCGGCACCATGCATCGTCTTCATCGACGAGATCGACGCCGTCGGGCGCCAGCGCGGCGCGGGCTTGGGAGGGGGTCACGACGAGCGCGAGCAGACGCTCAACCAGCTTCTCGTCGAGATGGACGGATTCGATCAGAACACCGGTGTCATCCTGATCGCGGCAACGAACCGGCCCGACGTGCTGGACCCGGCTCTCCTGCGGCCCGGACGCTTCGACCGGCAAATCGTCGTCGACCGCGCCGACATCAAGGGCCGTCAGAAGATACTCGAAGTGCACGCACGTAATAAGCCGCTCGCCAAAGCCGTCGAACTCGAAACGCTCGCTCGGCGTACCCCGGGCTTCTCCGGCGCGGATCTCGAGAACTTGCTCAACGAAGCTGCGCTGCTCGCTGCACGGCGGAACAAGAACGTTATCGAGATGAACGACTGCGACGAGGCGATCGACCGTGTCATGGTCGGGCCCGAGCGCCGCTCCATTGTGATGTCGCAGAAAGAGAAAGAGGTTACGGCCTATCACGAGTCGGGGCACGCGATCATCGGCGGGCTCAGCGAGAAGGCCGATCCGGTACATAAGGTGACGATCATTCCGCGCGGTATGGCGCTCGGCATCACCTGGTCGCTGCCGGAAGACGATCGCCACAGCCGCACGAAGGAGGAGCTCCTCGCGGATATCACGCGGTCGCTCGGCGGCCGGCTCGCGGAGGAGATTAAGTTCGGCGACGTGACGACGGGCGCGTCGAACGACTTCGAGAAGGCGACGGAGCTGGCGCGCGCCATGGTGACGCAGTACGGAATGAGCGATCTGGGACCGATCCAATATGGCCGCGGGAATCACCAAGTTTTCTTGGGCCGCGACTTCGGTGAAGAGCGCAACTACTCAGAACAAGTCGCCTCGAAGATCGATGCAGAAGTCAAACGCATCATCGACTCGTGCTACACGAACGGCCGGAGCATTCTCGATGCAAACTGGCCCAAAGTGGAGCGCATGGTAGCCTCGCTGCTCGAGTACGAAACGGTCGACGCGGAGGAGGTGCGTGCGATTCTCACCGGCGCGGAGTACGACCACAAAGCGGTGAGCGCGACGGCGCCATCGGCTCCGGAGAAGGCAGAAGAACCCAAGCGTCCAGACGGCCAACGTCTCAAACCGAAGATTAGGCCGGAACCCGCGTGAGGCGGCTGCTCTCGTTCCTTGCACTTGCGGGCATTGCGCTCTGCGAGCCGCGGGTCGCTGCGGCCACGCCGCCCATCACGACGGGAACGCTGCCGCATGGCGGTACCTACTTCATCGCAGCCGATCCGGCATCGCCGACAGCGGCGGTCGACGTGTGGTTCCGCGCACCTGATGACGGATACGCTACGTCGACTCCCGGGCTCGCACGGGTCGCGGCCACGGCTGCAGCGGCAGCAAAGCTCGCGAGCGGCAGATCGCTCGCGGAGATGGTGACGCGGAACGGCGGGCGCCTGACGATCGAAGTGTTCCCCGACATCATCGGCGTCACGATTGCCGTTCCCGCTTCGGATGCTCGGATGATGCTCGCGTCGCTGACCGCAGCGTACTTTGCCCCCTCGATCGACCAGGAGGCGCTGCAGGAAGCGTTGAGCGATGCAACGGTGCTCGCCGTACAGCAACAGTACGAACCTGGGGCGCTCGCGCACGCAGTGCTCTTCGAGAGACTCTTCGCGTCGGGTCCGGCGCATCAGCCCCCGATTCCCCTTGCCGCCGGCGACGTGTCGCACGTGACGCTCGACGAGGTGACCGCGTTCGCGCGCCGCGCATTCCGTTCTGGAAATGCGTTCGTCACGCTCGCGGGAGCCGTGAGTCCGCAAGACCTTTCAGCGATCACCGACGGGGGCGGCTCGTCTGGACCCGACGCACCCGTACGCAGCGCGCCGTCGGAGCAAGCGGGTCAGCCGCTCGCTCAAAGCGGCGCAATCCCGGGCTTCGCCCTCGGATGGATAGGGCCGCCCGTCGCCGACGAGCGCGCTGCAACCGCCCTCGACTTCGTTTCAGATTATCTTTTTAGACCCGGAAGCGGTACCGTAGCGCGGGCGCTCGCGCACGAAGACGCGCATCTCGAGGTCGGCGGCCAGTTCATCACGTTGAACGACCCTGGCGTTATGATGGTGAGCGTCTCGGGCAGCGACGATCCGGCGCTCACGGCGCGGGTGCTCGCTGCCGTCTCCGCGATGGACCAACCGCTCTCCGCGCCGGCATTCGCTGCAGCCCGCGAAGCCTTTCTCTATCACTTGAGCGATGATACGCAGACCGCAGAAGAAGAGGCCGCCAACCTTGGCTGGTATGCCGCAGAGGGAGCACCGTCATACGCGCCCGGAGGCCCCGAATACGAGCGCGTCGCGCGCTCGCTCGATCCGGCGTACGTTGCATCGGTTGTCCGCCGCTATCTCGGCACGCCGAGCGTCGTGCGCATCTCGCCGGAAGTCAGCCCGAAGGGGGTCTCTTCGTGAAAGTGTTCGCGGCCGGAGCTCTCGCACTGGCCTTCGTTCCGGGACTCTGCGCTGCGCAGAGTATTCCGGTGGAGCACGTCGGCGGTGTCGTCATCGCGACGCAGGAGGACGCGCGCGCTTCGCTCGTCGGCGTCGAGTTCGCCGTTCCGGCCGGGCTCGATCGCGAACGCCTTACGCAAAGCGGCCTTGCGGCGCTCACCGCCGAGTCGATTTTGCGCACGCCGGTCGACGGCATTCCGCTCGAAGAGGCAATCGCCGCGCATGGCGGCGCAATTCGATTCACCGTCGAGCCGGCCGGCGTCCGCTTCTACGTCCAGGCGCTTGCTTCGGATGCACCCGACGTCTTCACGCTCTTCACGCGCGCGCTTGCTGCTCCTGACTTTTCGCCGGCAACACTCGACGAGGCACGGGAGCGTCTCGTGCGCGCAATCGGCCGGCAGCAAGAGGAACCGCTCGAAGTGGGCGTCGAGATGCTCGACCTCTCGCAGTCAGGCGGCAACAACACCGGCCTACCCGTGCTGGGAAACCCGGTGTCGCTCATGCAGCTCGGCCCCTCCGACGTACAGAGTTTCTACCGTGCGTTTTACCGGCGCGGCGGCTCGTCGGTGAGCGCCGTCGGACGAGTCGATGCACTCGGCGATATGGCGATCGACCGCATCGCCCAGACGCTGCCGCCGGGCAACAGCGGCATGGTGCGGACCGGCCTTCGGGGATTGCCGGCAACCGGGCAGCACGAACTCGTCGCGCACCGCGACATCGGGGCGCCGTGGCTCGTCGTCTCGTACGGGGCGCCGTCGGTGAAGAGTGCGGACTTCGGCACGATGCTCGTCCTCGCTGCCTTCCTGCAACGCACGCTCGGCGACATCGCTCAAGTGCCCGGCACGGTGACGCCGACACTCGCCTCGCAAGCCGTCGGCGCAACCTACGATTATGACTCCTCGGTACCGTCGCTCGTGCTCTACGTCGACGGCGGGATTGGCCAGCCGAGCCAGACGTTCGGGACGGCGCTCTCGGTTGTGGGCGTTCTCGGCCGGACGAAGCTCGTCGGCTCGATCGATCAGTTCAAGCGCATCGCCGCGAGCCGCTTCTTACTGGACGCTTCGCCGCTCGAAGCCCGCGCGCGGCTTGCGGGCATGTTCGTGCGCCGCACCGGGTCCGCCGACTACATCGACGCAACCTTGCGCGCCATCAACGCTACGACGGCGACGGATCTGCAGCGCGTCGCGCGGCGTTACCTCGCCAAACCGACGATCGCGCTCGTTTTGCCGCGCGCGCCGACGCAAAACTGAGTTCGGCGCCGCGCGTCGCGCTCGTTCACGACTATCTCAACCAGCGCGGCGGCGCCGAGCGTGTCTTCGCGCACATTGCGCGAGCATGGCCGGACGCGCCCGTATACACGGCGCTGTACGACGAGCGCGCCTGCGGCGATCTCGTCGCGCCGCAGCGCGTTCGTACGTCGTACGTCGCACGCGTACCGGGCGCGAATCGCTGCTTTCGCTATCTTGCGCCGCTCTATCCGAGCGCCTTTGAACGATTTGATCTCTCCTCGTACGATACGATCGTCAGTTCGACGACGTCGTGGGGCAAGGGCGTACGCGTGCCCGCGGGCGCCGTGCACGTCTGCTACCTCAACACGGTAAGCCGCTTTGCGATCTCGTACGACGCCTATGTGGGCGGCCTGCATGCGGGCTCACCTCTTGCGAGCCTGATCGCGCGCCCGGTCGTTCGGCGGCTCGTGCGTTGGGATCGCGAGGCTGCGCACCGCCCCACCGTCTTGGTTGCAAACTCGCGCAACGTGGCAGACCGTGTTCGCCGCCACTACGGACGCATCGCAGAGGTGCTCCACTGCCCCGTCGACCTCGATCGTTTCACCCCGGGCGAAGGCAGGGGAGAGCACTTCATCGTCGTGTCGCGGTTGCTACCGTACAAGCGCATCGATCTGGCGATCGAGGCGGCGCAGATTGCCGGCGTTCCACTGCTCGTTGCGGGAACCGGTCCGGCCGAGCCTGCTCTGCGCGCTCGCGCGCGCGGCACGACGACGACGATGCTCGGGTACGTGGACGACATGCGATTGAACGCGTTGCTCGGCGACGCGCGCGCCGCAATTCTTCCCGGCGAGGAAGACTTCGGGCTCGTGCCGCTCGAGGCTGCGGCTGCGGGGCGGCCCACGGTCGCTTTTCGAGCCGGCGGCGCGCTCGAAACCGTCGAAGAGGGTGAAACCGGCGTCTTTTTCAACGCACCGTCGCCGGAGTCGCTCGCCGCCGTACTGCGCACCTTCGATGGGTCGCGGTTCTCGCCGCATCGTCTACGCGCGCACGCGGAGCGGTTTTCACCGCAAGGGTTCGTCGCTCGCCTGCGAGAGATTGTGGAGCATGCGCGCGGTTCGAGCTGAGCGGACGTCCGTCGATCCGCTGCTCATCGCCGGCGTCGCCATCTTTGCCATCGTCTACTTCGCACTCGATCTCAACCGGCTCTACGCGCTGCGCTATGGCGCGGATCTCGGAACGTACGCGCAGACGTTTGCGAACCTCGCACACGGCTCTTCGTGGAACTACGGCGAATGGCGCGAGCATTTCGCGGTGCACGACGCGTGGTCGCTCTGGCTCGTGGCACCGTTCGTCTGGCTCTTTCCGTCGGCTGAGATGCTCTTGCTCGTGCAAGTGGCAGCGATTTGTGGCGCGGCATTCGTTCTCGCGGCGTTTGCGCGGGAAATTGGCGTCGACCGGCGTAGCGCCTCGCTGCTCGGCATCGCTTTTTTGCTGGCGCCGTGCGCGCAGGGACTCGTCTACGACAACTTCTCGGATAATCTCTTCGTGCCGCTGCTCGCATTTTCCGGGGCGCTCTACGTGCGCCGCCGTGCGTTGCTGCCGGCGCTCTTCTTTGCGCAGCTGCTGCTCGGGCTCAAAGAGGACGAGATGCTCTTCGTCGCGTGGTTCGGCGCGGCGTGCGCGCTGTGGTGGGATCGCCGTATGGGTTTCGCACTTGTTGCGCTGGCGGTGGTCAATGCGGCCGGCTTTGCACTGTACGAATGGATCGAGCGCGCGGTGCCGCACGATCCGGCCTATACGATCGTTCCGCAGCACCTCGCCGGAACGGCATGGCTGGTGCTCTTCCTGCTCGTGCCGTTTGCCTTCACGCCGCTGGCCGTCGGTTGGAAGCGTCTGCTGCTCGGCGCACCGCTCGTGGCGGAGATTCTGTTCATGGCGCCGTGGACGTATGATCCGAGCCGCCTCGGGTCGCACTACAGCGGCCCGTTGCTCGCCTCGGCGTCGATCGCCGCAGCCTTCGGAGTACTGCGATGGCCGCGCGCCGCGCGGTGGATGGTGCCGCTCGGCCTCGTCGCGACGCTCTTCTTCAACGATACGGTGTTGCACGTCGGGCGTTGGCCGTACATCGTCGACTGGAGTGCGTACGAACGTGCGGTGGCCGTGCGGCAGAGCGATCGCATCGCGGTGATCCCGCGCGATCAGGAGGGCGTGTGGGCGGTTGCCGCAGTGAACGAGCGCGTGCGACTGGAGCAGCGGCCCGGACCCCATGCGGTCTTCTGCCCCGCTTACGACGTCGACGCGCGTGCATTCTTTGCCAGCTTGCGCGGGCGGATGCCGGCGCGCCTCTGCGGCGGCGTCCCGGTCGCGCCCGGCGCTCCGACGCCCAAGCCGTACCTCTCAGGGCATCCGTAATGGTGCGTACGTTTTCGGTCACGGCCATGCGTGAAGACCGAGGCCGGTTCGCGCGACTGCGTAACGAACGCGTCTTCATCTATTGGCCGCATGGTTTGGGCGACTGGGCGCACCTGGCGTCCATTCTGCCGTTACTGGAGCCTTCGAATGCGTACGCGATCGCACGCTACGGCGACGATTACTCGGCCTTGCTTGAAGGCAACGAGTACGTCGAGGTCCTGCGCAGCGGCGTGCGCGAGCTCGGCGATGGCGGCGCGCAGGGCAGCGTGCACTTGGGTCTTGACCTGCGGAGCCTCGATGGGCGGTCGCGCGCAGCGCTCGTGCCCGAGCCGTTAGCGGGTGCGCTCACAGCTTTCGGTCCGACGGCGCTGCTGTGGAGCGATTACCCCGAGACCGAGGGACGCACGCCGTTTCCGTTTCATACCAAGGCGCGCAACCTTGCGCGGCTTCTCGTGCGCGCGGAACGCTTGGCGACGTTCGATCTTGCGCGGTCGTTGCCAAGCATGCTCGACGTTTCGGCCGGTCCGCCGCTGCAGCGCGCTGTCGACGAGCGGCTACGCCGCGTTGCGCCGCCGGGATCGCACGTCTACGTGCTCTCCTGCGCCGGTCGTACGGCCGAGCGCAAAAACTGGGATGCGGCGCAGGCACGCCGCTTCGCGGGCTTGCTGCGACGCGAGGACGCCGCAGCGCGCATCGTTGTAATGGGCGATCCTTTGCTCGGCGACGCATCGCAATGGGCGGGGCGCGAGATCGTCGCGGGTTACGGTGAGCTCTTCGGAGACGTCGACGCGCCGTTCGCGCGAGTCTATGCGGCGCTGCTCGCGCGCACGGATGGCATCGTCGGGGTTCCCGCCGGACCGTTGCACGTGGCAATGGCGCGCGGGGGCATCCCGGTTGTCGGCATCTGGCTCGCTCACTTGCCCGAGTGGTACGACGAGCCGAATGAGCATGCGGTTCATCTCATCGGCGACGAGGTTCGGCGCCGGGGATTCGACCGGCGG
>DAHUYK010000072.1 GCA_027315245.1 Vulcanimicrobiota bacterium | reverse complement strand
GCACTCCGCGAACGCTCGCGCAAAGACGGTGTCCTTTGTGTCGGCAACGCCGGCAAGAATTGCTTCGCGCATGCCCGCGCGCCGTTCGTGAATCTCCATGGCAGCGGCTGGCAGCGTGACACCTTCCATAGCGCCAGTGTCGCACACGAGGGCCGCAAGAAAAAGAGCTCGCTTGAGTCGAAAGTCCCCGTAGGAAGGGAACTTGACGAAAGATTTACGCTTGCGGTACGGGCAATGCTTCGAGCAGCATCGACAGACCGCCGAGATACTGTTCGCGCAGGCCTGCAAATGCCGCGAGCAGTTCTTCGTGGTTGCGATCGCCGCTCCAGTTCGCGACGACGGCTCGCGTCGCGTCGATGAACGCACCGATCGCCGGCGGAGCATCTCCGCGGAGCGCAACAAGCTGGGCGATCCGTGGCCGAGCGGCTTCGACACCCAGCACTAACGCGACGGCGAGAGCGAGAAAGGCTCGCGCCGTAATGTAGCCCTTCGTCTTGAAGGTATTGTTCGAGAACGTCCAGTCGGCAGATTCTATCGCAGCACGTGCCGCAGCGGTCATACCGCCTGCCGCCGCGTAGAGAGCCGCCTCCGCGAAACGCCGCGCTCTGCGGTCGGGCGAGATCTGGCTCTCGCCGCTCTCGGCAACGAGTGAGTATGCGCGGTGGAAGTCTCCACCCCACGCCCAGCGCAGCGCCTGAGCGGGCACGAGCGCTTCGCTCGTCTCCTCCGCGCTCTGCACGATATCGATGGCAGAGAGCGCGCGTTCGTACGCGAGCGCTTCTTTCATGTCGCCCGCCTCGATCGCGATGTAAAAAGCCCCCATCGTCGCCCAGGCGCGAACGTGAGTGTCGCCAGACCGCTCCGCGCACACGTCGATCATGCGCAAATAGCGCAGTGCACGACGCGGATCGCAGTCGACGATATAGGCAAGCTCGTACAAAAGGCTATAGCCGCGCGCGGCCGTATCATAGTCCCCATCCCGGCGCGCGGATTCCACTGCCTCGCGAGCAAACGTTTTCGCCTCGTTGAGTTCGCCGGTTCGTAGTGCCACATAAGCGATTTGATACAGGGTGCGGCTGCGCTGCGCCGAGCGGTCACTTCCGGCGAGCGTGTCACGTGCGCGATAGGCTCGGCGAATCGCATCGGCGGGGCGATCCGCGATCACGTATGCCGTCGCCAGGGTCGCATTGAGGGCCGCTGAAAGCGTGCACACACAGTCGGCGTACTGCTCTAAGCGCGCAATCATGTCCGTTCGCCCGCGGCGCACCTGCGCAAGCGCGGCACGATAGACCAACGTCGCTTTCGACTCGACGTCGGCGGCTCGCTCTATCGCTAGGTTGAACCAGGCCTCGGCGGCATCGTGATGCCCCATACGTGAAGCCAGCATCGCATGCGCGGCGATCGTCGCCGCGGAGCGGTATCGTTCATCACGCTCGATGCTGCTCAAGCAGGCCTCGACGCCGGCGTATGCCTCCATGGTACCGCTCTACTATTCGGCACTACAGTCGTTGCGCTATGGGGCCTTTACATGTTTTGAACCGAAGCCGCGGAATGAGGGCAATCGATGGACGGCCACGTGCTCTACTACGCCATAGGCCTCGTCATGGGCATCGCCATGGGAACGGCTCTTGGGACCGCGCTTGCCAAAGAGCAGGGCCGGCCAGGGCTCCTCCCCCTCGTCCTCGCGTTCGCAGTGCCGGCAGGAGTGCTTCTAGGCTATGCGCTCGACACGTTCGCCGGCTTCGTGAGCGCCTCGGCGATACGCTGAGGTCACTCACAGGAAACGTCCAGCAGCCACCAACCCAAGCTTAATCGCTCTGCGTGCCGCACGAGCTTCGCGCTACGTTTCTATAAACGAGAGCCCTAATCGCAAAGCATCGGAGAGCACCATGTTCGCCACCCTCGTCAAACCCACCATGAGCAAGTTCGTACTGGCAGCCGGCGTGATCGCCGCGTCGATCTTCGCCCTGCCGCGCCCCGCATCGGCCGACACGGGATCGACCGCGGCCATCGTCGCCGCAGCCGCCCTCATCGTTGGGGCAATCGCGTACGACGGCAGCGGGCAACCGTACTACATGCGCTACGGGCGCCGCTGGTACGTCCCGCGCAACGTCGCCGACTACTATCGCTTCCATCGCGGGTACGGCGCGTACGGCAACGGCTACGGCAACGCTTACGGCTACGGCAACGCCTACGGCAACGGCTGGTATGGCAACCGCGGCGGCTACTACGGACGTAACGACCGACGCGGAAATCCTCGTGAGGATCGCCGCGGCAACGGCCCCGGCGCCTAGCTAGGATAGAGCAACACCTCCGCCACTAAAACCAGCCATGAACCCGCCAGCTTCAACTGGCGGGTTCTTTGCATGGGTATCTGCCGGGTATCGCCTCGCATCATCGCCCGCCCACACGCCGACGCTCCGTCGCGCTCTCCGAGCGCAACGAGCGCGTCCTCTTTGCGCTCGGCATCTGCGGTCTCGTCATTCTGGGCGGCTTCATCACGTACCAGGTGCTCGCGTTCCTCGCCGACGTGCCACTCGTCACGTGCGCGGTGCTCGGC
>DAHUYK010000050.1 GCA_027315245.1 Vulcanimicrobiota bacterium | reverse complement strand
AATAGGCTCACGCGCCCCTCGCCTCTCGACTCCGGCGCTACGCGCCTACGCTCGGGATGACAGCGCTACGCGCCTAGGCGATTGTCATCTCGAGCGTAGTGAGCGAAGCGAACGTAGTCGAGAGAAGCGCCTCGCCGCAGTGCCCGCTGCGCGGCCCCTCGCCCCTCGCCCCTCGACTCCGGCGCTACGCGCCTACGCTCGGGATGACAGCGCTACGCGCCTACGCTCGGGATGACAGCGCTACGCGCCTACGCTCGGGATGACAGCGCTACGTGCCTACGCTCGGGATGACAGCGCTACGCGCCTACGCTCGCGCTTCACTCACCATGACGTCATTCGCTACATGCTCATGTGTGAAACGTTGGCGCTCGGATGCACGAGCGGGTTCTTGTCCGCAAAGGCGCCGCTGGGATTTGGCTTGACCCAGACGATGAGGTCCCAAACTGCCGGGAACGTGAAGATGTGCGCGACCTGCGCCGCCGATTTCACCCTCTTCATTTTCACGAGCGTCGAGGCTTGCGGGTGCGCGAGGCTTCCACCCGCCTTGACGAACGCCGCTGCGCTCATGCCATGCTCGAAGCCGGTCGTACCGTGCGCGCCGACCAAGACGTAGTGCACGTGCTCTTCGAAGTATTGCCAGCGCCCTGGGAGCACGCCCCAAAGATGCGGCGGTTTCTTGGCGACGTAGGGTTCCGAGAAGTCCGCACCGAGCAGATGCCCGTGCACGTCGTACCATAGTTGGCTGGGGTGGTTCCAGTCCGTCGATGTCCAGTGCAAGTTGGCGTAGCTGATCGCGCCGGTATTGTCCTCGTTCGTGAAACGGAAGTACCCGGCAGCCTCGGCCGCAGCCGGGGTTGGGTACTTGCCGTAAAGCGTCTCTTGAATATGGACGATGAATGCGGCCTCGCTCGCGGCGGGCACGGGGTTGAGCGTGGGTGACGGTTTCGGTGCCGGCATCGCGGCAAGCGCGATCGCCGTCGTGAGGGCGAGCGCGCTCACGACCGTTGCTCCAAGGGATCGTGTAAGCATGTAAACTCCTTACGTCGTGAAAGCGAACGCCGCCGCCGGTCGTATGACCGGCGACGGCGCTGCAAAGGTAACGGCGCGCGCTAGGTGACTAGCTCGCCCGCTCTTCGGTCTCCGCTGCGAGCGCGGCGCGCTTGCCCTCTTCGATGAGCTGCTTGACGCGTTGCCCGCCCTTTTGTCCGATGCGTTCATAGAAGTCCGGGCCGTAGCGATCGCGCGTGGCTTCGCCGCCCTTCTTTCCGCCTTTCTTGCCGATCTGCTCGTAGAAAGTGTGACCATGCGCCTGCTTTGTGGCCAGGCCACCCTTGCGGCCGATCTGCTCGTAGAACTCGGGACCGTACTTTCTCTTCACGGTCTCGCCGCCTTTCTGGCCGGCTTCCCGGACCGAGAGGCTCGCACCGTCTTTCGGGCTGGATGAGTTTGATGTCATTGGATTTTTCAATACCTGTAGGGTAGTAGCCGTAGCGACCCAGGGAGGGGGTACGCGAGAGCTCCAATATCTAGAACGCTCGTTCGGGTCCGAACGTTTGCTTTGAGGGAGATATTTATGGGTCGAGCCCTTGCCATGCTCGGGCGGGCAGCCGCCTGCGGGGCGGCCGTTCTGGCGCTAGGGGCCCTACCGGCTGCTCCGCATCCGCGCTTGCTTGCCGCCGTTTTGAGCGCCGAGCAGTCCCGAGCCCTGACGCCGGCCCTCGCGGCCGCCGCCGCTTCTGCGAACGAAGGGCTAGCGGTTCGGGCCATTCTTGCCATTGGGAGGACAAAGCAACAAGCAGGGGAGGTGCTGCTCGGGCGTTATCTAGCCGATCCCCGTGCTCCCATCCGCGCCATGAGCGTCTATGCCGTTGGCCTGATCGCCAGCGGCCGAGAAGCGCCCGCAATCGCGCGCGCCCTGCTCGACTCGAACGGGGCCGTGCGCGTCGGGGCCCTCGACGCCGCCGACCGCTACGCAGCGGCGCACCTATTGGCGCCGGTCATCGCCCGAGCGATGGCGACGCGCATCGCGTACATGCTCGCGCACGACTCCAGCCCGATCGTGCGCGCAAGAGCCGCCGCCACGCTCGAGTCCTTTAGGGACACGCCCGCGTCGGGCATTGCGGTTGCCGCACTCTCCCAGGCAGTGCGTTCCCAGTGGAACCCGGTCGTGCGAGAGTTCGCGATGTGGAGCATCTATCGCGGCTATGCAGCCGCTGCGCCGCACGCGCTGCTGCTCGCCGCGCTGCGCGACCGCGACGAGATCGTGCGTATCGAAGCTCTCCATGCAATCGGCAAGCGTGCCGTTGCAGCCGACGCGCGTTTCGTCGAGCCGCTGCTCCACGATGCATCGTGGCGCGTGCAAGAACAGGCCGCCGAGACGCTGCGCCTGCTGCGCGGCGAGGGGCTCACGCAGCATTGGAAGGCGATTCCGGCGTGGGTGCACGTTCCCGAATTGCGTCCCGACCCGCTCGCGTCGCTGCCGGCGTTTCCGCGTACGCGCGTGCAGGGGCGGCCGCACGCTCCGACCGTCGCTGCAGTGCTCGCTAACGCGGATCTGTGGCGCGCACACCTGGATCCTTCGACCGCAGCGGCGATGAGCGGTCCCGCGCACGGGTTGCATCCACGCGTGCGAATTGTGACGACGCAAGGGAACATCTACGTCACGCTCTTCCCGGAGTGGTCGCCGTTCACCGTCGAAAACTTCCTCGCGCTGACGAACCGGGGATACTACGATCACAACCGCTGGTTCCGGATCGTGCCGGATTTCGTGGTGCAAACGGGCGATCCGAACGACAACGGCAACGGCGATGCCGGATACTCGATTCGCGCAGAAGAGAACCCCGTCGTTCAGGATAGCTACGTCATCTCGATGGGGCTCAACTACACGAATCCGCCCAATGCACACGCGATTCGCGACTCGGCAGGCGCGCAATACTACGTGACGCTTTCACCGCAGTTGCATCTCGACCGCGATTTCACGGTCTTCGGCAGGGTGACGAGCGGGTTTGCCGTGCTCGGGCGGCTCACGGAGGCGGATTGGGTGGTGCGCATCGAGCAAGTCAGAGATGAGATGCTCTGACACGGAGAACGCTGAACGCGTGGCACAGCACCTGTCACGCTGAACGCATGGCACAGCACCTGTCACGCTGAACGCATGGCACAGCACCTGTCACGCTGAACGCATGGCACAGCACCTGTCACGGTGAGCGCATGGCTCTGCACCTGTCACGGTGAGCATAGCGCGAGCAACGCGAGCGCGGAGTCGAACCGCCGCCATTCCCGTTTGCGTCCCTCGACTTCGGTCGCTTCGCTCCCTACGCTCGGGATGACAGCAGGCTGCGCTCGCGATGACAGCAGGCTGCGCTCGCGATGACAGCAGGCTGCGCTCGGGATGACAGCAGGCTGCGCTCGCGATGACAGCAGGCTGCGCTCGCGATGACAGCAGGCTGCGCTCGCGATGACAGCAGGCTGCGCTCGCGATGACAGCAGGCTGCGCTCGCGATGACAGATGTGCGGGGGGTTACGCTTTCGAGTCGAGGATGATCGTCACTGGGCCTTCGTTGACGAGATCCACGTCCATGTCGGCGCCGAACTCGCCGTAGGCGACGCGAACACCGATTGCTTCCAGCAACTCCCCCGTCGCGCGGTAGAGTGCGCTCGCGAGCGGCTCCTTCGCTGCTGCAATGAATGACGGGCGACGGCCCTTGCGTGCGTCGCCGTAGAGCGTGAACTGCGAAATGAGCAGCGCCGCGCCGCCCACGTCGACGAGCGAGCGGTTCATGAGGCCATCGTCATCGCGAAAGATGCGCAGATGCGCGATCTTTTCAGCCACCCAGCGCGCGTCCGAATCGCTGTCCTGCGCTCCGACGCCGAGGAGCACCGCGAGACCGGCGCCGACCTCTCCGGTGGTCTGGCCGCCTACAAGGACCCTGGCGCGGCGCACGCGCTGCACGACGGCGCGCACGCAGTTACCGGCTGAAAATCGAGGAGAGAGCGAAGAATGCGTTCTCGCGACGCTCTGCGACGCGGCGATAGAAGTATCCGGCCCAATGTGTACCAAAGGGCACGTAGATGCGCACGCGATACCCCTGTGCGACGAGTGTGCGCTGGAGCTGCGGTCTACAGCCGTAGAGCATTTGGAACTCGAACTGGTCGGCCGCGACGCCGTCGCGGTTCGCGAACTCCTTCGTCGCCGCAACGAGCCGGCGGTCGTGCGTGGCGATGGCGGGGTAGTTGCCGCGAACGAGAAGGATTTCTGCGAGGCGGCGATACTGCGCGCGAATCTCGCCCATCGATTTGAATGCAATCTCAGGCGGTTCTCTGTAAGCGCCCTTACAGAGGCGTATGCGCGCGCCGAGTTCCACGACGCGCTCGACATCTGCGGCAGTGCGCTTGAGGGCGGCCTGGAGAACGATGCCGACGTTGCGCCGCACCGCAAAGGCGCGTTCGAACAGCGCGAGCGTTCGCTCGGTGAGCGCGCTGCCTTCCATGTCGATGCGCACGAACGGGTCCGGGTTCTCGGCTGCACGCTCGAGAATGCGCAGCAGGTTCTCCAGTGCGAAGTCATCGTCGACGAGCAGGCCGATCGCGGTGAGCTTGACAGAGACGTTGCTGCGCGCCTTCGCCGTGCAGATCGTGTCGAGCATCGTCACGTACGTCTGCGTCGTTCGCAGCGCCGTCGGGCGGTCCCGTACGTCTTCGCCGAGGAAATCGAGCGATGCGGTCATGCCCTGCGCATTCAGGCGTCGCACTGCGGCAATTGCATCGTCGACGGTTTCTCCGGCAACGAAGCGCCGGGCCAAAAAGAAGAAGCGCTTCTGAAACGGAGATTCGGGGGAGACGAGGCGGTCGATCACGGCTCACCTCATGCGACGCGGCGCCGAAGAATCCATTGCAAGCCGAGGACGATGCCCGCCAAGACGATGAACCCGTAGCAGAGTGCGAGTGCCTGGCGCACGCCGGATGCCGAGAGCGTGACGTAGAGCGCAACGGGAAGCGAAGAAGGGTGATATGCGACGATGCTCGTCGCGCCGTACTCGCCGATTGCGCGCAGCCACGTGAACGCGACCCCCGCCGCCACGTTGCCGGCAGCCGCAGGCAATGCGATGCGAAAGAAGATGCGCCATTCGCTCGCCCCGAGCGTTCGTGCAGCGTCGGCGTAGACCGGGTCGAGGACGGCGAATGCCGCAGCGGACGCAATGGCGACGAACGAGCCGGAGACGAAGAACTCCGCGCAGGCGACTCCAACCAGCGAGTCGGGAATCGCCGTGAACCGCAAAAGGGAGAGGAGCATAACGCCGGATGCGATGGGTGGAAACGCAAGGGGCAGCGCGAGCACGAAGATCGCGGCCGTTCGCAGCCGCGGCGCCGCGCGCGCGATCGCGTATCCCGCGGGAACGCCGAGCACGGTAGCGACGGCCGCAGCGATAAACGATGCAGCGAGCGAGACGCGCACGGCGCTGCGAATCGGTGCGGACGAGAACGCCGCCGCCACCTCGGGCGGCGATATGGAGAAGACGACCCCGAGAATCGGGAGCGCGACCGCAACGCCCAAAAGCGCCAAGAAGAACGGAAAAAGGAGCGCGGGCCCGTGGCGGTTCATCACGGAAAGTTTACCAAAGAAGCAAGGGGGGAGCGAGGCTGAAGAGGACGATCGGCGAATGGGCGCTGCGTGGAGCCGCGCTGCCGGTGGAGGGTTTTGGTTGCCGACGACGATCCGGCGATCTGCATGCTCATCGAGACCGTACTGCGCAGGGGCCCGTACGAGACGAAGACGTGTGCCGACGGCGAAACGGCCATGCTGGCGTTGGAGGCAGAGGGCCCGTTCGACATGCTCATCTGCGACTTCATGCTGCCTGGGATCTCTGGGCTCGATCTCATCGAGCGCGTGCGCGCGCGCGGATACGGAACGTTGCCAATCCTCATGATCAGCGGGCACGCGTCGCAAGTAAGGGAGCGCGCCAAGCTCGCCGGCGCAGACGTGTTCCTCAACAAGCCCTTTACGCTTTCGCAGCTGCGTTCGGCGGTCGCGACGCTCGTCGCAGCCCAGTCACCGGTTTCATAAACGGCGCTCGCCGCCCATCGGCGGTTTGATGCTCGCCAGCAGCCTCAAGGTCCTCGTTATCGCGCTCACGTTGGGCATCGACGTCTTTGCCGTCGGCGTCGGCGTTGGCGTACGCGGCGCGCCGCTCGTGCAGCGCTTGAGAATCGGAGCGGCGTTTGCAACGTCGGAGGTCGCGATGAACTGCGTCGGCGCGCTGCTCGGCGCGATCGCCGGGCGCGTCGTCGGAGGCGTTGCCGGCTACATCGGTTTCGCCGCGCTCGTCGGGCTTGGTTTGTATATGATCGTCGAGAGCATGCGCGAGGCAGCGAAGCGTAAGCCGATCGATATGTCGCGAGGCTGGGGGCTTGCCGTCGCGTCGCTTTCCATCAGCCTCGACTCTCTCGGCGTGGGGTTTTCGATTCTCTACATCGGCGTTTCGCCAGTTGTGACGCTCGCCACGATCGCGTTCGTCTCGGTCTGCGCGACGAGCGCCGGTCTCGCCCTCGGACGGCAGCTCGGGCGGCGCATCGAAGAGCGCGCGGAGCTCATTGGCGGCGTGCTGCTCGTTGCCACGGGTCTGCTCTTCACGCTGCTCAAGGCGCTGCACCCCGGATAGAATAAGTACGACATCAATGGGAGTCGGTGATACGCTCTTGAACGCCGCCTTCGATCGCGACGCACGCTGCATCGCCATCGTGGGCACCGCGAAGAATGTCGGGAAAACCGTGACGATGCGCGCGCTCTACGAGGCGGCCATCGCGCGCGCGATGACCGTCGGCCTCGTGAGCGCCGGTCGCGACGGAGAGGCGATCGACGTTATCGACCGTACGCCGAAGCCGCGGCTACGACTCGTCGAGGGAACGTGGATCGCAAGCGCGCTGCGCACGAGGCGCCGGCTCGAAGAGGACGTGCATGCACTCGGAGCGGCGATACCGACGGCGTGCGGGCCGGTAACGCTCGCGCGCGTCGTCGAAGCGGACGACTACGAACTCGTCGGCCCTCCTACCGCGTCGGGGCTGCGCCACGTCGTGCGTGCGCTGCGCAAGCGCTGCCAACTCGTGCTCATCGACGGCGCCATCGACCGTCTCGCGACCATCACGAGCGGAGAGGACGCCGTTATCGTGGCATGCGGCGCCGCTGGGGCACCGACGATGCACGATGCCGTCGAGGAGGTTCGCGTTCTCGTCGAGCGCCTCTCCGTCCCGGCGGTCGATGTACGCGAACCGGCGCTACGCATCGACGGCGCTCTTCTTCCGCAGCGCGTTCGCGAACTCGTGGCGGCGGAAGAGTCGCGGCAGGTCGTCGTGCGATCGGCGGCGTCGCTTGCCCTCACCGGAAGCGACTGGCAAAGGGCCGCCGCGCACCTGCGCCTGCGCTGCGAACACCCGATACGGCTCCTCGCCGTCACCGTAGCGCCCGAGGCGTCGCGGCGCGCGTTCGAGCCGAAGGCGTTTCTCGAGGCGGTGGCGCAAGCGACGCGCCTTCCCTCGTATGACGTCTACGCGGGGACCCGTGCGCTGCCCGCGAAGGCCGCGGCATGGACCCGCTGATCATCACCTGCGCGCCGGTGGGCGCCGAAGTGATGCCCGAGCAGACGCCGTATCTGCCGGTGACCCCGGCAGCACTCGGTGAAACCGCCGCTGCGATACGCGCGGCGGGCGCGTCGATCGTTCACGTGCACTGCCGTAACGACGACGGAACGAATACGCATGCCGTTGCGCGATTTGCGCAAGCGTACGACGCGATTCGCGAACGCAGCGACCTCATCGTTCAGTTCTCCACGGGCGGCGCGATCGGCATGACGGCGCAGCAGCGTTCCGGTCCGCTCGAACTGCGCCCGGAAATGGCAACGCTCACCTGCGGTTCGGTGAACTTTGGCGACGAGATCTTCGAGAATCCGTTTCCGCTCATGCGCGACCTCGCGCGACGCATGAGCGACGTGGGGGTCCGCCCTGAACTCGAAATTTTCGATAAGGGACATCTCGCCAACGCGCGCCGCCTCGCACGCGAAGGCGCCCTCGAACTGCCGCAGCACGTCGACTTCGTGCTCGGCGTACCGGGCGGGCTGGAGGCGACCGTCGCAAATCTCTGCGATCTCGTTGCCGATCTTCCCACAGGCTGCACGTGGTCGGTCGCTGGAATCGGACGCGCGCAGCTGCCGATGGCGATGGCCGCCGTTGCGATGGGCGGTCACGTCCGCGTCGGCTTAGAAGACAACATCTACTACTCCAAGGGACGCCTTGCACGAAACGAAGAGCTGGTCGAGCGCGTGGCGCGCATCGCGCGGGATGCCGGCCGCGACGTCGCGGAGCCCGACCAAGCGCGACGTATGCTTCGTCTCCCGGCAGTTACGGAGAGCAGGCTTTGAGCGGCTGCATTCGTAATCGCATGCGCTAAAGAATCCTGGAGGGGCCTGCTTCTGCTCACCTACGTCGTGCGGCGAACGCTGCAAGCGATTCCGCTGCTGCTATTGATCTCGATGGGTCTCTTTTGGATCATCAGCAACGCCCCCGGCGGCGCGCTGGCACCGTATCTGCAGAACCCGCACATCACCCCCGCCGACATCGCGCGCCTCAAGCACAACCTCGGGCTCGACCAGCCTTTGCCGGTGCAGTACGTGCACTGGCTGGCGCGCGCGGTGCGCGGTGACTTTGGATGGTCGACGAGCAACTCCGAGCCCGTGCTCCAGGCGATCTTGCAGCGTTTCCCCGCGACCCTGGAACTCATGGGCGCTTCGCTCATCGTCGCACTGACCGTCGGTTTGTCGGCCGGCATATTCTCCGCGGTCCTGCCCTACTCGGTGTGGGATTACATCATCACCGGGTTTGCGTTCTTCGGCCAGTCGATGCCGATCTTCTGGTTCGCGCTCATGCTGCAGCTCGGGCTCGCGGTGCACGGCATTCCACTGGGATTCGGCTACATGATTCAACTGCCGTCCGCCGGGCTCTCGAACTCGGACACCTTCAATTTGGGAGATCGCCTCGCGCACCTCGTTCTGCCGACGATCGCGCTCTCGTTTCTCTCACTCGCACTCTACAGCAGGTTCATGCGCTCCTCGCTCTTGGAGGTCATGAACGCGGATTACATACGAACGGCGTCGGCAAAGGGGCTGCCCTTCCACACCGTGCTCTTCAAACACGGCTTGAAGAACGCGCTTATTCCGGTGGTGACCGTCGTCGCGATCTCGCTGCCGACGCTCATCGCGGGAGCCGTCGTGACGGAGACGATCTTCGCATGGCCCGGCATGGGGCGGCTCTTCATCAATGCGTTGCAGCAGGGCGACATCGCGCTGCTTATGGGATACCTCTGCCTCGTCTCGGTGCTCGTCGTCTTCTCGAACTTGCTTGCGGACGTCGCGTACGCATGGCTCGACCCACGCGTGAAGTACTAGGAAGGCTCTATGGCATCGATACCGCTAGGGAGCCCGAACGCCGCCGACCTCGACGATACGCCCTTCACGAAGGTTACGTTCTGGCGCAGGTTTCGGCGCCATCGTCTGGCCGTCGCTGGCCTCGTCGTTCTTTCCGCGATGGTGCTCGGCGCCGTATTCGCGCACCAGCTTGCCGCACTTGGCGGGTTTGCCGATCCCAATGCGATCGACGAGGCGCACTGGACCGGTCCCGCATTGCCGCCGTGCTTTCAAAATGCGTCGCTCTGCGCGCACCACTTGCTTGGGAGCGACGAGGTGGGGCGCGATCTTTTCGCCCGCCTGCTCTTCGGAGCGCGCATATCGCTCACGCTCGCGGTCACCGCGGTGCTCATGGAAATTTCGATCGGCACGCTCTTCGGAGCGATTGCCGGCTACTACGGCGGCTGGGTCGACTACCTGCTCATGCGTATCACCGACGTCTTTCTCTCCATCCCAATTCTCCCGCTCTTGCTCGTGCTCACCGGCATTTACACGGAGCAACACCAGTCGAAATCCGCGCTAAACTTCGGCGTCATCGTTTTCATCATCGGCATCCTCTCCTGGCCGTCGGTCGCCCGCCTCGTTCGTGCCTCCTTTTTGACGCTGCGCGAACGCGAGTTCGCCGAAGCCGCGCGAGCCGTCGGCAACGGCGACGGGCGCATCATCTTCCGTCACCTGCTGCCCAACGCCGTTGCACCGATCGTCGTGCAGGCGACCCTGGACGTCGCGAACATCATCATCTTGGAGTCGACGCTGGATTTTCTCGGGTTCGGCATACAGCCGCCCACCGCGTCGTGGGGCAACATGCTCGTCAACGCTCAGTCAAACGTCGAACAGGCATGGTGGGCAGCCGTCTTCCCAGGGCTGTGCATCCTCGTGACGACCTTAGCCATCAACTTCATCGGCGACGGCCTGCGCGATGCCCTTGACCCGAACATGAACTAACGGTAGACTCTCTCCGAACGACGGGGAGCCCTGTGCGCAAGTGGCGGAATTGGTAGACGCACTAGCTTGAGGGGCTAGCGCCCGCAAGGGCGTGCTGGTTCGAGTCCAGTCTTGCGCACCACGAAACAACCCAGGGCCGCCCGGCGTAGCGGCTCGTAGAAGGAGCCAGAGACATACCCTCGTGTGGTTAACCCGGTTCGCGATCTCCAGACCGACGATCACCTGGATGGTTTTCATCACCTTGGCTGTGTTTGGCTTCGTCTCGTTTCTCCTGATCGGACGCAGCTCGAACCCGCCCAATACGGAGTATCCGGTCGTCGTCGTCTTCGCGAGCTATGCGGGCGCTTCGCCGCAAGACATGGAGCGCATGGTCATCGAGCCGATCGAAGACCAAATGAACGGGATCGAGCATCTCGACCAAATGAGTGCGACGGCCCAAGAAGGCACGGCCGCGGTCGTCGTGCAGTTCAACGTGGGTACGAACTTGGATCTTGCTTCGGTCGAGGTGCAGCGCCGCGTCGACACGGCGCGTATCTACATGCCGACCGACATGGATCCGCCGACGGTGTCGAAGGCCGGTCAATCGGAACCGCCGCTCCTCGATCTTGCGGTGAGTTCGAACTCGCTCAAGCAAACGCAGATCGCGGACCTCATCAACCAGCAGGTGACGCCGCTCATCGAACAAGATTCCGACGTTCAATCGGTCGACGTCTACGGCGCGGCGAGTCGCGAGTTCCACGTGGAACCAGACCCAACGAAGCTCGACGGCACGAACGCGACGCTCACCGACATTTACAACGCGATCGCTAGCAACAACCTCAACGTTCCGGGCGGCATCCTGACCCAGCCGACGCGCGAGGGGACGGTCGCGATCTATTCGTACATCAACAACGTGAGCGACCTGCTGGCGATCCCCCTCTCGCCGGCGACGGTCCTGCGGTACCCCGTCACGTCGCTGAAGATCGGCGACGTCGCGAACGCGTACGACAGCCACATCGAAATGCGCACCATCTCGTCGTACAACGGTCATCCTCGGGTATACATGGGGATCAATCCGACGCTCAGCGCCGATCAGATCAAGGCCACGGCGAAGCTGCGAACGCTGCTGAAGAAGATCGAAGCAGAGTTTCCGCAGCTGCACTTCAACGAGATCGACGCTCCAGCCGACTACACCTCGCAGATGCTCACCGGCGTCGGGCAGTCGCTCATCGAAGGCATCGTGCTCACCGCCATCGTGATGCTGCTCTTTCTGCACGCCTGGCGCAACGCCGTCGTCGTCTTCTTGGCTATTCCGACGTCGATTCTGTCGACGTTCATCCTCATGAAGATCGCCGGCTTCCACATCGACTCGATGTCCATGATGGGACTATC
>DAHUYK010000031.1 GCA_027315245.1 Vulcanimicrobiota bacterium | reverse complement strand
CGCGCGCGCGCGTCATCATCGGTGACGCGCTTGCGTTTCTCAGAGACGACACCGGACGCTACGGCGTCGTCATCTCCGATCTCACGGAGCCGCTCGAGGACTCTCCCAGCCATCCGCTCTTCAACGATCGCGTCTTCTCGTCGATCAAAGCACGCTTACTACCGGGGGGCGTCTACGCTCTTCAAGCGTCAACCGCGTCGCTGCACAACGCTGCGCTGCACTGCAAAATGGCGCGAACGCTGCGCAGGCACTTTCGTTACGTAAACTCATATTGCACCCACGTTCCGGCTTTCGACTCCGACTGGGCGTTTCTGGCGTGCAGCGATGCTGCCGACGTCGCGGCGCTCGATATGCACGCGATCGACGCATACTGCGAGCGCTTGCACGGGGAAAGCCTTTTCTACGACGGCACGACGCACCGGCGGATCTTCTCGCTCCCGTTGTATCTGCGCCGTATGCTCGCGCAGAGCGGCGACACGTTCTAAGCGGTGCGTTTTGCTGGAAAGACCGTCGTCGTCACGGGCGGCGGAAGCGGTTTGGGGCGAGCGATGGCGCTCGCATTTGCCGGCGAAGGCGCGCGCGTGGCGATCGTCGGACGCAGAGGGGATAAACTCGAGCAAACGGCGGCGCTCGCGCCCGGGGGTAACGTCTTCGGCTTGGCGGGCGACGTACGCGATGCGAGCCGCGTTCAAGCGATCGTGCAGGAGATCGTTGCACGCACGGGGGGCATCGACGTGCTCGTGAACAATGCGGCCGGAAACTTCGTCGTGCCTTCGGAGGAGCTTTCTCCGAACGGATTCAAGAGCGTCGTCGACATCGTACTGCTCGGTACGTTTCACTGCACCCGTTTCGCATTCGACGCGTTGCGAGCGAGCCGCGGAGCGATTCTCAATATCGTCGCGACGTATGCGTGGTCCGGCGAGCCGGGCGTCGTGCACTCCGCCAGCGCCAAGGCTGGCGTGCTTGCGATGACGCGTACGCTGGCCGCGGAGTGGGGGCGCTATGGGATTCGTGCGAACGCGATCGCTCCAGGGCCTATCCACACCGAAGGCACCGACAAGAACCTTTGGTCGGTCGCCGACGTCGAAGAGCGGGTGCGCAAGCAGATTCCGCTCGGGCGGATCGGCACGCCCGACGACGTCGCGCACGCCGCGCTGTGGCTATGCTCGGGCGAGGCGGCCTGGGTCAGCGGGGCGACGCTTGCGGTCGACGGGGCGCACTGGTTGCAGGCTGGAACGCTCGGCTTCCTAGGAGGCCAAACGTGAGCATCGATCGCGACCTTGCCGTTCGGCAGTGGGAGAAGCAGAAGAGCCATTTCGTGGCGCTGCTCGATCTCAAGCTCGAGCACGTCGAGCGCGGCAAAGCCGTCATGCGCATGCCGTGGAGGCCGGAGATTTCAAACGGCACGGGCGCCGTTCACGGAGGTGCGATCGTGAGCCTCTGCGACACGGTCTTCTACATCGCGCTGGCTTCGATCTATGGAAGAGATCAAGATACGACCACGGTTTCGCTGGAGTGCAACTTTCTGGCGCCCGCGCTGCCGCCCGACGACTTGATCGCGCACGCAACGGTTCTGCGGGCCGGAAGGCGCATCTGCTACGGCGAAGTGCTCGTGCGCAGCGGCGAAACGCTCGTCGCGCACGCCACGCTGAACTTTTTGAACACATATCCGACAGAGAAGCCAAAGGAGAGATGAATCAAACCGCGCGCCGCACGGCGCTGTACGACGAGCATCGCAAGCTCGGTGCCCGCATGGTGGAGTTCGGCGGCTTCGAGATGCCGGTGCAGTACGCGGGCGTGCTCAAAGAGCACGACGCCGTCCGCCGGCGCGCCGGGCTCTTCGACCTTTCGCACATGGGTCAGTTCCGCCTGAGCGGCGAGCGCGTTGCGCCCTGGGCCGACACGCTGACGACGAATGCCGTCGCGACGATGCAGCCGCTGCAAGCGCGCTACAATCTCTTCTGCAGCGACAATGGCGGGACGCACGACGACACGATTTTCTACCGTCTCGGCGACGATCGCTGGCTGCTCGTCGTGAACGCCTCCAACGCGGAGAAGATGTGGGCGCTCGTCTGCGATCATCCGGGCGGCGTGCGACTCGAGAACCGCCACGGCGAAGACGCGCTCATTGCAATTCAGGGTCCGGCATCGGCTTCGCTGCTGCAGCCGCACGTCGACGTCGATCTGGCGGCGATGCGTTACTATTTTTGCGCCGAGACCGAAGTGGAAGGCATTCCCGCGCTCATCGCACGGACGGGCTATACCGGCGAAGACGGCTTCGAAATTTTCGTCGACGGTGCGTATGCGTCCAACGTCTGGAACGATCTCTTACGGGCGCACCATCGTGACGGGCTTGAGCCGTGCGGGCTCGGTGCGCGAGACGTGCTCCGTCTCGAGGCTGGAATGCCGCTCTACGGGCACGAGCTCACCGAAGAGATTTCGCCCGTTCAAGGGGGTCAAGCGTGGGCAGTCAAGCTGTCGAAGCCGGCGTTCACGGGGCGGGAGGCGCTCGCGCAGCAGCTCGAGAGCGACGTCTACGCCCGTGTCGCAGGTCTCGTCATGCGTGGTCGCGTGCCGGCGCGCGAAGGGTATGCGGTCTACGTAGGTGACCGGCGTGTCGGCGAGATCCGCAGCGGTTCGTTCGGGCCCTCCGTCGGCGGGGGAAAGAACGTGGCGACGGCGCTGCTCGAACGCGACGCCGCAACCGCCGGTACGGTGCTTGCAGTCGAAGTGCGCGGTGCGCGCCACGAGGCGGACGTCGCACCGATGCCATTCTACAAAAGGAGTCGTTGAACGTGGCATTGCCGCAAGGGTTGCTCTTTAGCAAAGATCACGAGTGGGTGCGCATTGATGGCGACCTAGCCGTCGTCGGCTTCACCGACTACGCACAGAACTCATTGGGCGACATCGTCTACGTCGAGTTGCCCAAGCCCGGTGCGCACGTGCAGCAGTTCGGCAACATCGGCGTCGTCGAATCCGTAAAGGCCGTCTCCGATCTCTTCACGCCGGTCTCGGGTGACGTCACCGAGGTGAACGACGCTCTCGAGCGAGACCCTGCAGCCGTCAATCGCGACCCGTACGGCGACGGCTGGTTCTTGAAGGTTCGACTCAAGGATACGGGCGAGACGAAGCAGCTGCTCTCTTCGAGCGAGTACGAAAAGCTCATCGCGGAGTAGGCTTCATGTACACGCCACACACGAAGGCCGACATCGACGCGATGCTTGCGCGCGTCGGGGTCGACTCCATCGATGCGCTTCTCCAGGTTCCCGAAGAGCTGCGGCTACGGGGAACGCTCGACGTCGTTCCCGCACTACCTGAGTATCAGCTCCGCCGGCGCGTCGAAGGTCTCGCGTCGCAGAACGCGGGCGCCGATTACATTTCCTTCCTCGGCGCGGGGGCGTACCGGCATTACGCTCCTCCGGCGATCGCCGCGCTTGCGATGCGCGGCGAGTTCCTGACCGCGTACACGCCGTATCAAGCGGAGGTGTCACAAGGCTACCTCCAGGCGATCTACGAGTGGCAGACGTACATCAGCCTGCTCACCGGGATGGATTTGGCAGACGCTTCCGTCTACGATGGCGCCACAGCGCTTGCCGAGAGCGCGATCATGGCGATCAATGCGACGGGGCGGCAGCGCTTCGCCGTGTCGCGCGCGGTGCACCCGAACTACCGCGCGGTGCTGCGTACGTACTGCGAGGGCCTCGACGTCATCGTCGACGAGATTCCCATCGCCCTAGACGGCACGACCGACCTTGCCGCGCTCGCGGACGCAATGAAGACGTACGCGTATGCCGGCATCGCATTGCAGTCGCCAAACTTCTTCGGCAACGTCGACACGCTCGACAAAACGACCCTTACTGCCGTCGAGAGCACCGGCGCCGTGCCGATTGCCGTCGTCGCGGAGGCGCTCTCGCTCGCAGCGCTCGCGACGCCCGCGTCGTGGGGAGCGAAGATCGTTGCCGGCGAGGCGCAGTCCTTCGGCGTGCCGTTGGCGTACGGCGGCCCGTACGTCGGTTTCATCGCGACGGTTGAAGAGCACGTGCGCCGCATTCCGGGGCGCCTCGTCGGCAAGACCGTCGATAACGCCGGGCGCACGGCGTACGTACTGACGCTTCAGGCGCGCGAGCAGCACATTCGCCGCGAACGGGCGACGTCGAACATTTGCACGAATCAGGCGCACTGCGCGCTCATTGCCACGATCTATCTCGCGCTTTTGGGCAAGACGGGCTTGCGCGACGTCGCAGCGCTGAATCTCGAACGCTCTCGCGAGCTCGCCACGGTGGTCGCCAATGCAGGCGCGCGCATGACGTTCGCGGTGCCGTTCTTCAACGAGTTCACGGCAGACGTTGGGCGCCCCGCGTCCGACGTGCTCGCGGCGCTGCGCGGTCGCGGCATTATCGCCGGCGTCGACCTCGGGCGCTGGTACCCAGAGTATGCGAACTGTGTTCTAATGACTGCGACGGAACTCACGACCTCGAATGACATCGCCGCACTTGCCGCTGCGCTCAAGGAGGCCATGCGTGTCCCCAGCCGCGTCTGACACGCGCTCGCCGCTCATCTTCGAGATGGGGCAGGAGGGGCGTGCGACTGCGTACGTCGAGCACGCGAGGCCGCTGACGGCATTCATGCCCAGCGACGTGCTCCGCACGGAGCTGCCCCTTCCCGACAACACCGAGCTCGACGTCGTGCGTCACTACACGCGGCT
>DAHUYK010000167.1 GCA_027315245.1 Vulcanimicrobiota bacterium | reverse complement strand
TCTGCGCCAACTGCTCGGCGTCCATCTCGCCCAAGCCCTTGTACTGCTGAACGACGAACTCTTTGCCGTCCTCGCCGATGATCGACTTCAGTTCGGGTTCGGAGAACGCCCACCACTGCTGCTTGCCCTTGCGTATGCCGTAGAGCGGAGGCTGCGCGATGAAGACGTGGCCCTGCTCGATGAGCGGTCGCATCTGTTGATAAAAGAACGTGAGCAGCAGCGTGCGGATGTGCGAACCGTCGACGTCCGCGTCGGTCATGATGATGATCTTGTGATAGCGCAGTTTCGAAAGATCGAACTCATCGCCGAAGCTCGTTCCGAGAGCCGTGATCATCGTGCGGATCTCTTCATTTGCGAGCACCTTGTCGAGGCGCGTCTTCCAAACGTTGAGAATTTTGCCGCGCAACGGTAAGATCGCCTGCGTGTTGGGGTCGCGCCCGCCTTTCGCGGTGCCGCCTGCCGAGTCGCCTTCGACGAGAAAGAGCTCCGACTCGCGGGGATCGGTGTTCTTGCAGTCGACGAGCTTGCCGGGAAGGCCCGAGCCCTCGAGCGCGTTCTTGCGCCGCGAAAGGTCGCGCGCTTTCTTCGCGGCGTCGCGCGCTCGCTGCGCCTGCATGACTTTGTCGACGATCGCGCGTGCGAATCGCGGGTTCTCCTCGAAGAAGAACTCGAGGCGTTCGCTCACGAGGGCGTAGACGATGCTGCGCACTTTTGCGTTGCCGAGCTTCGTCTTCGTCTGACCTTCGAACTGCGGCTCCTGCAGTTTCACCGACACGACCGCCGTGAGGCCTTCCATGCAGTCGTCCGTCGAGAGGGAGGCTTCGCTTTCCTTGAGCGCGCCGCGCTTGCGCGCGTACGCGTTCACCGCGTTCGTCACGGCGGTGCGAAAGCCCAACAAGTGCATACCGCCTTCGACGGTGTTGATGTTGTTCGCGTACGAGTGGAGCACTTCGGTGTACGTGTCGGTGTACTGCATCGCCACCTCGACGTCGACGCCATCGCGTTCGGCATGCGTCGAGACGACGGCGTGAAGCGGATCGCGCTTTTCGTTGAGCCATTCGACGAACGAAACGATGCCGCCGTCGTACTTGTAGATTCGCTCGCGCAGCGTCTCGCCGCGTTCGTCGCGTAGCGTGATGGAAAGCCCGCGGTTGAGAAACGCGAGCTCTCGCAGGCGCTTCTGCAACACGTCCCAATGAAACTCGCGGGTCTCGAAGATCTCGGCATCGGGCTTGAACCACTGTGTCGTCCCGGTCTCGTCGGTCTTGCCGACCTTCTTGAGCTTCTGCACGGTGTTCCCGCGCTCGAACTTCATTTCGTATATGGAGCCGTCGCGCTTAACGCGCGTCGTCATCGCTTCGGAGAGGGCATTGACGACGGAGATGCCGACGCCGTGCAGTCCTCCTGAAACCTTGTACCCGCCGCCTTTGCCGAACTTTCCGCCGGCGTGCAGCATGGTCATGACGACTTCGACCGCAGGCTTCTTCTCCTCGGCGTGAACGTCGACCGGAATTCCGCGACCGTCGTCTTCGACGCTGACGCTGCCGTCTTTGTACAGGACGGTCGACAGCGTGTGGGCGTAACCCGCCAGCGCTTCGTCGACGGCGTTGTCGACGGCTTCGTACACGAGCTGATGCAGCCCGCGCTCCGAGGTATTGCCGATGTACATGCTCGGGCGCTTGCGCACGGCTTCCAAGCCGCGCAAGACCTCGATCGCTTCGCCGGTGTATGCCGTCGCCATTACCTATTCTCTAACGTCATATAACAGTCCAAATATTTCGTCTCCAAGCACGTTGCGCACCGTCGCGGGTGCGATGCGTTCCGGCTCGAGCCCACTCTTGACGATAACGTACGAACTGGCCACGAGCCGCTCGCGATGATCCGCGGAGAGCCGTCCGGCGCGCTGCGCCCGAACGAGTGTCTCCCACCACCGCGCAAGCAGCCGGGAGCGTATCTCCTCATATTCGTCGCGGGCGAGACCGTCGACCAGCGCGCATATGCCGGTAAAGCCAAGCCACGGAACCTCGAAAAGCAGTCGCGCAACCAGCCGTTCACGCTCTTGCGCAAAAGCAATCGCGCAGGAGGCACACGTTGCGCGCTCGCCGGGAGGAATGAGGCTCGCGCACCTCCCGCATTCTTTCCACCCCGCGCCGGCTTTCGCCCGCCGCGCGCGTGCGACGGCGTCGCGAAAGCGCTCGGCGGCTTCCTGCGCGCTCTCGCTGCGGGCGGATTGGGTTTGCCGCCGGCGTCGCGGCCCCGCGGTCTTTCCGCGTACGAGCCGCAGGCGTTCCCGCGCCGCGATCTTGCCGACGCGAAAGCGCAGGCGCTCCAACTCGGAGAGCCCGAAACGTTCCCGCAGCGATGCGAGGATCTGTTCGCCTAAGAAGCTGAGCTGCTCGCTCCACGCACTCGAGCGCGTCACGACGACAAGCGTCCCGCCGGTGATCTGCAGCGGTTGCGACTGGTGCGCTACGTCAGCGCCAACGACGTGCGGCCATGCTTCGGCCACGCGGCGCAGCGGGTCGTCGGTGCTTGCACTCTGGGGACGCCACTGCCCGAGAGCTCGTGAAAGGGGCGTCAGCACGAGGCCGCTCGCAAGACCGCGTCGTCGACTGCGTAGACGGCGCTGCCGGGAGGCACGGGCGCCGGAAGGTGCGTCGCGGTGACGAAGGCCTGTTCGTAGCCGCCGACGCCGGCAAGAAATGCCGCAGCGCGATCCTCGTCGAGTTCGGAGAGGAGGTCGTCCAGCAGCAAGAGCGGCGCTGCGCCCGAACGATCTCGCATGACGGTGTATTCGGCGACCTTGAGTGCCAACACCGCTGTCCTCTGCTGTCCCTGCGAGCCAAAGGTCGCCAGGCTGCGGTTCTCGAGCGCGAAGGCGAGATCGTCCCGGTGGGGACCGGCGAGAGCGATCCGGCGTAGGCGTTCCGCGGCGCGGACGCTTCGCAGCCGCTGCGCGATGGCGTCCTGCAACTCCTCATCGCTCATGGCGCCCGCTGCGACGTTCGGAAGATACTGCACCCGCAACCGCTCGGTGCCTCCTGTCCACGCGGCGTGGACGCCTGCGGCCTCGTGCCCGAGTGCTTGCACGAACGCCGCGCGCCGGCTCATGAGCACGGCACCGCTCTGCGCGAGAGTGGCATCGTAAACGTCGAGCAGTGCGTCGTCGGCGTCGCGCGCACCGCGCAACAGCGCGCTCTTCTGGCGCAACGCTCCTTGGTATCGCGCAAGGCTCCGGTAGTAATCGCGATCGTACTGCGCGAGCGCCGTATTCAAGAATGCGCGCCGCAACGCGGGAGCGCCCGTGACCATCTGCAGGTCGGACGGCACGAACGTCACCACGGAGAGCGTGCCCAAGAACGTTGCGTACGAGACTTTGCGCCCCGCGCGGGTCCACGCCTTGCGCGCTCCCCCAGGCGTGCGCGTGATCGCACACGCGAGGCGTACGGACGCGTCCTGCGATAGTACGTCGCCGCTCATGACTGCTTGCTCGCAGCCGTTTCGAATCGTGTCGGCGTCGCGCGACGTACGAAACGACTTTCCAACGCCGAGCATCGCGATTGCCTCCAGTAGATTGCTCTTCCCTTGCGCGTTGCGTCCGACGAAGACGTTCAATCCCGGTTGCGGTTCGAGCTCCAGTTGGGGGTAGTTACGAAAATCCGAGAGCGCGATCCGCGCGAGCCTCACTGGCGCAGAGGCATGAGCACGTAGAGCGCTTCGCCGCCTTCGGCTTCCGCGGGCCGGATCGCCGCGGGTGAGAGCGGGCCGAGAAACTCCATGATCGTGCGTGGACCTTTGACGTGATTGAGGATATCGATGAGGTAACGCGCGTTGAATGCGATGGTGATGTCCTCTCCTTGCTGCTCGACTTCAATTTCCTCGTACGCGTTACCCGAGATGTCGGAACTGGCTGTGACGATGAGCGTATGGTTTGCCACCGCGAGTTTCACCATCGAGGCACGATCGCCGGCAACAAGTTCCGCGCGCCGCAGGCCTGCGATGAGCGCTGCGCTGTTCACCGTGACGTGACGGTCGAACTTCGCGGGAATCACTTGCTGGTAGTTCGGATACTGCCCGTCGACGAGGCGCACCGTCACGGAGACGTCACCGGCCGTCATCTGCAGTTGGTTTCCGGCACTGCCGAGCGCGCTGATCGCGATCGTCTCCGCGGCGCCGAAGTTTCGCGCTGCCTCTGCAAGCGCCCGCGAAGGAACGATGTACCGTTCCTGCCCCGAGACGCCGGCATCGAGAGCCGTTGCGTACTTTGCAAGCCTATATCCGTCGGTCGCGATCATGGTGAGTGCATCGCCGCCAACTTCGAGCAACGTTCCCATGAGAACGGCTCCCCGTGCCTCCTCCGCGGAGGCCGCAAAAATCGTCGCATCGACGGCCTCTCGAAAGCGCTTCGCGGGCATCGAAAACTCCGAGCCTCGTGCGGCCGCGGGCAACGGTGGATACTCCTCCGGGGGAAGCGCATGAAAATCGTAGTTGCTGCGCTCGCACTTGACGCTTGCGCGCGTCGGCGTACCGTTCAACTCGAGCTGCGCCGCCGGCAGGTTCCCGAGATAGCTCGAGAAGAGCTTTGCAGGTACGGTTACCGCTCCAGGCTCCGTCACGTCGGCTTTGAACGCCAGTTCGAGCGTGAGCTCCAGGTCGGTCGCGCGAGCGACGACGCGCCCGTTCTCCGACTGCAGTAGCACGTTCGACAGGATCGGCACCGTGGTGTGCACGTTGACGATCTTGCTTGCTGCTCCGACTGCAGCGGCGATTTCCTTCGTATTACACGTAAATTTCATTATCCACCGTTGCCGGGGCCGGCCGAAAAGGCACGTTTAATTATATAAAGACAGCCGTAACAGTAGTAGTGCGGTGCAAACTGTGAAAAAGCCGTCGCCGGGCCGGCGTAGCGCGCTTTTTTACGCGGTATATGTTGTGTGCCGTTATTCACCGTCGTACCTGCTCTCCACCGTTCGCTCGTCACGGCGACATTATCCACGGTGACGAGCCCGCCCTTGTGTGTAAAGACTAAGCGGTTTGGCACAGGGACATCAGCTGGGCGACCTTGTTGCGATAGGTCTCGTCGCGCTCCATTTGATCTTTGATTTTGTCGCGCGCATACATAATGGTCGTGTGGTCTTTCTTGCCAAAGTCCCGAGCGATCTGC
>DAHUYK010000161.1 GCA_027315245.1 Vulcanimicrobiota bacterium | reverse complement strand
GCTGCATGTTCGCGCCCATGAGCGCGCGGTTCGCGTCATCGTGCTCGAGGAACGGGCTGAGGGCGGTCGCGACCGAGACGATCTGCTTGGGCGACACGTCCATGAGCTGCACGCGCGCGGCGGGTTCTTCGATGTACTCTTCGACGTACCGGCAGATGACCGAGTCGGTCGTGATGCGGCCGCGCTCGTCGAGCGGCGTGTTCGCTTGGCCGATGATGAACTCGTCTTCGCGGTCTGCCGTGAGGTAGACGATATCGCTCGTGACGATGCCGTTGCGCACGACGCGGTACGGCGTTTCGAGAAAGCCGAACTTGTTGACGCGCGCATACGTCGCGAGCGATCCGATGAGCCCGATGTTCGGGCCTTCCGGCGTCTCGATCGGGCAGATGCGCCCGTAGTGCGAGTGGTGCACGTCGCGCACTTCGAAGCCGGCGCGCTCGCGCGAGAGGCCGCCCGGGCCGAGGGCCGAGAGGCGGCGCTTGTGCGTCAGCTCGGCGAGCGAGTTCGTCTGGTCCATGAACTGCGAGAGCTGCGATGATCCGAAGAACTCTTTGATGGCGGCGACGACGGGGCGGATGTTGATCAACGCCTGCGGGGTGACCGTCTCGATATCTTGCACGGTCATGCGCTCGCGCACGACGCGCTCGAGGCGCAGGAGCCCGACGCGGAACTGGTTCTGCAGCAGTTCGCCGACGGAGCGGACGCGCCGGTTGCCGAGATGGTCGATGTCGTCTTTGCGGATCGAACCGGTCGCGACGCGGATGAGGCGCCGGATGACCGCGATCATGTCGGCGCGCGTCAGGTGACGCGTGTCGTCCGACGGTTCTTCGAGTCCCGCGCCCTTGTACTCGTCTATGGCGACGTACGGATGCTCCGCGCGCTCCTCGACGTTCGGGTTGGGAATCTGGTAATGGAACTTGCCCGAGAGTTTGTAGCGACCGACGCCGGCGAGATCGTAGCGCTTCTCATCGAAGAAGAGCGACTCGAGGAGCTTCTCGGCGTTGTCGGCGTTCTCGGGCTCGCCGGGACGCAGCTTTTTATAGATCTCCTTGAGCGCTTCGTCGCGCGTCGAGACCTCGGCGTCCTTCAGGAGCGAGTTGAGAATGAAGTTGTCGGGTTCGCGATCCGGAAAGAGCTTCTCGAAGAGCGCGCG
>DAHUYK010000154.1 GCA_027315245.1 Vulcanimicrobiota bacterium | reverse complement strand
GGGCCGCTCCGGCCGGGGACCGACGATTGACATATCGCCGCGCAGCACGTTGATCAACTGCGGAAGTTCGTCGATCGAGGTCCGCCGCAGGAACCGCCCCACGGTGGTGACACGCGCATCACCCTCGACCGCCCAGACCGGCCCACTCTTCGTTTCGGCGTCTGAACGCATGGAGCGCAGCTTCAAAATCGAGAATATCTTCCCGTCTCGTCCGATGCGCGGCTGCGAGTACAGGGCGGGGCCACCGTCTTCCATGCGCACGGCAAGCGCCGCCAGCAGTATGAGCGGTGCGCTCACCGCGAGCGCTATCAATGAGACGACGACGTCGAAGGCTCGTTTGGCGAGCTGTGCCCACGGCGATTCCGATGCGAGCGCGACGACGATGCCTCGCCGGGCTGCCGCGCGCGCCAGGGCATTTGCGTGAAGCGCCGTCTTCGGCTGGTCGATGACGAGATGCCTGGGAACACCGTCGCGGCAGATTTCGTCGAGCCAGGGCTCGATCGGCCCCGGAGGTGCGCCCGCGACCATTGCATTGCGTTCGATGAAGAGGGCGTGCTCCCCGATCGCGCCACGCATGCAGTACCGGAACATCCCCATCGTGATTCCCGAGAGCACGAGTCCAACGCCGGCGGCGATGCGGCTCGGCGCTGACGCGTCGATGACGAGCAAGACCGGGAACGCGACCGCTGCGCAGAGGAGCGAGATCGCGGCAGCATAGTAAAACTCGTCGCGACGCACGATCGCGTAACTCTTCTCGTACAATGCGTGCGCTCCAAACGCCGCGATGACGAACGCGACAACCGCGGCGCACGACCCCAGACTCGGCTGTGCGCCGGTCAGACGCCAGACGGCCGCAGCCGCTGCGCCGACGCCAAAGGAAACGGCGAGGACGTCGCCCAGAAGGACGACCCCTCGGTACGCGCGGCGGTACACGCGTGGCGCAGGCGCCGGCTTAGAGGCGATCCCGGCCTCATCTGCGATGAGAACGGGCGTGCGGGTGAGCGAGGCATTCATCTCTGTACCGATGGTACTCGCAGCGTGTTGCAGAGCCGCAGAGTCGCGCAGACTCATACGAGCGGACGCGTCGACCCTATCGTCACCGTGACCTTTAGCCCGCCGGGCCGATGCCGGTGGAACTATGAGCCGGTCGTCAAGTTTGGGTTAAGGCGGCCTCTCGATAGAGAAATTGCCCGCGGCACTCTGTACAATAGGGGTGTGCCGGAAACCAACCTTGACGCCTTGACCTGCTGCGCCATGAACGCGCGCGGCGAAACGTGCGCGCAACCAGCTACGTACGCGTGCAGCGAGCTGCACGCTCTTTGCCCGAATCATGCGGTGAAGACGACGGGGCGCCGGCGCACCGATCGGCGCTGCCGCGTCTGCATGCGGGAAGGCCGCGTCAACGACGTCGTCAACTTGCGCGATCTTCGCGGCAAGCACGTGGCACGCGCCCAAGACGATCACGGCAGACCGGGCGAGTGCGCCGCGGCGTACGATGCATTGCATCCGTGTCGTAGGCGCGCCGCGTTCGTCTGTCCGAAGGGGCACGGCAGTTGCCGCGCCCACGTCGGACTGCAGATCGTCGATTCCACCCTCGAGCGCAGTTGCTCCATCTGTGGTGCGCCGCTTGCACGCGCCGTCGAAGCGCATCCTGCAACGAGCCTCCTCGCGGGGACTTGAAGGAGCCTAAGAACTCCCTACGGCGGCGGGCACTTCACGGGCGGCGGCGGAGGCGGCGGCGGACCGTAGTGATAGTGGCCTCCGAAGAAAAACCCGAGGAATACCAGCGGCACTAACCACCACGCAAACTCCTCACGCACTTCGGTACGCACCACGACCCTCGTGAGCTGCGGCGGCGGTGTCGCTTCCGGCTGCGGCACTTCGCAGTTCGGCGGCGTTCCCATATAGCCGGGCGGGCACGCTGGAACGTAACAGTTCGGCGGGTTGCCCATCATGCCGGATGGGCACGACGGCGGCGGTGGGGGCTGCACGGGCGGTGGAATGTACGATACCTGCGGCGCGCTGCGCTCGACGAGCGAAAGATTGCCGCATGCCGCCGGAATGAAGAGTTCGTGGATGTTCGAACCGACGCGGATATCGGTCTCCCATCCGTACTCGTCCGCAGGGATGACGACGTCGCGGTACATGTAGACGCTTCCGTCCCAAGCCCACGTCATCGCGTCGAGATGGCGTGGAATCCTCACCCAGCGCACGCGTCCAGACATGATCTGCGTCACGAGCTGCGACGTTTCAGCCTGCGTTAGGCCGAGATCGAGCGCGGCGATGTCGAACATCTGGCGCCGCTCCGCCACCCGAGCTTGGAGCTCAGACGTCGAGCTCATCCTGCCCAGGAGAGGAGCAGTACCGAGAACGGGAAGCACATGCTGCGCGTCTGCTCGCCCGCCTAAGAGCGTGAAGGCATAGGTGAAGACGAATGACGCGCAGAGTATTCGTTTCAGAGAGCCAGAAAAGAGCGACATGATTACTCCTTTACCGTAGTATTACGTACCAGCGCCCGTCGAGGGAGGAAGTACCGTAGCGAAGGGGCCGCTGGTCCCATTCGCACCGGGATATATCGGAGCACCTCACTCACGGCTGCGGCGGCGAACGCCATAAGGACGGGTGCCACGGGAAGCACGATGCAGCGAACGACGTCGAAGCGGTCGGGATCGACGAGCGCACCGAGCCAGGCTGCCGCCGCTGCGCCTGCGAGCAGTGGGGCCGCCGGGTGCCGCCGCCGCAGAACGGCGCCCACGAGTGCCAGACCGGGAACCACCGCGAGCAGCCCTTTGACGATTGCGTGCCAGGCGATCGTCGCTTCTTCATGGAGGAAGAACAGGCGGAGGCCTTCGTGTGGCGGGGCGTAGCCGCGTTCCACGAAATGTGCGTACGTATCGGCGACGATCCAACGAAAGCTCGGCGCGTGCGCGTGAACGAGGGCCGCCTCGATGGCGACGACCCAAAGCGCCGCGATGCCCGTGATCCAGGCGGCTGCCGAGAGTCGCCGCCGATCGCCGTCGCGTGGTGCAGCGATGCCTGCGACGATTCCAGCTCCGAGGAGAACGTACGGAATGGGGCGCGTGAACGTCAGGGCGCCGCAGAGCGCAGCGAAGGCGACGATGCGCCAGAGCGTTGGGCGAACCATTGCAAGGGCGCCCGCCAGCAGCGTCGCCGTCATAAGGGCGACGGCCGGCGCATCGGTGAGCGCGTCGCACCCGATCTGCCGCCACGGCATAAAGAGCGAGAGTCCGATTGAGAACAGAACGCCGAGCCACAACGGGGCGAACTGCGCGACGAGTAGCACCGTCAGCATCGCCGTCGCGACGTACGCAACCCGCGACACGTCGGTGAGCGCGGAGAACCCCCGATACGGATAGAGGAGCGAGGCTACCCACGGATCGATCCGCCGCACGGAGAAGAGATTCCAGTACTCGGGCTTTCCGCGTAACCACGGCGCTTCGTCCGGTATCGTCGCGACGCTCTGGTGCTCGTAGAAATCCTGCGCCTGCTGCCGTGCCTGCGCGTACGGGATACCGCGGTCCATGAGCATCACCGTGGCGTAATCGTAACCGTCGAGCGTGAACTGCGGCTTCGGGCCAAAAGCGGAGAGGAGTGCGGCCGTGAGCCCCGCAAGAGCCATCGCCCCGGCAATGCGCAGCGGGGTCATGCGGGCACTCGTCGCAAAAGGGCGGCGCTCTTTTCAACGGCATCAGCGGCGTCGTCCATCGCGACGACGTCGAAACGGCGCGCGTACGCTGCGAGCACGTCCGACACGAATGCGCGCTTTCGCTCGCCCTCCATCGCCATTCCGGGGAAGAACTCCAACCCTTGCGCCTCGCCTGCGCCTAGGAAATCCAGCGGATGGAGCAGGAGCGACGGCATCGTCTTCGTGGCCTTGCAGAGCGCGAGCGCACTGCAAAAGTACGCGATAGCAGCGCTGCGGGAGTAGCTTGCGACGTAGAGCAAGTAGCTCACATGAAAAGGCGTCCGCAGCAACGGCGTGACCGTGACCGGCAACTCGAGGAGCGCCGCATCGCGATGCCGGTGTGGTTTATTGGGAAGCAGGCCGTCTCTCCACGAGCCGAAGAGCGTCGCACGCTCCCGGCGCTGCCGGGCGTCGAGCGTTGCGCTGCGAAAGTAGTACGCACGAGCCAGCGGCCCGATGAACGTTGGAAGGGTCGAGGCGTCGTAGCGATAGCCGCGCTCTGCCAAGACGCTCACGACGTCGGCCGATAGCGCGAAGCCGGGCGCGCGAAACCCGTTCGGCCGCACACCCGTCGCAAGAGCGATCGCATCTTCCGAACGTGAGAGCTCGTCGCGAACCTCGTCCCGGCCATAGGTATGCATCCAGGACTCATGCCGGTGCGAATGGTTCCCGACGTCGTGGCCGGCGCGAACGATCGCGCGCAGCGCCTCGCCGTTTTCGGTTCGCTCCGCGTCGCTGCCGACGAGAAAAAAGGTGATGCGCAGCCCCGCGCGCTGCAGGCGGTCGAGCACTTCGGGAACGAGGCGAGGAAGATAGGTCGGGTACGAACACCAGCGCTCGTCGCCGCGAATTTTCAGGTACGACCAGAGATTATCGAGATCCAGCGAGAGCGCGGCTTTCACGCGTGCACCTCCATGCAGGATCGCTGTCGAGCTCTGCCAGCCCCTCGTCGACGACGCCGATCGTGTCGCTGACGTTGAGCGTTGCATATCGCAAGCGAGCGTTGTTCAAAATTGCCAGCCGGGGCACCGACGTCCGCGCGGGAGGAAGGCTCTGGGCACGACCGAGCCGCGGAAAAGGAAAGACGTACGGTGCGCGGGCGACGCGCGCGGCAACGACGTCGGCCTCGTTGAAGCCGGTAAAGACCCGGCTCAAGCCGCGCGCCGCTTGTGAGACGAGCACGTCGTCGGAAAGCGTCATCGTTTGGTCCTCCGGCGGAGCGTACTTCGGCAGATAGACGAGGTCATAGCCGCCCAGATCACGCCGGTCCACGAGGGCGCTCATGTTGATGATGCCCGTAAACGGAAACGCGGCGTCCGCGACGTTTGTGACGTACGCATCGCCCAAACGGCGGTTGACGAGCAGAGAGACGCAGGCGACGCCGAAGTACCGGTCTTGCGCGAGCACGCGCCGCTCGGACGGCGACAACTGCGGTGCAATCGCGGCACAGACCGGTGAAGGCACGGTGAGAATGGCGCGGTCTGCCTCGATCTCCCTCTCGTCGAGCGTAACGCGCACGTGGTGTTCCGACGCCGCAACCTCACACACGCGCCGGCCGAGGACGAGTTCGACGCCGCGGTCGTGCAGCGTGCGTTCCAAAGCCTGCAGAACGGTCGCGTAGCCGCCGCGCACGTAGCCGTAACACTCCCCGCCGACGCCGTTACGGCGCGCCCCTTGGAGCCGCTTGATCGTCGCTCGAATGAAGGCCGCAGATGCGTTCGCATGATGCTCGCCGAGCTTTGCGCGCAGAAGCGGGCGCCAGATCCGATCGACGTTTCGCGTACCCGACCACCTCGTCAGGTACTGGAGCACTCCCTCCCATTCGTACGCGTCGTCGTTCTTCGTGTACCGGGCGTGCGCGATCGTCGCGACGAGCCTGATCTTGTCGACCGGCGTCAGCTCGGGAAACGAGAGGAGATCGAACGGCGTCGAGAACGGATAAAGCTTGCCTTCGACGTAGAGGTTTGTCTTGACGCTCCGCATGACGAGCCGGTCGGCGATGCCGATCTCATCGAGTAGTGCTACCGTATCGTGATCGGAGCCGAGAACAACGTGATAGAACCGATCCCAGTGAATGCCGCCGATCTCCCAGGGGCGCGTGAGGCCGCCAACGGCGCTCTCGGATTCGACGACGATGACGCGTTCGCCGCGTTGCGCAAGGCGCAACGCCGTTACGAGGCCGGCAATCCCCGCACCGATGACGATCGTCACGACTCGAAGACCCTTGCATTCGAGACCGAGTAGCAACGCCCGCAGGCGTTGCAAGCGAGGGCAGCGGGAAGCGCCGCCTCCTCGCCGGTGAGCCGCAGCATCGGCTTTCCGCAGCGGCATACGATGCCGATGCTTCGAGCCGGCGTCCCCGCGACGAGGTGAAAGTCAGGGACCGACCTCGTAACGACGCTGCCCATGCCGACCATGGCAAATCGACCGATCTGCAGGCCGCAGCCAACGGTCGCGCGCGCGCCGATGGTCGCCCCTTCGCGCACCAGCGTCGTCAGGGTCTCCTCGTCGGGATCCGACGACCGCAGCGCGGCAAG
>DAHUYK010000153.1 GCA_027315245.1 Vulcanimicrobiota bacterium | reverse complement strand
CGGCCGCTCGCACTCGCAGTATTGCCGAGATCGATGGGCTAGTCCGCGAGGAAGCTGCAGGACGCTCCCTTCCTACGGTCTAACCTGCCCCTAATCAAATGCCCGCCCTTTTTCTCGGGAGGATAGTGGCTATGTTCCGGTTTCCTCGTCCGCTCCCGGCAATCGCAGCCGTGACCCTGCTTATCGCCCTCGCCGCGTGTACCGGTGGAACGTCGACGTCAACGGCGCCTGGGCCGTTCCCGGCCGTGAATCCCGGAGGTACGCTGCACGCACAGTACGTCGTCGTCGGCGACATCGGGAACAACTCGCTCCTCACGTATAATCTCGGCACCGGCAGCACGATCACGGCGGGCAATCTCGCGCCGGCCTACAACAATCACAGCGCGACGCTCGTGACACCGTTTTTCATCTTCAACGACTTCAATAGCAATCTCTGGGCGGCAAACTTTTTCGGCGCATCCCTGACCTGGTACTCCGTTACCGGTAACGGCGCTACGCCGGTCGCTCACACGATCAGTGGCTCAAACACGACGCTTGGGCAGCCGACCGGCATCTACATCGCTGCGAACGGGACCATCTATGTGTCCGATAGGAGTTCCTCGCACGGGTACGCGACGATCGACGAGTTTGCGCCGGGATCGAGCGGCAATGTCGCACCGGTTGCGTGGATTGGCGGCGCAACGTCGACGCTTTCAAATACGCAAGGGTTAAGCATGGACTCGCGCGGGAACCTCTGGGTGATCAACTTCGGCGCAGCACAGGTCGACGAGTTCTCGTCGTCGCTGAGCACGGGGCAGAATAACATCCCACCAACGGCAGCGATGACGAGCGCTGTCTTCGGTTTGCCGCTGGAGATCTATATCGACGGGCAGAGCCACCTCTGGTTTGGTGATGTATCGGACGCAGCAACCGGCAAGCCGGCGCTCTTTGAGTTCAATATGGGAACAGGTGCGCAGGTGCCGATCTGTACGATCTCTGGCGCGAACACGGGCTTGATCGCAGGAGGCCAAACGACGGTGGCAGTCGATAACGGCGGCTATGTCTACGCAGTGGACGGGGACGCGCAGGTGAGCATCTTCGCAAAGGGCCAGTGCGGGAACGTCGCCCCCGCATACACGATCAGTGGGGCCGCGACCGGGTTATCACACCCGGCAGCAATCATCGTCTACTCGACGGGGAACGACTACTAGGGCGAACATCCTCGACGCAGTCAGCGCAGGGCCGCTTGAAAGAGCGGTCCTGCAACTTTTCCAGCGGTCTCGCCGGTATAAGACAAGGGATGAACGTCGAGAAAATGACCGAGCGCGTCGCCGACGCGCTCAATAGCGCCTATTCCCGAGCACTCTCGGAACGTAACACGCAGACGACGCCCGAGCACATGCTCGCCGCGCTGCTCGCCCAGGATCGTGGCATTGCGCCCGACGTTCTCTCCGCAGCCGGAGCCGATCCGGTCGCGATCGAGCGCAGTGCCGACCGAGCCCTTTCGGCCCTGCCGCGACTCTCTGGCTCGAATGCCGAGAGCGCGCAGGTGACCGTCGCGCCAGAGCTCACCCGCATCATGACGACGGCAGAGAACGAAGCGAAGGCGCTCGGTGACGACTACACGTCGGTCGAGCACGTGCTTCTTGCGATGGCACAGGCGGGCGGCGGCATCGGGAAGCTGCTGCGCGATGCCGGCGTCACGCGCGACAAGCTTCTCGAGGCGCTGCGTCAGGTGCGCGGCAATCAACGCGTCACGACGCGCGACCCTGAGGGCACGTACAAAGCACTGGAGCGCTACGGCCGCGACCTCACGCTCGAAGCGGAGCGGGGCAAGCTCGATCCGGTCATCGGCCGCGACGACGAGATCCGCCGTGTCGTTCAAGTGCTCTCGCGTCGCACGAAGAACAACCCCGTGCTCATCGGCGACCCCGGCGTTGGGAAAACGGCGATCGTCGAAGGGCTTGCGCAACGGATCGTGCGCGGCGACGTCCCAGAGGGGCTGAAAAGCAAACGCATCGTCCTGCTCGACATGGGCGCGCTCATCGCCGGCGCGAAGTATCGCGGCGAGTTCGAAGAGCGGCTCAAGGCCGTGCTCAAGGACGTCACCTCAGCGCAGGGGCAGATCGTGCTCTTCGTTGACGAACTGCACACCGTCGTCGGCGCCGGCAAAGCAGAGGGCGCGATGGATGCGGGCAACCTGCTCAAGCCGATGCTTGCGCGCGGGGAGCTGCACATGATCGGCGCGACGACGCTCGACGAGTACCGCAAGTACATCGAAAAGGACGCCGCGCTCGAACGGCGCTTTCAGCCCGTCTTCGTCGACCAGCCGAGCGTCGAAGACACGATCTCCATTCTGCGCGGCCTCAAAGAGAGATACGAAGCGCACCATGGGGTTCGCATCAAAGACGCAGCGCTCGTCGCTGCGGCCGTGCTGTCAAACCGCTATATCGCCGACCGCTTTTTGCCGGACAAAGCCATCGACGTCGTCGACGAGGCCGCTGCGAAGCTGCGCACGGAGATCGACTCGATGCCGCAGGAGCTCGACGAAGTCTCTCGCCGCGTGATGCAGCTCGAAATAGAGCGCGAGGCGTTGCGCAAAGAGAAGGATCGGGCGAGCCGCGAGCGACTCGAAACGCTTGAGCGGGAGCTTGCGACGCTGCGCGAACGGCAAGCGAACCTGCGCGTGCGATGGGAGCGCGAAAAGAATGCCGCCGTCGAGCTGCGCACGCTGCGCGAGCGCATCGCACAGACGAAGGTGGAGATCGAGCAGGCCGAGCGCCAGTACGATCTCAATAAGGTCGCGGAGCTGCGCTACGGGACGCTCGCGCAGCTCGAGCGCGATCTCACGCAAGAAGAGCAGCGTCTCGCTCAGCGCGGCGGCGCGCGGCTCTCCAAAGAGGAAGTCGACGAAGAGGACGTCGGCGAGGTCGTCGCGCGCTGGACCGGCATTCCGGTCTCGAAGCTGCTGGAAGGGGAAAAGCGCAAGCTGCTACATCTCGACGACGAGCTACACACACGCGTCGTCGGGCAAGACGAAGCAGTGGACGCGGTTGCCGAAGCCGTCATCCGGTCGCGGTCGGGCCTTTCGGATCCCGATCGTCCCATCGGCTCTTTCATTTTCTTGGGCCCGACGGGTGTTGGGAAGACAGAGCTTGCGCGTGCGCTTGCGGAGTATCTCTTCGACGACGAACGGGCGCTCATTCGCATCGACATGTCCGAGTACCAGGAACGCCACACCGTCGCGCGCCTCATCGGAGCTCCGCCGGGATACGTCGGCTTCGAGGAAGGTGGACAGCTGACGGAGGCGGTGCGGCGCAGGCCGTACTCCGTCGTGCTCTTCGACGAAGTGGAGAAGGCGCATAGCGACGTCTTCAACGTCTTCTTGCAGATACTCGACGACGGGCGCCTCACCGACGGACAGGGCCGTACGATCGATTTTCGCAACACGATCGTCATCATGACGTCGAACGTCGGCAGCGACCGCATACTCGACTACAAAGGCTCGTTCGACACAGCGGAGTACGCCGTGATGCGCGCGACGGTGCTCGACGAGCTGCGCAGGCATTTCCGACCAGAGTTCCTCAATCGCGTTGACGAAACGATTGTCTTCCATGCGCTCTCCGAAGAGCAGCTCATGGAGATCGTCGACATTCAACTGCGGCGCGTTCGCGAGCGTCTGCAGGAGCGCCGAATCTCACTCGAGGTCGACCATTCCGCCAAGCGCCACCTCGTGCGCTCGGGCAACGATCCGACGTACGGCGCGCGCCCGCTCAAGCGCACGATTCAGCGCGAGCTGGAGACCCCGCTCGGCCGCAAGATACTCTCGGGCGAGATATCGGACGGCGCAACGGTGCAGGTGGGATACGACGACGCCCCCGGCGCGCTGACGTTCTCGATGAAAACGCCCGCAATTGCATAGGCGCGGGCCACGCTCAGGTTCCGGTGTCGCCCCCTGCGTGAAAGACGAACTTTACGATGAGACGGTCGAGGGTTGAGGCTGCTGCAGGCGTCCCATAGTTGACGTAGAGTTGGTCGCCGCTGGGAAACCGCTGTTGGTATGCGAGTGCGAGATCCGTTCCGACGAACGGCGAGAAGCCTCCGTAACCGTTGATCGAGCGTAGCGAAACCGTGAACGTGCTTTCGCTCGTGATGTTGACGCCGAGTGAGACGCGTCGCAGCCACTGCGACGTCAGGACCGCAGCCGCGAACGGACGCTCATACGTTCCCGCATAGCTGGCTCCAAGGGTGAAGCGTGAGCCGACGACGCGTGTTATCGCGACGTTGAAGAGGTGCGTTTCGTTTCCTCCGAACGAGCCCCACGAATAGGAGACGTCGATCGGATTCGGCGACGCGTCGCCGTACCCGATGGGAATCGTCGTAAGATCGAACGCATGCGACAGGCCGTTGCGATAGCAGGGATAGCCGGTGAAGTACGACGCCCCGACGATTGCGCCGCTGCATCCTGGTCCCGCTGGAATACCGTACGAACGAAGTTCGCCGATTGCCGGCCCGGCACCGTCGATCGAGAAGCCGTTCTGGAATGTCACCATCGCGAACCCGCCCATGTCCGCTTGATGGACCGCGCCGCTCTCGTCCTCGAACCGGTCGCCTTCCATGAAGACCGTCCAGCTCTTGATTCCAGGAGACGAACCGCCGGTGAAATCGACGATCGACTGTGGGCCGCGGATATCCGAGTTTGCGGTGTACCCGTCGATCGGATTATAGTTCGGGAGAATGTCGAGATAGCCGAAGTTCACCTCGTAGTTCGGCTTATGGACGTCGGCAAACGCCTGGAACATGCCGCTGTTCCCTTGAGGAACCCAAGAGCCCGTTTCGAATGCATAGTCGGCGAATGTAATGAGACCGGTGCGCAAATTGCGCGTTTCTGCGCCGCCTTCGACGGTCGAGTCGTTGCCCGCAATCGAGTGGTGCGCGAACACGCCGTCGGTCCAGTAGATGAAAGAGTTATCTTGGAGCGCGTGCTCGTAGCCGTACGCTTCGTCATCGAACGTGTCGCCGGTCGTTTCGTCGAAGCCGCGGAAACTCAGAAGCCCAAAGCTCTGATTGCCGAACGATCCTTCGACTTTGGCGCCCCGGTCGAACGTGCCGATGCTCGGCGAGTAGAAGATGTAATCGGGAGCCGTCGAGTACGTGCCGGTCGTCGTACGCATCCCCGAAGCCGCGTTGATGAATACTGCGCCCTGAGCAAAGAACGGGCGGTACTCGACGAGCTGACGGCGGAACTCTTGCGGCGCGATCGTCTCCTGGTCGATCTCGACGTTCGAGAAGTCGGGGTTGAGCGTGCCGACGAAGTTGATCGTCGACGTCAGCGGAACGCTCACGTCGAGGCCGACGTGCCGGACGTTTTCGGGTAAGAACGTTTGATTCGGTTGCTCGAAGAGATTGTAATCGCGACCGACGCTCTCGAGAGCATAGACGTCGGCTCTCGGACGCGGACGCGTCGTGGTTCCGATCGCGATCTGCAGTTCGCCGCCGGCCCAGAAGCGCGCGTCGCGAAAGACGGGCCACTGCCCGGCGCCGGCATCCTGCATCAAACCGTTGAAAGCCCACGCATAGTGTTCACCTTTTGCCGCAACGGAGCGCACGAACTGAAAGCGCCACACCTGCGAGCCCGAACGCGGAACGTGCAAGTCGTCGAGCGGGATGATCATAACGGCGTTCCATCCCGTCGCGGTTCTCATCGCCGCCGTCTGCCAGTGCGGGCGAAAGCGAATGTTCGCATTCGCCTGCTCATAGCGCGTCCCGCGCGGCGTCGTCTCGAAGTAGTAGTCCTCGCTTCCAGCGCCGCTCGTGTCGATTCCGATGCCGACGAAATCGTCCGTTCCGAAGCCGATGTCGTTCGTGGTCTGCGTTGCCGTGATGGGAACGCCTTGCTGCTCCACCTGAAAGGCGACGTAGAGATTGCGGTTGTCGTAAAGCAGAAAGACGTGGGTCGCGAGCGGTGCAGGCGCTATCGTCGTCACGTCCATCCAGGGACCATGGTTCGGCACGCGTCCGGTCGCCCAGGCGGGATCGCGCAAACTGGGATCGAGCGCCATTGGATGCGGGGCGCGTGCGACGTGAAAAGAAAACGATGCGCTGACCGAGGCATCGGCCCGTGCGCACGTCAACGCTGCCGCCGAAATGGCAGCAGCCAGCGGAATCATGCGAAGGGCGCGAGAAAATACGTGAAATGAGGTTCGCATCGTTCGCAGCGCTCTTCGCGTTGCTATTGGCCGGCTCCGCTGGCGCGGCGTCGCACCGTTTCACGATGGCGCAGGTTCTGAGCTACCCGTTTCCCGACACACTCGTTTCGGACGCCTCCGGCAAGGCGATTGCATACGTTCTGGATACGCGCGGTGTGCGAACGCTGTGGTACGCGCAGGCGCCCCAGTGGTCTCCTCGGCTGCTCTTCTCCTCAAACGCGGACGACGGGCAAGAGCTGAGCGACGTTTCGATCTCTGATGACGACGGACACGTCGTCTACGTGCGTGGCGGCGATCACGATGCAAACTGGCCGCTCCCGTTGCAGCCCGATCCCGCGTCTCGCCCGCTGCAGCCCGAGATGCAGGTCTGGAGCGTCGGTACGAGCGGCGGCGCGCCGGCCGTGCTCGGGGACGGCGACGCCCCCGCCATCGCGCCAAGCAGTGCGCGTGTAGCCTTCACGAGCGGCGGCGCCGTGATGGTCGCGCCGATCGCCGGCGGCAGCGCTGCGACACGGATGTTCTTTGATCGCGGTCAAGATTCGGATCTCCATTGGTCGCCTGACGGCTCCGCACTTGCGTTCGTATCGAGCCGAACCGACCATAGCTTCATCACGATCTATCGGAACGACGCGACGCCGCTGCAGTACCTCGATCCCACCACGTCCCAGGATTTCATGCCGCGCTGGTCTCCCGGCGGCCGCGAGATCGCGTTCGTGCGCATGCATGGTGATGGCGGTCCGCCCAGCAATCCGCTCGACTGGAACCCGATTCCGTGGAAGATTCTCGTCACGGACGTGCAGACCGGGAAGACGCACGTCGCATGGCGCAGCGGCGACACCGGGCGCGGTTCGCTGCCGGAGAGCGGCGGCGGTCCGATGATGGATTGGGGGGCCCGCGGGCACATCGTCTTCCTGAGCGAGCGCGACAACTGGCCGCATCTTTATGCGGTCTCTTCGCGCGGAGGCCCCGCGCGACTGCTGACGCCCGGCAGGTACATGGTCGAGCAATCGTCCTTCGCGCCCGACCGCTCCGCCGTGATCTACAATGCGAACACCGGCCGAACGCACGATGACAACGACCGCCGACACCTCTTTCGCGTCGAACTCGCCACGGGCCGCATCTCGGAACTCACCGGTGGCGCGAGCAGCGAGTTCAGCCCGGTCGCCCTTGCCGGCGACTCCGTCGCATACATGCGAGCGACCGCGCAGAAGCCGCCGATGATAATGATCCTGGATAGCGGGCGCCGGCGCACGCTCGATGGCAATCTGCTCGCATCAGACTTTCCTTCATCACGGCTCGTCACGCCCCGGGAGGTAACGTTCCATGCTGCGGACGGTTGGCTCATTCATGGACAACTCTTCTTACCGCGCGAAAGGGGGCGCCGCCCCGCCGTCGTCTTCGTGCACGGCGGTCCGCCAAGACAGATGCTCCTGACGTGGCACTACATGGATTACTACAGCAACGGGTACGCGGTGAACCAATATCTTGCGAGTCGCGGATTCGTCGTGCTCTCCGTCGATTACCGCTTGAGCATCGGGTACGGTCACGACTTCAACTATCCGGCGCACTGGGGACCGACGGGCGCTTCGGAGTACCAGGACGTCGTGGCAGGCGCGCGTTTTTTGCAACGCAACCCGCACGTCGCCGGCGCGAAGATCGGGATTTGGGGTGGTTCGTACGGCGGATACCTGACAGCGCTTGCGCTCGCGCGCAACTCCGACATCTTCAAGGCGGGGGTGGACTTCCACGGGGTCCACGACTGGTCGTTCGATATCGATAACCCCGTCTGGGGTTTCACTCAACCAAAGCGTTACCAGCAGTACGACACGCGAGCGATGATGAAGCTCGCGTGGGAATCGTCGCCCGATTCCGCGATTGCAACGTGGCGTTCGCCGGTGCTGTTGATCCAAGGCGACGACGACCGCAACGTCGAGTTTCATCAGATGGTCGATCTCGTCGAGCGCCTGCGCCACACGCGCGTGCATTTTGAAGAGATGGTGATTCCCAACGAGATTCACGGGTTCTTGCGCTATGCTTCATGGTTGCGTGCCGATAGGGCGACGGCGAGATTTTTGGAGAGCAACCTGCGCTAAAAAGCCCAGCGAATGCGAAGGCCCAGTGGTGTCGTGGTGAGCGAAGCGCGAGTGCGGCGAGCGCGCAGTCGAACCACCGGCGTGTTCGCTGCGATCGACGCGCGGCGGTCCTTCGACTTCGCTCACTGCGTTCGCTACGCTCAGGATGACAAGGCGCTTCGCGCTACGCTCGCGATGACAAGGCGCTTCGCGCTACGCTCGCGATGACAAGGCGCTTCGCGCTACGCTCGGGATGACAAGGCGCTTCGCGCTACGCTCGGGATGACAGGGCGCGGCGCGCTTTGAGGCGATCGCTTTCACCGAGGATGCGCTTGCGAAGGCGAATCGACTTCGGCGTCACCTCTACGAGCTCGTCGTCTTCGATGAACTCTATAGCGCGCTCCAGCGAAAGCTCCTCTGGCGGCGCGAGCTTCACGTTTTCGTCCGATCCGGCGGCGCGCATGTTCGTGAGCTTTTTCTCCCGCACGACGTTGAGCGCAACGTCGAATGAATCGTTGGCGCGCCCGACGACCATCCCCTCGTAGATGTCGGCGCCCGGACCCACGAAGAAGCGGCCTCGCTGCTCGACGCCCATGAGCGCATATCCGGTTGCGCGACCGGTGTCGCTTGCGACGAGCGCACCCACGGCTCGCCCGGGAAGCTCTCCTTGCCATGGCTGATGATCGTAATACGTGTGCGACATGACCGCGGTGCCGCGCGTCAACGTCAAGAGTTCGCCCCGCAGACCGAAGATCGCTCGTGTCGGCATCGTGTACTCCAAGCGGCGCGATTCAACGATGGTGACGAGATTCGACATCGTCGCCTTCCTGCGCCCGAGCGCCTCGATGACCGATCCTGCATGTTCCTCGGGTACGTCGATGACGACGTACTCGACCGGCTCGTACTTTTTGCCACCGCGTTCGACCACGATGACCTGCGGCTTGGAAACGGCGAGTTCGTACCCTTCCCGGCGCATCGTCTCGATGAGAATGGCAAGATGCAGCTCGCCCCGGCCGCGCACTTCGAAAGTGTCCGGTGACGCCGTATCTAGGATACGCAGCGCGACATTCGACTCCAGCTCGCGGACAAGGCGCTCGCGAATCTGGCGTGAAGTGAGAAACTTCCCTTCGCGCCCCGCGAACGGCGACGTGTTGACGCTGAAGAACATCGACACCGTCGGCTCGTCGACGGCCACGGCATGGATGCCCTCGGGTAGCGCGGCATCGGCGATCGTGTCGCCGATGTTCAGGTCCTCGATGCCCGAAATGCAGACGATGTCGCCGGCATCCGCCTCCTCGACCTCGAGGCGTTCGAGGCCTGCGAACGTGAGCAGTTTGGTCAGACGCAATCCCGCGGTGACGGTGCCATCACGCGTCACCTTCGCGATCGGCATGTTCACGCGCGAGCCGCCGCGGAAAATCCGTCCGACGCCGATGCGGCCGACGTAACGGTTATGATCGATGGCCGAGATCAAGAGCTGGAACGGGCCATCTTGCGCGGGTGCCTCCGGCACCCGCGTCAGCATCATGGCGAAGAGCGGCTCTAAGTCTACTCCTCGAGATGCGACGTCGAGCGTCGCGGTGCCCGCCTTCGCGTTCGTGTAGACGACGGGAAACTCTGCCTGCTCGTCTTCGGCGCCCAGTTCGATGAAGAGATCGAAGACGTCGTTGACGACCTCGGTCGGGCGCGCATCCTTGCGGTCGATCTTGTTGACCACCACGATGGCTCGCAGATCGAGCTCGAGCGCTTTGCGCAAGACGAAACGCGTCTGCGGCATCACGCCCTCGGCGGCGTCGACGAGAAGGAGTACGCCTTGGACCATCTGCAGCACGCGCTCGACCTCGCCGCCGAAGTCGGCATGGCCTGGTGTGTCGACGATGTTGAACTTCACGTCGCCGTGCCGGATCGACGTGTTCTTCGCTAAGATCGTGATGCCGCGTTCACGCTCGAGCGGGTTGGAGTCGAGGATCCGCGTCTCGACGGCTTGCCCCTCGCGGAAAACGCCGCTCTGCTTGAGCATGGCGTCGACGAGCGTCGTCTTCCCGTGGTCCACATGCGCGATGATCGCGACGTTGCGTATGTCCGGCCTGGTTCGCACGGCGGTTGCTTGCCCATCGCCAGGCGATGCCCTTCAAGGGGAGGGCGCGCCAGGACTCTTCTTTCGAATGGTCGCGCGTCAAGAGATTGTAAAGCATTGCCCGGCAGCACGCAGGCCGCGTCGACTGCATGGACGCGCGCAGGGTGTAAGCAGGCACGCCCTCCGCCGATGATTCGCGCACGGAGGTTTTCACCAGATGCGAGCGATCGTTATCATCGTAGCCGCAGCATGTGCGCTTGTCTCTTTCCACACGGCCACGGTTGCTGCGCCGTCCTCGTCCACGCGCGTCTCGTCGCTCTCGCGAATGGCGCCCGCCGACGAGTACTTTGGCCGGCTCAAGGAGAGCGTTCTCGAGATACGCAATCGGCTGGACGCGCTCGACCTGCGCAGCGATGCCGACATGGCGGGCTCGCGCCGAGAGCTCGACGATCTCCAAAACGCCATCCGGGACTGGCAGCACAAATATCCCGCCGACCCCTGGTTACCGCGCATGACGCGTATGCTCATGCGCGACTACGAGCGTGCCGACGGGGCCGGCTAGGCTCCTAGGGAAGCGTCATGGCGGCGTCGACGATCGGCGTGACGTGGCCGCCGACTTCGATGCCGTCGATGCCGCCCTTGCCGCGAACGAGCACCTGCAGGAGACTGCGACGCCCCATCTTCGTTCCTTGCTCGCTCGTGAAAGCGGTCCCGTCAGCAGTCGAACAGAGGCCGTGCGCCATCATGTACGCGGCGAGCGGTCCGGTTGCGCTTCCCGTCGCGGGGTCTTCGACGATGCCCAACTCAGGTGCGAACATGCGCGAGTACGCGCCCGCGCGCGTCGGTGCGAACACGAAGAGCCCGACCGATTCGCCGATCGCTTCTTCGAGCTCGTGCAATGCGGTGGGATCGACGCTTGCGCGATCGACGGTCTCGGGGTCGGTGACCGCCACGAAGAGTATCGGATTGCCAGCGCTGTAGACCTGCGGCGGAATGTCGGGCAGCAGGTCCCACTCGCGCACGTCCAGCGCGCGCGCGCAGGCCGATCGGTCGCACTCGCCGACACGAGCGATCGACGGCGTCGAGAGCCATAAGAGGCTGCCGTCCGCGCGAACGGCGACCGGGCCGACGCGTTCTTCAAAAGAAAACGAAGCGACACTCTTGCTGATGAGGCCGCGGTCGCGTGCAACGAAGGCTGAGCCGATCGTCGGGTGCCCCGCGAACGGCATCTCGCGTACCGGCGTGAAGATGCGCAACCCCGCTGCACAGTCTGGACGTGTTGAAGGGAGAAGAAATGCCGTTTCGGAGAGATTCAGCTCCAGCGCAATGCGCTGCATGAGCGGCACTTCCAACTCGCGACCTTCGTAGAAGACTGCGAGCGGATTGCCTTCGAGTGCGATCTCGGTGAAGACGTCCACGACGGCGTAGCGCAGCGATTGCGGCATTGTAGCGCACAGGTTGCGTGGGATGAGTGAGCCCACCTTTTCGCGGCAGGGGCGCGGCCTTGAACGGCTAAGGCAAGGAGCCTTACGGGGTCCAAGGATGCAATCATGTACGTGACGCGCCGGGAACTCTTAAAGACCGGTGCGGCGGGCGCCGCTCTGCTGACGCTCGCCGATTGCGCGCGCGCAAGCCGATTTCGGGTCGACGCCGATCGCAGGACGATCGTGACGCGAATCGCCGATGCAATGCTGGACGGCGCGATTCCTCCCGGCGGCGCCGCGCGTGAAACCGCGCTCGCAACGGCGGTCAGCGGCTTCAGTACTGCCGTCGCTGGTCTCACGCCGAGCGTCGCGCAGGAGCTAAGCCAGCTCTTCGGCCTGCTGGAGTTTGCGCCCACGCGCCGCATCGTTGCCGGCCTTCCGCCGTGGAAGGACGCGACACGCGCCGACGTCTCAGCCTTTTTGACTCGCTGGCGTTTCAGCAGCTTCGCACTTCTGCGCAGCGGCTACGATGCGCTTCACGAACTCATCATGGCTGGATGGTACGGGCAGAGCGCCGCCTGGGTGCACATCGGCTATCCGGGGCCTCCGGACGTCACTTTGTGATCGCCGATCCTTTCGAGCAAGGCAACGCGCGCGGATGGCGCGTCATCGACGCGTCACGACTCGATCGTGACCTCACCCTCGAAGCAGACGTCGCCATCGTTGGAACCGGTGCAGGCGGCGGAACGGCAGCGGAAATCTTGGCGCAGCAAGGGCTGCGAGTTCTCATGCTCGAGGAGGGGCCACTGCGCACGTCGCGCGACTTTCATATGCTCGAACGCGAGGCGTATCCGCAGCTCTATCAAGACTCCGCCGCCCGGCGTACGAAAGACAAAGGCATCATCATCTTCCAAGGCAGGACGGTCGGCGGGTCGACGACGGTGAACTGGACGGCGAGCTTTCGCACCCCGCCCGCGACGCTTGCGTACTGGCGCAGCCGCTACGGGCTCAATGACTATGATGAGCACGCGCTCGATCCGTGGTTCGCTCGTATGGAACGGCGGCTCTCGATCGCGCCCTGGCGCGTGCAACCGAACGAGAACAACGCGGTCCTCGCTCGCGGCGCCGCGGCGACGGGCATCGCAACGGGCGTCGTCCCGCGAAACGTGAAGGCTTGCCGAAACCTTGGCTACTGCGGTATGGGATGCCCGGTAAACGCAAAGCAGTCGATGCTCGTCACCACGATCCCCGCCGCACTCGAGCGCGGCGCGACGTTGGTCACGCGCGTGCGCGCGCAGCGGCTCATCGCATCGAACGACGACGTCGTTGGTCTAAAGTGTCGCGCGCTCGACGCCGGCGGCCTTTCAGCTGGCCCGTATGCCGTGCACGTCCGCGCGCACACGTTCGTCGCAGCAGGCGGAGCGATCGGCTCGCCGGCACTGCTGCTGCGCAGCGGCGTGCCGAACCCGAGCGGCCTGCTCGGCAAGCGCACGTTCCTTCACCCGACGCTGATCTCCGCGGCGCGCATGCCGGAGAACGTCGACGCATTCGCGGGCGCGCCGCAGTCGATCTACAGCGACCATTATCTTCAAGGTCCGTTCGACGGGCCAGTCGGCTTCAAGCTCGAGGTTCCGCCGGTCCATCCCGTGCTCATGGCAACGATGGTCCCGGGCTTCGGACCAGTCGACGCTGCGTTGACGGCGGCGATGCCGCACACGCAAGTCATCATCGCGCTATTGCGCGACGGATTTCATGCAGAGAGTCAAGGCGGAACGGTGAATCTCGATGGCGACGGCATGCCGGTACTCGACTATCCGATGACGCCGTATCTTTGGGAAGGGGCGCGCCGCTCCTATGACGCGATGGCAGAGATCCAGTTTGCCGCCGGGGCGCGCACGGTCTTTCCGCTCCATGAATCGGCCCAGCCGTACCGCTCGCTTCCGGAAGCGCGCGCCGGCATCGCGGCGCTGCCGATGGACGTTTTACGCGCGCGCGTTGCGAGCGCGCACGTCATGGGCGGCTGTGGGATGAGCGCCAGCCCGCAAGACGGCGTCGTGGATGAGAGCGGACGCCATCACCAGCTTCAAAACTTGTACGTCTTCGACGGCTCGGTGTTCCCGACGAGTCTCGGAACGAATCCGCAGCTATCGATCTACGCGATCGCTGCACGGAATGCAAGTCGTCTCGCAGATGCGTTGAAAACGCCGGCGGCGCGCCGGAGTTTAGAAGAACATCGTTTGTAGTTCGCCGACGTCGCGAAAGCCCAGGCGCGTATAGAGCGCGCGAGCCGGTGCGTTGGATTCGTTGACGTAGAGCGACAGTGATGGGATGGTGCGCAGCAGCGTGCGGCATATTGCGCCGAGCGCCGCGGTCGCCAGCCCGCGACCGCGCAGTTCGGGCGGCGTCCAAATGCCTTGTAGCTGAGCGGTGCGCTCGCTCCACGCGCCGATGTTGCAGAAGAAGCACAGCTCTGCGTTCGACTCGCCCACCCACCACAGACCGAGGCGAATCATCCGCCGGATGCCCGCACGAAACTCCGGCAGTTCGCCGCGTGCGTCGGCACCGATTTCGCCGGAGATCATTGCAGCGGAATGCCGCGCGACGACCGCCCATTCGTCGTCGCGCGCCGGACGCACGCGGATCCGGCCGATACCCGCGACGACGAGCGAGCCTCGCTCGACCGCCATGACCGGTTGGCGATCGCGAACGAGGCGTGGCGGTGCGTGGTCACCGCGAACGGCACTCCAGTAGGCCCGCACGGTCTCTCGCGGACCGACGATAGCGCGCTCGTCGCCGGAAGCACACGCGGCGAACTGCGGCATTGCGGCAGCCCGCGACGCGAGCACGATATGTTCGCCGACAAAGGCAACGCCGGCGACCTCGCCTCCTTCGAACGCGATGCGAACGCAACGCTCGAGCGCGCTGTTGCCGAGCGCGAGATGCGCGAGGAAGGCGTTCTCATAGGGTGAGCCGTCGAGAAACGCGAGTGTCTGCACGCGGTTACCGTCGTGCAGGCGCTCGACATGGACCGCCGACGACACCTCGGTCACTCGAGTCCCACGTCGAGAAGTAGCGGACTCGTCGGAGCCTTGCTGCCGGCATCGGGCTCGACGCTTACCGCGACGGTGCTCGTGTGCGACGCCTCGACCTCGCCGAGTGCGACGATCGCGACGCCGTGCGCGTCGGGGATGAAGCGCACCGAGGGAACCATCGCCGTGCTCCCCCGTGGCACGGTCCAGGCTTGGTAGACCCGGCCGTGCGGCGGCATCGCGAGCCCTTGCATCAAGACGTAGAGCCGGCCGTTGCTTTCGATGACCTGTCCGTCGCCTGAGGAGTAATGGCGCGCCTGCGGATTCTCCAGGTCCGCCAGAGCCGTACGCTCGAGCGCAAGCGTTCGCGAGAGCATCGACGTGCGCCGCGTTCCGCGCGCAACCTGGCTTTGGAGCTGGCGATTCTCCGACGTGAGCGCCAGGTTGTTCGACGCTGTGACGACGACGAGGACGAAGCAGACTGCGGCGACGAGATACGCCGGCCAGACCGGACGCCGCGCGTACGGAGGAAGATTGCGCACCTTCTGCACTTCGCGCACTCCGGATACCGACCTCGGAGAAGCGGCGGTTGCCCGGGTTTTCACCACCGGAGAGGTTCCCGAGCAGCCGCTCGTCGTAGGCATACCCCGTGAGCCTCTCGATCGTGATGGCGGCGCTGTCGGTCACGCTGCACATCTTGCCGCGCCCGGCATCGATCGTGGTAGCACCGTCGTGCTTCGTCGCCGTTCCTCACACGATCTCAGCCCGATTCGACGCGGGCGCTCGCGACGAAATCGACGAACGCTGGAGCGCACTCGGCGTGGGCACGCTGCATGTGTCGCGAACACCGTCGATCGTCGTCGTTGAGGACGCAGCCCTCGCACCGCAGGCGTATCGCCTGCGTACCGGCAGCGCAGGTGCAACGATCTGGAGCTCAGACGCGGACGGCGCTTTCTACGGCGCGATGACGCTTGCGCAGCTTCCCGTACGCGCCCGAGGTCGCTGGCGTCTGCCGTGCGTCACCATTGCCGATCGGCCGGCGCTGCGGTGGCGCATACTATCGGACGACGTCTCGCGCGGACCCTTACCGACCATGCGATACTTCGAAGAGCGGATTCGGACGATCGCTGCGTTCAAGATGAACGGCTACTCGCCGTACATGGAGCAGGTTTTCATCTCGCCGACCGACCCGCTGCCCGCGCCGCTCGACGGTATCACGCCGGCACAGCTCCACACTCTTGCAATGTATGCACGGCGCTTCCACGTTACCTTGGTTCCCGAGCAGCAGACGTTCGCGCACATGCACCACACGCTCGCGCTCGAAGAGTACGCCGGCGACGCCGAGTTTCCGCACGGATTCTTGCTCTCGCCGGCGGCGCCTCAATCGCAAGCGTACCTTGCACGGCTGATACACCAAGAACTCGAGGCGGTTCCACATCCGCCGTTCTTTCACATCGGCTCCGACGAGACGTCGACGCTCGGCAAAGGCACGACGGCAGCCTACGTCGCGGCGCATGGTGGGCGCGCGCGCGTCTACGCCGCGCACGTCAATGCGATGGCGCGTCTCATCGCGCCATCGGGCGCGAGGGTAATGTTGTGGGACGACGGCATCGAGAACGATCCGGCGATCATGCGTATGATTCCGCGCGACGCCGTTATCGTGAACTGGCACTATGGCGTCGAAGCGTCGTACGAAAAGTACATTCGCTTGATCGCAAGCGGCGGCTTCGAGCAAATGGTGGCGCCCGGGGCGAGCAACTGGAACGAGATATTCCCGGACGTAACGAAGGCAATCGCCAACGAGCGCCGATTCATTGACGAAGGGAAAGCTGCTCACGTCCTCGGTCTCTTTGAGACCGTCTGGAACGACGACGGAGAGACGCTGTATGAGTCGACGTGGTACCCCGTGCTCTACGCGGCGAGCGCTGCGTGGGAGCGCCGCGACGTCGCCCCAGCGCGCTTTCGCGCCGACTTTCCCGCAGCCTTTTTCGGCATTGACGATGCGCGATACGGTGACGACGTTGCAGCATTGGCAGGAGTTCTCACGCGGCTCGAAGCTGCCGGCGCCGGGCAGACGGACTATCTCTTCTGGGGCGATCCCTTCGATCCACAACTGCAGTCGGCGATGGCGCACGTGA
>DAHUYK010000036.1 GCA_027315245.1 Vulcanimicrobiota bacterium | reverse complement strand
TGAGCGCCGTGAAGAGCATGGCCACGAGGCCGATGCCGTAGACGAGGGGCACCATGCCGTGGCTGGCGTTGAAGACGATCCCAAACACGGCGACCGGGGCAATCGGCACGATGAAGACGAGCCCGTACACGAGCAGGCCGCCCAGACTGAGCGAGCGCTTCAGCTCCTGCTTATAACCGAACTCTTCCAGGGTCGGAGGCTGCGCCTCGCCGCTCACGTCCATGGCGGGTATCTTGGGGAAGGAGGGATTTGAACCCTCATGAGGGGTTACCTCGGCCGCTTTTGAGGCGGCTGCGTCTACCGTTCCGCCACTTCCCCAATGGCCAAGAAAGAAGTTCGGGGCTCAGCTCGCTTTGCATCTCCGCGTTACGCAGTGTTTTCCAATATGAAAGTGTCCCGGAGGACACTTCTGCCATCGTTCACAAAGATTCGTGTATTCGATCCATATGTCGGGCCCGATGGTCCTACGGCAGTAATCAATGTAACCGCAAGCCTTCTCGTAGAAGTTTGCGAATTTGTAGCCCATGGCGCTATCGACCATGTAGGCATCAAAAGCCTGCATGTTAACCCCCAGTGCCATAAAGTCGTAACCATCTAAGATATAGTCTACGGCCCGATAGAACTCATCGGTGGCGCGCTCCTCATGTTCTCCTACCAGAAAACGAAAACCCCGCTCGTCGCAGCGGGGCTCAACTTGACATGGGCCGGGTCTATCGGCCCGGCATGCCCTTTCTTTCGATGTACATGCTTGCTGAGTGCTCCTTCCAGTGCTGACAATATCAAAACTCGCCAGGCTTGGCAATCGGTTCCGGTTACTGCCACGTAAACGGGGCTCTCCAGTTAACCTAAAATAGCCCTACGGGGCTCCTCGCGTCTGTCCATTGCCCGCGACGAGGGTGTGCGCCTGCGCTTGGCTCTTGGCGGCAAAGACGCCGAGGCGCATCGCCACGCGATTGACGCGGAAGTGCAGCGTAAGGATCGCTGCGCCGCGGGTCTTGCGCACCTCGTACGACGCAAGCTCCGCTGGATTCCAGCAGATGCGTCCGAGTGCGCGCGAGCTCGGATCGTAGACGCCAAAACAGGACGGTCCCGTGAGCGCGATGTCACCGGAATGATACGCAAAGCCGGAGATGCTCTTGAGATGGGCGCGGCTCGCCCGATCGCGCGGCGTCATCGTCTCCGCGACGTCGAGCTCGCCGGTCTGCGTGTTCATCGCCAGCGTGCGCGTGAGCTCCGCTCCGCCTGCCGGAACATCCGGAGCGTCGTACGAGCACGTCGCCTCTGCCGTCTTTTCGTCTGCGTGCGCGAGTGCACACACGTAATGCCGGTTGAACGTGCCCGCTGGGATCGGATGCGTGAATGCCGCGATGTAGTCGCGTGCCGACGGCGTCGGCTCCGGGTCGACGGCGTCGCGCAGCAGCCCAATGGTCGACGCGAAGTTGTGCGCAATAATGAACGAGGCCTTTGCCATCTGGGGCGCAAGGTCGTCGATCCGCGCGCCGGCGTTCGGCGCAAGCATCGCGACCGTCCGCGTGCCGTCATGCGTGACTGAGGAAACGAAAGCGACCTCGCGAAAGCCGTCTTGGAAGGGGTCATAGCGCCACACGCCGGGTCGAACGGCGACGTGGGGGCCAAACGGCCACAATCCTCCCCCGAATGCGATCATATCGCTATTCTCCACGAGTATCTCGGATACGGCGTCTTGAGGTTTTGCTGAAGTTCGAACGTGCCCAATCGGCAACAAGCTGGCGGAGCGGCTTGATATCCGCTTTACGTTCGTACGAAAGACGTGGGAATGAAGGCGGACGACATAGGGACCCGCGCTCGTTTCACGATTGCTCCAATTCTGCACGACGACGAATCCGGAAGCGTCGCCGTCCGACTCGAGAAAGGTGGCGCGATGGCTGCCGCAAACGTGCCGGGGGCGTATCCCTACGATGCCCTCGCGCAGCAGGCCCCTTTGCTGGATTGCCGACAGACGCTCGCGTGCAAGCGGCGTAACGGCGCTGTCCAGTGGAATCGGCAGAACGTACGGTACGCTCGAACGTGACGCAGCCGCGCCACCGCCGTAGATGAGATCCGTGAGGTCGCAGGTGAGCCGCTGGGCATGGCACGCTGCGAGAAGACGTTTGACCGCTCGCGCATAGGCATACGCGCGGTCGTTCTGCGACCGTCCGAAAAGGCTTTCGGGCCAGATGACGTGTGCGTCGACTGCAACGTGTGTCTGCGCGAGGGCGCTTCCCCATCGCGCAACGATCTCTCCAAAGGCTCGGGTTGCTGCAGCACGCGCAGAGAATAGCGCTTGGGGATTGCATTGCGTACAGGCCGTTATGGCAGCGTCCCAGTCGTACGCCCAGTTTGCCCAAGGCGCTTCCCAGCCTGCGGGATTGATCGTGTCCTGCAGCGGGAAGTCCACGACCCCGTGCACGCCGTCCGCGAGCAGTTCGCTCAGTGCTAACGTCGTGTTGCTCGGGGCAGCAGGCCGCGGTTCGCCTTCGCTGGCGCCTTGCAGCCAGCCGGCCTGGAACTCCGCCATCATGATCGGCACGTGCTGCTGCGTGCCGAGCAAATCCGTTGAGAAATCGATGTCGTCGCGGTCATGTTCGCCGATACGATACGCGTCGCTCTGGTACCAGTCGCCCCACGCCCACACCGGCGAGTCGGCGGTCACCTTCTGTTCGTACGTGTTGATGAAGACGGGCACGCGCCGGCCGGCCGTCGATTGCACTTCACGCTTGAGCCATGCGACGTACTCGTGCCAATGCGGCGCAGGCCATGTGTCGTTGTCTAGGTAGGCGCCTTGGTCGTCGTCGAGCGCAACTGCGATAACGTCGTGCGACCAGGGAGCGACGGCCGAGAGCACCTCGCGCAGCCAGTTGGCCGCGTAGTGGAGATGGATCGGGTTGTGCAGCCACTCTTGCGCGGCGGCGTCTGCGTGCTGGTTCTGCAGCGTCGCCGTGGCCGGATAGCGGCCGTCGAGCACGTCGTGCAGCGGCATGTTGTACGCCGGCCGTTCCAGGAGCCACGCAGGATAGCCGCCGTTGCGCCACTCGTTTCGAATGACAGGACCGGGACGCAAGACGACCCTGAATCCAAGACGATGAATGATCCGCATGAGCCCGACGAGGTTGCGCCGCGCGTTCGTGCGGCCCGAAAAGTCGAGGTGGCCCTCCGTCGGCTCCTCCCAGTTCCACGGCACGTAGAGATCGATCGTGTTGATGTGGAACTCGCTCCGGTACTCGCGCAGCGATGCATCCCAGTCTTGCGCCGGGATGCGTTCGTAAAAGAACGCCGCACCCCAGACGAAGAACGGCTTGCCGTCCACCTCGAAGACGGGATAGCCGTTCATCTGCGCGACGCGCGACGTGTGCCAGGATGCCCAGGCACCGACGGGTTTCGCGAACACCGCCTGTGGCGCGAGGAAAAGGCAGAGCAGCGCAGCCGATGCGAGCGCGAACGGCCACGCTCGCCGCACGCGTGCGAAGATGAGATAGGCGACAATGCCGACGGTAAGCCATGCCATACCGAGTGCGACTGCGAGCGTGCCGCTTGCCACAAACGCCCATACCCAGCCGCCGAGCGCGACGAGCGCGGGCAGCGGATAAAGCGGCATACGAAACGGCGCGGCCCCGCGCGCGCGCAGCAGCGCGAGCGCGAAGATCTGCATGACGCTTTGAATCAGCACGATGCCGGCTGTGAGGATTTGGATCACCTGCTCGAGCGTAAAGAGGCTTGCGAGCAGCGAGAGCACTCCGACGACGAGCACTGCTGCTTGCGGGACGCGCGTACGCGGATGAAGCCGAGCAAAGAATGCAAAGAACGCGCCGTCACGCGCTGCTGCAAACGGAATACGCGAAAAGCCGAGCAGGTTGCCGTAGACCGACGCAAATGCAGTGACGAGCACGAGACCCGTCACAATGCGGGCTGCGAACACGCCCCAGGTGCGTTCCACGACGAGCGAGCCGACGTATTGCGATGCTAGCGTCGGCGCGCCGCCGGGCCCGAAGAGCGAGCGCCACGGGATGACCCCAAGGACGCCGCATTGCAGTGCAATGTAGAGCGCGGCAACGAGGAGCACCGAGATGAGGATCGATCGCGGAATCGTACGTTGCGGCGTTCGCACCTCGTCACCGAGCAGCGCGACGTCTGCATAACCGACGTAATCGTAGAGCGTGAGCAGCAGTGCGCCGCCGAATCCGGCCAAGAATCCGCTGCCGAGGCGGATGGGGCCGGGGAGCTGCGCGAATGTGTGCCACTGCGCGTGGGTGAGGGCGGCTATCGCGATGAGGCCGAGCGTGAGCACGGCGATCGCGCCGAGGAGCACGCCGGTTGCCGAGACGCGTGCCGTTCGCCGAAGAAGAAGGCCGGCCGCGACGACGCCGACACCCGCGGCGCAGGCATGCATTGCGACCCAACCGTTCAAAACGGGCGCGATGTATGCCGCATACGATGCGAAGCCGATGTACCCCGTCGCGAGCAGGCATGGCGCGTAGAGCAGAAACTGCCAGTTGAATAGAAACGCGAGCGCTCTGCCAACACCGTTGGGGCCGAACCCTTCGCGCAAGTACACGTACGTGCCGCCGGAGCTCGGGAAGCGCGATGCAAGCTCCGCCCACACGAGGCCGTCGCAGAGTGCGACGACGGCGCCGGAGATCCAGCCCAGGAGTGCCAGCGGGCCGCCGAGATATCCCAGCACGAGCGGAATCGTGATGAGCGGTCCGATGCCGACCATCGTAATGACGTTGATCGCCACCGCACCACGCGTGTCGATCGCGCGTTCCATGCCGGTGCCGGCTCGCATGCGCGTTCGTTCGTTGACGCAAAGCGCGCACCTCGTGGGGGCGTTTGGGGGCTGCCACGAGGAATTCGACGGCCGTCACGCAACGTCGGGTAACTAGTAATGAAGGCTTACGCGATCGCGGGTCTGCTCCTGGCGGCATTCATGATGCCGCGCAGTGCGTTTGCGCAAGTTCCGGTGCCGACGCCGACGCCCGACCCGCTCGTCTACAACGACCCAGCGATGCACTACGCGGCGCCCGCGGGCGCTCACCTCGTCGGGCAGATACAGACGCCCACCCTCGCAACGTTATCGCAGGACCCGACGCCCATCGCAGCTTGGATCGTCGGTTCCGGGCAGCAGATGAAAGTCATCTCGATCGTCATGGAAGCCTTCAACGGCGATCTCGACGGGTTCGACAGTACGTACGAGAACGCGCTGCGCAGCGACGACCCGGCAACGCTCGTGAAGAACAAGGAGCACGTGCTCCTGCAGAACGGCATGCCGGCGCTCTTCCTCGAGGTGACGCAAGGTTCAGGCTTCTCAACCCGTAAGATTTTTGCGTACATCTGGATCGACTCGCAGCGAGCGGTCGTCCTAAGCGCCACGAGCCGCCTCGGCGTTCTCGACGAAACATCCGCGAAACTGCTGCTCGCCGGTGCGACAGCCGTGCGCTATCCCTCCAACCAGCCGTAAGATCCCTACGCGATCGCTCTTGTCATCCCGAGCGTAGCGCCGAAGGCGCGAAGTCGAAGGACCGCGATCGTGTTTGTCATCCTGAGCGTAGCGAACGCAGTGAGCGGAGTCGAAGGACCGCGATCGTGTTTGTCATCCTGAGCGTAGCGAACGCAGTGAGCGGAGTCGAAGGACC
>DAHUYK010000098.1 GCA_027315245.1 Vulcanimicrobiota bacterium | reverse complement strand
GGCAGCCCGAGCGCGGCGAGCGCTGCAATCGTGAATGCCCCGGTAAGGCGCGGATTGCGCCGCCCAAGTCCACCCAAGCGCGCGAGCGAACGCGTCCCCTCACGGTCTTCGATGTACCCGAGCACGAGGAAGAGCGCGGCGCTGAAGAGTCCGTGCGCAACGATGTACAGGACCGCGCCCTGCAGCGCCAATCGATCGAGCGATGCGATCGCGAGCAGGACGAGCCCGAGATGCGAGAGCGAGGAGTACGCGACGACGAGTTTGACGTCGTTCTGCACGAGCGCCGCGAAAGCACCGTAGAGCAGCGAGACGACGGCAAGAATCATGAGCACGGGCGCTTCTTGAGCAAGGTACGTCGGGAAGAGCGCAAAAGCGATCGCCAGAAATCCGTAGAGTCCCGCCTTCGATTGTACCGCGCTCACGACGGCCACGATGGGAGCGGGCGTCGCTTCGTACGTCGCGGGCATCCAGGTGTGCAGAGGCCAGACCGGCGTTTTCACGAGAAACGCGATGGCGAAACCGGCGAGAATCCACGGTCCCCACGCGCTCGCGAGGCCGTGATAGGCCGGATTCCCGATGACGTCCGTCGTGCCGAAGACAGCGCCGAAGCCTGCCACTGCGAGCAGGAGCAGTAAGCCGCCGGCAAAGTTATAGATGAAGTAACGCCACGCAACCGAAGGATGCGGTCCCCACGTGAGCAGCGCGAAGAACACCGGCAGGAGCATGGCATCCCAGAAAAGCGCGAAGACGAGCACGTCCCGCGCAAGAAAGAGGCCCGCCATCGTCCCTTCGAGCAGCAGCAGGTTCGCGACCATGCTGCGCGTGTGCGAGACGTTCGTCGCCAATACGGCGCCGAACGTGCAGAGCGCAAGCAAGACGACGAGCCAGTACGAAAGATACGTGGCACCAAAGTGAAAGCTCGCGACGAACGGATGCGTCAGCCATCGTGCGCTCCACTGCTCGCCGCGCTGCAGGAAAGCGAGGACGACGAGCATTCCTGCCACGCCGGCGCCGGCGATCTTTGAAACCACCGCGTCCTCGCGAGGCAGCAGGAAGAGCAAGCCACCGGCAACGAGCGGCAGCAGGATGATGATGAGCGGGAGCATCAGTGCGGCATCCCCGTCACGAAGTAGTACACGAGAAAGCATCCGACGCCCACCGCGATGACGAATGCGTAAGCGCGCACGAGGCCGGACTGCAAGAGGCGAACGCCCGAACCGAGCGCTTGCGCCGATATCGCCGTTTCCCGAACGGCACCGTCGATGAGATAGGGATCGACGATCCGGCCGAATACCGAGCCGAGCAGACGCGCTCCGCGCACGAACACGATGTCGATGAGCGCGTCGACGTAGTATCCGTGCAGCAGCAGCGCTGGCATGCGCAGGGACTCCTCACGCAGACGCGCTACCGCGTTTTTCTGCGCCTCGCGCGTTGCGTAGCGCCACGCCGCCGTGCCGAAGCCGATGAGTACGACGGCGAACGTGATCGCCGAGGTCACCCAATCGGGCACGGGCGACGATGCAAGAACGTGCGTGGGAAACTGTGAAGCAAAGAATCGATCCCACGGCGACGGCCCGCCGTTGCTAGAAAAGAGCAGCCATCCCGCGACGACCGTCGGCACCATAAGCAGCGCAACGGGAAGGCCCATGATCCACGAAGGCGCGTGGTGTTTGTGCGTTCCCTCTGGCTCGTGCGGCGGGCCGCTCTCCGCCGGCTCGCGTGTGATGCCCAACGCCGCCGGATCGACGTTCCCGCGATACTCGCCGAAAAACGTGATGAAGAGCAGGCGGAACATGTAGTATGCGGTGATCCCTGCTGTGAGTATCCCGATCGCGTACATGTATGGATGGCCATGCAGCAGCGTGCCCGCGATGACGGCGTCCTTGCTGAAGAATCCGCTGAAACCGGGGACGCCGCAAATCGCAAGCACGCCGGTGAGCGTCGCCCAGAACGCGAGTGGCATGCGCTTGCGCAACCCGCCCATGAGGCGTACGTCTTGCTCGTTGTTCAGCGCGTGAATGACGATGCCGGACGCCAGGAATAACTGCGCTTTGAAGAACGCGTGCGTGAAGAAGTGGGCGATGCCGCCCGCATACGCACCGACGCCGACGCCCATGATCATGTAACCGATCTGCGACATCGTCGAGTACGCGAGAATGCGTTTGATGTCCCATTGGGCTGCACCGAGGATGGCGCCTGCAATCGCGGTCAGCGCGCCGATCGTCCCGACGAGCATTTGCGCGGACGCACTCTGATCCCACAGCGGCGCACAGCGCGCCACGAGATAGACACCTGCCGTTACCATCGTGGCGGCATGGATCAACGCCGAGACGGGCGTCGGGCCTTCCATTGCGTCGGGAAGCCAGGTGTGCAGCGGTACCTGTGCCGACTTCGCTGCGGCAGCCAAAAAGAGACCCGCGCAGATCCAGTACAGGAGGTTTGGCCCCAGCGTCGGCGCTGCAGCGAAAGCATCCGCGTAGCGGATCGAGTGGACGTTCGCGACGAGCAGAAAGATCGCGAACATCATCCCGACGTCGCCGACGACGTTGATGACGAAGGCTTTGCGCGCCGCCGCAACGGCAGTGCGCCGCTCGAACCAGAACCCGATGAGGAAGTACGAGGCCAAGCCGACGAGTCCCCATCCGACGAGCAGACCGACCCAGTTGTCGGAGAGCACGAGCAGCAACATCGCAAAAATGAAGAAGTTCATGTACGCGAAGAAGCGCGCGAAGCCGCGGTCGCCGTCCATGTAGCCGATCGAGTACAAGTGGATCGCGCACCCGACACCGGTGATGACGAGCGCCCAAAGCAAGGAGAGCGGATCGAGCGATAGTCCAAAACGAAAGCCCGGCATCCATGTGAAGAGCGCTTCGTGTCCGCCTCGCGTCGCGACGACGAGCGCGAACGAGGCGGCGACCATCGCCGTCGCGAGCCAGCCGGCAGCCCTGCGCAGCCAGGGACCGAAGGCCCAGCAGAGCGCAGCGCCGCAGAGCGGCAGGAGCAACGCCGTAAGGATCATCCGTGCAACGTCCTCACGTCGTCGACGTCGACCCTATCCGACGCCCTGAAGGTGATGACGACGATTGCGAGCGCGATCGCCGCTTCGGCCGCTGCAACGGTGATGACGAGAAACGCAAACACGTGTCCCGCGTCGTTGAGCCAGGCACGTGCGTACGACACAAAGAGCAGATTTGCAGCGTTGAACATGAGCTCGATGCTCATGAGCATCACGAGGGGATTGCGCCGCACGATCACTCCAGCCGCTCCGATGAAAAACATCACCGCCGAGAGCCCCACATAGTCGCCGAGCGGCACAGGCAAGAGGTGCGCGGCCATCAGTCGCCCTCCCGCGCGATCGCCTCGCGCATCGCTTTACGCGTCTCCGCCGCACGTCGGCGCGTCGCGACGTAGGGCGTCTCCTCACCGGCGAGCACGATGACGCCGATCACGGCAACCATTAAGATAAGTGCCGTTACTTCAAATGGCAGGAGGTATGTCGTGAAGAGCGCGCGCCCGAAGTCTTGCACGCTGCCGAAGACGTTTGCTGCACCTGCCGGTCCGGCGCTGCGCAACGCCGCCGGTGCCGGCACAGGCAGCACGTGCGTCGCCGCGGCGCCGGCGACGACGAGACCGAGCGCGACCGCGATGCAGATCGCGGCTGGCAACGCGATACGCGGCAGGCGGTTGGGCCCGAGCGAGAGCGGCGCGACGCCGCTGGAGAGGAGCGCGATGACGAAGAGAAAGAGCACGAGGATGGCGCCTGAGTAGACGATGAGTTGGATCATCGCGAGAAACTCGGCTGAAAGCGTGAGGAAAAATACCGCCAGCGCCGTGAAGTTCACGAGTAATGCGACAACGCTATAGACGGGCTTCGACGCCGTAATCGTCCACAACGCACTTGCGATCAGGACGACTGCCGGCACCCAGAAGAGAGCACTCACCCTGTGAGCCCCTTGCGCTCCGTCTTGAGCGCGGCGCCGTAGTACGTCGCGTCGTAACCCGTTGCGGGGTCGGTGGTCGACTTCATCTCGGCCACGCTGCCGAGGTCGGCGGGGATTCCTCCGGGACGCTCGTCGGGCGGCGCGCCGGTGCCGCCCTGCGGCGGCACGAGCAGACGGTCCTTCGCGTACACGAAAGAGCCCCGGCGAAAATCCGACATCTCGAAGCGCGGCGTCAGCACGATCGCATCGGTCGGGCACGCCTCCTCGCACATCCCGCAGAAGATGCAACGCAGTTCGTCGATCTCGTACCGCGCGGCGTAGCGCTCTCCGGGGGAGCGCCGATCTGCCGGCGCATTTTCGGCGCCGATGACGGTGATCGCGTTTGCCGGGCACGCGCTCGAGCATAGTTCGCAGCCGATGCAACGCTCTTTGCCGTCCTCGTAGCGGCGCAGTTCGTGCAGCCCATGAAAGCGTGGAGCGTGCTGCTTGCGCACCGACGGATACTGAATGGTGGGCTTCTTCTTGAACATGAAACCGAACGTAATCGACAATCCCCGCAGGATCGCGCCGACGTTGTAGAGCTGCTTACCCTCTGCCATCTTCAATCGAACCCTTATCCCCGCACTGCGATGACGACGGCCGTCACGATGACGTTCAACGTTGCGACCGGCAGCAACACCTTCCAGCCGAACGCCATCAACCGATCGTAACGAATCCGCGGCAGCGTGGCCCGGAGCCACATGTAGAAGAACATGAACGCCGCAACCTTCACGACGAACCATGCAACGCCCGGTAGCGCGGTCCACCCGAACGGCGCGTCCCACCCGCCGAGAAAAAGCAGCGTCGCAATGCACGAGATCGTGAGCATATTGACGTACTCGGCGATGAAGAACAGCCCAAAGCGCAAGCCGGAGTACTCGGTGTGAAATCCGGCGACGAGTTCCGTCTCGGCCTCGACCAAGTCGAAGGGCGCGCGATTCGTCTCCGCGACCGCGGTGATCACGTAGATCACGAACGCGACGAGCTCGGGAATGAAGAACCAGAGCCCTACTTGCGCATGCACGATACCGTCGAGCGACGTCGTGCCCGCGACGAGCAGGACGCCCGCGAAGCTCAGGCCCATCGAAAGCTCGTAGCTGATCATCTGCGCCGTCGATCGAACGCTGCCCAGGAGCGGGTACTTCGAGCCCGATGCCCAGCCGCCGAGCGAGATACCGTAGACGCCGAGCGACATGATCGCGAGCAGAAACAAGACCCCCGCGTTGACGTTCCCGATCGACCATATACCCGCCGGCGACGCCCCGAACGGAATCACCGCGTAGACCGAAAATGCGGTCAACAGCGAGATGAACGGCGCGAGCCGATAGAGGAGCGGATCCGCCGTACGCGGAGCCAGGTCTTCCTTCAAGATCAACTTCGCAGCATCGGCCGCCGGCTGCATCAATCCCCACGGACCAACGCGATTCGGCCCGGGGCGCAGCTGCATCCAGCCCATGATCTTGCGCTCTGCGAGCATCGCGTACGCGAACGCCGTCACGACGACGAAGAGCAAGATCGCCGATTTGATGAAGACGAATATCCATGCCGGCATCTATGGTACCGCCTCGCAGAGCGCTGCGACCCGCTCGTCGTGCGCGCACGTCCCGCCTCCGGAGAAGAGGCGCGGCGCCGCTCCGGTAGCGTACCGGTTATCGCCGTAGCGAACATCGCCGAGTCCGAATGCCGCACGCTCCTGCGAGAGACGCGCCACCGACGCTTCGACCTCCTCGGCGGAAGGCAACTCGACGTGCAGCGCGCGAGCGAGGCCGACGAGCATCTCGAGATCGGAGAGCGGGCCCTCCGGGGCAACAAGCGAGGACGCCAGCGGCAGGACGTCGCCCGCGAGATTCGTCGTCGTACCGCTCTTTTCGAATGCGCCCTTCGCAGGCAGCACGAGCGTCGCACGCTCCGCCGTCTCGGTCATGAAAAGCTCGGTGACGGCGACGAAGGGCAGCGCCGCGAGTGCTTGCCCGGCGTGCTCCACCGGCATATTGCGCACTGGGTTGACGCCGAAGAACGAAAGCGCTTGTATTCTGCCGTCGAGCGCACCCGCAAACATTGCGAACGCATCGCTTCCATCTGCGCCCGGAAGCATGCCCATCGCCTCCGCGCCGCGCGCGTTCGGCTGCTCGCTGACAACGTATGTTCGCAGCTGGGCGACGCCGGCGAGACGCTCTTCGAGACGCTTGCCGAGCTGGAGATCGACGCCGTCCCACACGAGTGCTGCCCGTTCGATGCCGTCGAGGTCGAGCGCGGTCTCCGCCTGCGCGCGCACGAGGCGCGTGCCGTTGCGCAGCACGGCCTTGCGAATGCGCAAGTCGAAGACCGGCGCGAGTTCTGCCGGATTCCCGCCGGCGATGACGATGAGCTGGGCGCGCTCGATGTCGGCGATAGCACCGCCACGTGCGCCGGGCGTCGCTTGCCGCTGACCGCCCGCGCGCCAGTCCACGTGCGCCGTTCCCAGCGAGCGGAACAGATGCTGCAAGACGAAGCACTCCTCGTTCGTCAGACGCCCTCCGCCGATCGCACCGTTCGCCGATCCCGCTTTGCGCAGTGCCTGCGCCCAGATATCGAATGCGTCGTTCCACTCGATTTGCACGAACCGGCCGCCGTCGTTGTAGAGCGGCTGCACGACGCGATCGCGCGACTCGTAGAAGCCCACGTTGTACCGGCCGCGATCGCAGAGCCACCCATCGGAGATCGCCTCGTCTTGCGCGACCGTCATCGTGCGCATCACCGCGCCATAGCGCACGTCGACGTTCTGCCTGCAGCCGACCGAGCAGTGCGTGCAGCTCGTCTCGGTGCGGTTCAGGTCCCACGGCCGCGCTTTGAACCGATACGCCTTCGATGTGAGCGCGCCGACGGGGCAAAGCTCCGTTACGTTGCCGGTAAAGTGGTGCCGGTACGGTGCTCCCGACGCTGTAGCGATGATGTCGCGATGGCCGCGGTCTTTCACGACGAGCTGCTGGTCGCGCACGATGATGTCGTCGAAACGCACGCAGCGCTGACAGACGATACAGCGCTCTTCGTCGAGAACGATCGTCGGCCCAAGGTCGACGGCCTTGGGCTTGCGGCCTTTGGGATCGACGAGATCGGAGCTTCCCCGACCGTAGGCCATCGCGTAATCTTGCAGATCGCACTCACCGCCCTTGTCGCAAATAGGGCAGTCCAGCGGGTGGTTCACGAGCAGCAGCTCGACGACCATCGAACGTCCTGCATGTGCCCTCTCGCTACTTGTGTGTACGACCATGCCGTCTGCTGCCTGCGTATTGCAGGCGATCTGCAGCTTCGGCATCCCTTCGATTTCGACCAGGCAGACCCGGCAGAGTCCGGCGGGGCCGAGTTTCGTGTGATAGCAGTACACCGGTATCTCTTGCTCGACGGTGCGCGCCGCTTCGACGAGCAGCGTTCCTTTCGGCACTTCGACGGCGACGCCGTCGATCGTGAGCTTTACCGTCTCAGGCATGGCCGTTGCTCGCGATACGGGCTTCGAACTGCTGCGGGAAGCGCGTGACGACGGACTTCAAGAACGGTTCGATCGAATCTCCCAGCGGGCAGAGGTTGGTGCCGGTGATCGTCGCACTCACGCGGCGAAGCATGTCGAGGTCGCCGGAGAGTCCGCGACCGCGCACGAAGCGCTCGAGCACGAGCTCGAGCCAATGCCCGCCCTCGCGGCATGGCGTGCACTGGCCGCAGGACTCGTGCGCGAAGAATCGCACGAGGTTATATGCTGCGGCGACGAAGTCGGTCGTGTCGTCGAAAACGACCATCGCCCCCGAGCCGAGCATCGTACCGGCTTTCGCGAGCGACTCGTAGTCGTACGGGAGATCGAGCTGCTCTTCGAAGATGCAGGCCGACGATCCGCCGCCCGGCTGGATAGCGCGCAGGGTGCGGCCCTCGCGCAATCCCCCGGCGAGATCGACGAGTTCGCGCACCGTCGTGCCGAGCGCGACTTCGTAGTTGCCGGGCTTGCGCACGTGGCCCGAGACGGAGACGATTTTGTATCCCTTGCTGCGCTCGGTTCCGGCGGCCGCAAACCACTCCCAACCGCGCGCGAGCACCGGTACGAGGTACGCGAGCGTCTCGACGTTGTTCACGACGGTGGGCATTCCGTAGAGTCCTTCGACGGCCGGAAAGGGCGGTTTGAGCCGGGGCTCGCCCCGCTTTCCTTCCAATGAATTCAGCAGTCCCGTCTCCTCGCCGCAGATGTAGGCGCCCGCCCCGCGATGCACCGTGAGCTCGAGATCGTAGCCGCTGCCGAGCACGTTCTTTCCAACGAACCCCGCAGCGCGCGCCTGGTCGAGGGCCTGCGTGAAGACGCGGTACCCCTCTTTGAACTCGCCGCGAATGTAGATGAACGCGTGATGCGACCCGATGCCGTACGCGCCGAGCAATATGCCTTCGAGCACGAGATGGGGCACGTTTTCCACGAGCATGCGGTCCTTGAACGTCCCGGGCTCCGCCTCGTCCGAGTTGCAGACGAGGTAGCGCGGCTTATCGTTCGCCGGCAGAAAGCTCCACTTGCGCCCGGTGGGAAATCCAGCGCCGCCGCGCCCGCGCAAACCGGATTTGTCGGCGTACTCCATGACGGCTTGCGGCGTCATCGTCGCCAGAGCGCGCTTCCACTGTTCGTAGCCACCGCGCTCTCGATAGACGTCGATCGCGCGCAGGTCGGCCTCGCCGATGCCCTCGGTGAGCACTTTAGTGACCGGCACGCGCCGCCTCGTCTTCCTCAATCACCTCGACAACGTCTTTCGCCTCGCGAACCGCGCGCTCGCGCGTCGCTCCGTGCAAGG
>DAHUYK010000091.1 GCA_027315245.1 Vulcanimicrobiota bacterium | reverse complement strand
ATGCCCGTTCGAAGCGCGCAGCGCGTAGAGATGCTCGCGCACTGAGCCGCCGAGCCCCACCCGGACCTGCGGCGGGTTACCGACGACGTAATCGCCGTAGATGCGCGTGCCGTCCCCCGCAAGAGGACAGTCGCCCATACCGGACGCGAAGCGTGGGAACGGATCGGTTCGCCAGACGACACGCCCCGACCGTGCGTCGATCTCCCAGACGGCGTTGAAGAGCGCGCCCACCGTGACGAACCGGCGTTTGCCGACCGGAAGCGCAGCGGTCATGGAGGCGACCGAATGAAGATCGCGTTCGTAGAGCAGGCGCCCCGTCAGCGGGTTCAATCCCGTGACGCGACCGGAGCCGTCGTGGTGCACGAGCACGCCGTCGACGATTGCCGGCGTCGGCATACCGCTTCCACGCAGCGCGTGCTCCCATCGCAATGCCCCGGTTCGAGCATCGAGCGCGATCATGGAGCACGGCCCCGTACCCACGTGCGGCATGCCGCCGCCTTGTGGTCTCGGCGTGTTCGCGTTCCCTTCGCCGAGGATCACCAGCCCACGATAGACGAGCGGCGCGCTCATGAGAGCATTGGGAAACTTGCGCTTCCAGAGCACGCCGCCGTCCTGCGCCCGGATGGCGTATATCTCTCCCGCGTTCGTGCCGACGAAGATCGTGCCGCGATAGTACGTCGGACTCGACGAAATGTTCGCTCCCGTCTGTACCTGCCAGTGCACGCGTAAGCGCCCCGGCGCGACTGCGTTATTTGCGTCGTTGACGCGAAACTGTGTGATGCCGCCCGGCGGGCTGAGGGCTACGGCAGCAAGCAGCAGCAGAAAACGTCCTATCATCGCTCTTCCCCTTGTACCCCTTGACGCGCGCGTGCTATTTGTGTTAGGTTGCTGCTACAATGTTTGCTGAAGCCACGAAGCCTCTCGTGCGCGGGCTCTTTGCCTGCGCGGCGCTCCTCGCGTTCTGCGCGTCCGCTCCCACGCCCCTCGCCGTCATGCACGCCCAGGGCGTTCCTGGCGCCGAAGTCGTGATCGTTGACCACGGCCGTGTCGTCACCGACGCGGCGTACGGCGTGAAGAACGTCGATTCGCAGCAGCCCGTCGACGTACACACGCGTTTCGAAATCGGCTCGATCACGAAGCAGTTCACTGCGGCGGCAATCCTGCAACTCAAAGAGCAGGGCCGGCTCTCGCTCGACGATCGGCTCGGCAAGTACGTTCCGCAGTACCGGCAAGGGCGTAACATCACATTGCGTCAGTTGCTTATGCAGGTCAGCGGCATCCCGAACTATACCGACACGAAGGCTTTCCGGAAGTTGATCGCTCTGCACGGCACGACGATAGCGATCGCGCGCAGAGGAAGCTTTGCGGCGATGCTTGCGATGATCGCCCGTCTTCCACTTCATTTCAAACCGGGAACGAAGTGGGAGTACAGCAACACGAACTACGCGCTGCTCGGGCGCGTCGTCGAAATTGCTTCGGGCATGACGTGGCAGCGATACGTACGCACGCACATTTTTGCGCCCGCGGGCATGCGCGAGTCGGGGTTCATGCGAGAGGAGGCGCATATTGCCGACATGGCGACCGGCTACACGCAGTACCATGGCCATCTGCACCCGACGTCGAACTTCGTCGGCTGGGCCTTCTCCGCAGGCGCCATCGTATCGACGGCGAGCGACCTTGCGAAATGGGACGCGGCGCTCTTGGGCGGAAAGCTCGTCAATGCAGCCGACCTGCACGCGATGCTCACGCCGGGCGCGCTGCCGGCGGGCGGTCCGCACTCGCACTACGCATTCGGCTGGGTCGTCGATCACTATGACGGTCAGCTGCGCATCTGGCACAACGGCGGAACGCTCGGCTTCTCGGCTATAAACGAAATCTACCCGCATGACGGTGAGCGCATCATCGTGCTCACGAACTTGAGCAGCGGCGTCGCCGACACGATGGCCGACGCAGTATTCAACCAGCTCCACCCTCGTCTCGCAGCGCGTTCCAACGCTGCTGTGGCGGGAGAGGACCCGGCGGTAACCGCCCGCGCAAAAGCGCTGCTGGCCCAGTTCGAGAGCGGTAATCTCGATCGCACGCAGTTCGACGCCGCGATGAACGCGGCGATGACGCCCGCGGTCGTGGCGGGTGCGAAGGCCCAGTTCGCCGCGCTCGGCATGCCGTCGGTCTGGGTCTATCGCGGCAAACGCGTCGAGAGCGGAACGACGACCTATGCCTACCGGGTCACGTTTGCAGGCGGCACACAGCTCAACGTCTACATGAGCGTTGACGCGCAGGGCAAGGTCGCGGGGTATCTCCTCTCGCCGAACTGACCTCGGCGCCGAGGACGGCGCGTCCGCTCGCAGAAACGCTCGGGGCATGTGGAGATACGTCGCACTCGCTGCGCTGTTGAGCGCCCCAATTTCGGCACAGGCCCAGAGCGATAGCGCCATGCACTGGCGCAGCATCGGTCCGGCGATCGGCGGCCGCGTCGTCGCCGTCACAGGCGTGCCGGGCGCCGGCGTCTTCTACATGGGCGGCGTCGACGGCGGCGTCTGGCGGAGCACCGACTACGGCCTCGTCTGGACGAACATCACCGACGGCACGCTGCCCTCCGCGAGCGACAGCATCGGCGCCGTCGCCGTCGCGCCTTCGAACCGCAACGTTATCTACGCCGGCACCGGCGAAAGCGACATTCGCGGCGACGTCATCATGGGTGACGGCATCTTCCGCTCCGCCGACGCCGGCAAGACGTGGCACTACGCCGGCCTTGCCGATACGCACACGATCAGCGCCATCGCCGTCGATCCGCGCAACGCGAACGTTCTCTACGCGTCCTCGATGGGCCATGTTTTCGCGCCGAACGCGCAGCGAGGCGTTTTCAAATCAATTGACGGTGGGACGACGTGGCACCGCGTGCTGTACGTCAACGACAAAACCGGCGCCATCGACGTCGTCATGGATCCTCACAATCCCAACGTGCTCTACGCCGCGATGTGGCAGGCATACCGCACGCCCTGGACGCTGCAAGACGGCGGGCCCGGCAGCGGCATCTACAAGACGACCGACGGCGGCGCGCATTGGACGAATCTCACGCACGCGCGAGGCTTTGCCGCGGGGACGCTCGGGCGCATCGGCATCAGCATCGCGGCGAGCGATCCACGCATCGTCTACGCGATCGTTCAGGCGCACGACGGCGGCGTCTTTCGCTCCACCGACGGCGGCGCGAGCTGGCGTCGCGTCAATCGCGAATGGAAGCTGCGCCAGCGAGCGTTCTACTACATGAGCATCTTCGCGGACCCGACCAACCCCAACACGGTGTACGCACCGGAAGTCGACGCGCTCTGGGTTTCGCGCGACGGCGGAGCGAAGTGGACGATGCTCCACACGCCGCATGGCGACAATCACATCGTCTGGATCGATCCGCGCAACCCTCGCGTGCTGCTGGAAGGGAACGACGGCGGTGCGACGGTCTCCACCGACGGCGGCGCTACGTGGAGTCAAGAGCACAACCAGCCGACGGGGCAGTTCTACCACGTCGCCCTCGACGACCAGTTCCCGTTCCACGTCTACGGCGCGCAGCAAGACGAAGGTTCGTTCGAAGGGCCGAGCGCGACGCCCGATGGCATGATTCCCGTCGACGTATGGAATCGCGTCGCGTACGGCGAGAGCACGTTCGTCGCGCCGCAACCCGGCGATCCGAACATCACGTACGGCAGCGGGTACTTCAGCATTTTCCTACGTTACGACATGGCAACTGGGCAGTACCGGGAGGTGA
>DAHUYK010000159.1 GCA_027315245.1 Vulcanimicrobiota bacterium | reverse complement strand
ATCCGCAATCGCGTCGCTTCCGTCGCGCATGCCTTCCGTCTCGCGAAACGGTGACGCGACGCTTCCCGTGTCGAGATGATCGCGCCCGATGACGATAGGGCCCTTGAGCGCGCCGCTTCGGACGAGACGATTGAATGCCAGGCCCGCCTTCGCGCGATCTCCATATCCAAGCCAACAGATGCGTGCAGGCAATCCTTGAAATGCGATACGTTCACGCGCTAGTGCGATCCAGCGCTGCAGTGACGCATCGGCCGGAAAGAGCCGCAAGAGCTCGTCGTCGAGACGCGTGATGTCGGCGGGATCGCCGGAGAGCGCCGCAAAACGGAACGGGCCCGCGCCGCGGCAGAACAGCGGCCGAATAAACGCTGGGACGAAACCAGGGAACGCAAAGGCGCGCATGTAGCCGCCGCGCTGCGCCTGCGCGCGGATATTGTTACCATAGTCGAAAACCACGGCGCCCGCATCCTGGAAGCGTACCATCGCTTCGACGTGACGTGCCGCGCTCTCGAGGCCGCGGCGCTCGTACTCCTGCGGCGACTGGCGGCGAAGTTGCGCCGCCTGTTCGAGCGTGAGTCCGGCGGGAACGTAGCCGTCGATCATGTCGTGCGCCGACGTCTGATCGGTGACGGCATCGGGTCGAAATCCAGCCTCGAAGAGGGCGGGGAACTCGACGGCGGCATTCCCTTCGTAGCCGACGGAGCGTGCGATCCCGTCTCGCTTCGCACGTTCCACCTCGCGCAGCGCCTCTTCGCGCGAGTCAGCGACGACGTCGAGGTACCGCAGCTCGCGGCGGCGTTCCAGCCTTGCCCGATCGACGTCGACGAGCAGCGCTACGCCTTCGTTCATCGCGATTGCGAGAGGCTGCGCCCCGCCCATACCGCCGACTCCCGCGCTCAGGGCCACGCGCCCGCGCAGCGACCCGCCGAAGTGCTGTCGTGCCAGCTCGGCAAAGGTCTCGAACGTTCCTTGCACGATGCCTTGCGTGCCGATGTAGATCCACGAACCCGCGGTCATCTGACCGAACATCGTCAGGCCCTGTGCTTCGAGCTCGCGAAACGTCGCGTAATCGGCCCACTTCGGCACCAGGTTCGCGTTTGCAATGAGCACGCGCGGTGCTCGTGCGTGTGTCGGGAAGACCGCGACGGGCTTGCCGCTCTGGACGACCATCGTCTCGTCGTTGCGTAGGCGGCGCAGCGTCCGCACGATCGCGTCGAAGGCCTCCCAGGAACGCGCTGCGCGGCCGTTGCCGCCGTAGACGACGAGATCCTGCGGCCGCTCGGCAACGTCGGGATCGAGATTGTTCATGAGCATCCGCATCGCAGCTTCCTGCGGCCAGCCGAGGCACGAGATGTCGGCGCCTCGCGGCGCTCGGACGATACGAGGTTCGCTCACGACGCTCATGATGTCGGCTCTTTAGCAGCCTCGTTCCCCGTCGCCTGTTCGGCCGCGAAGGCGAGTGCACCCGAAGCGATGAGTTCGCGCGCCGCCTCGATGTCGGGCGCGGGCGAACGGTCTTCGTCCCAGGGTGCTATGCGCGTGCGCGCAACCTCGTACGCTGCCTGCGTTCCGGCACCGCTGCGCAGCGGCCGCCGGAAATCGGTTGCTGCGAGCGCGCCGAGCAGCTCGCAAGCCAGGGCTCCCTCCACGTTATCGAGCAGACGCGGCAACGCGTTGGCAGACGTCATGCCCATGCTCACGTGGTCTTCCTGACCGGCCGAGGTCGGGATCGAATCGACGCTCGCCGGCCACGCGAGTCCTTTGTTCTCATTCACAAGGGCCGCGGCGGTGTACTGCACGATCATCAAACCCGATTGCACACCCGAGCGGCCCGTCAAGAAGAGCGGAAGGTCGCGCTCTTCGCCGTTGAGCAGCAGATAGAGCCTGCGCTCTGAGATCGATGCAAACGCGGCGACGGCAACCTTCATGAAATCGATCGCGAGCGCGACGGGCTCGCCGTGAAAGTTGCCTCCCGAAAGAAACTCACCGTCGTCGGGAAAGACGAGCGGATTGTCTGTAACGGAGTTGGCCTCGATCTCGACGACCTGCCGCGCGTAGCCGATCGCATCGCGCGCTGCGCCGTGGACGACGGGAATGCAGCGATAGGAGTAGGGGTCCTGAACGCGCCCGCACTCACGTTGGGACTCGTTGATCTGCGAGCCGGCGAGCAGCGCTCTGAGATGGACCGCGACACGCGCTTGGCCCGGATGAGGGCGCAGAGCGTTGATGCGCCGATCGAAGACGCGGTCCGTGCCCAAAAATGCTTCGAGCGAGAGGGCGCCGATGACGTCCGCAGACGCCGCCAGGCGCTCCGACCGCAACACGCCGAGCGCGGCCACCGCAGTCATGACCTGCGTGCCGTTCACGAGCGCGAGCCCCTCCTTGGCGCCCAAGCGCACCGGCTGCAGGCCGGCCCGCGCGAGCGCTGCATCGCTGCGCAAGCGCTCGCCTTCGAACCACGCGTCGCCTTCGCCCATGAGCGTCAAGGTCATGTGTGCCAGCGGTGCGAGATCGCCGCTCGCGCCGACGGAGCCTTGCGACGGAACGTACGGTGTGACACCGCGGTTGAGCAGCTCGACGAGCAGCGCGAGCGTCTCCGAGCGAACGCCGGAGTGCCCCGCTGCGAGCGCGTTCACACGCAGTGCACCGGCTGCGCGTACGACCTGAATCGGGAGCGGCGGCCCGGTTCCAGCGGCATGGCTGCGCACGAGATTCACCTGGAGGCGCTCCGCATCGGAAGGGTCGACGCGTACGTTCGCAAGCCGCCCGAACCCCGTCGTAACGCCGTAGATCGCATCGCCCGCGGCGAATCGTTCGTCGACGAGCGCACGCGCGCGTCGGACTCGCTCGAGTGCTTCACCGGTGACTCGAACGCGCGCACCGCC
>DAHUYK010000157.1 GCA_027315245.1 Vulcanimicrobiota bacterium | reverse complement strand
GGCATTCGTAAAGGCAAGAAACAGTGGTACGCATACAGCGAGATCGAGCTCAAATCGGTCGTCGGCGAGGACGGGAAAGATTTCGCCATCCAGCAGTACAAAGGTTTAGGCGAGATGGACGCCGAGCAACTCGCGCAGACGACGATGGAGACCGGGAATCGAAGGCTCAAGCGCATCAACGTCGAGGACGCTGACGAGGCGCTACAAGTCTTCGCCGATCTCATGGGCGAGAAGGTCGAGCCGCGCAAGAACTACATCTTCGAATATGCGAAATCCGTAAAGAACCTCGACGTCTGAGGAGCCTGCTGGGCTCCTACAAGGGACACATAAGAGAGCGTCGGGTATACTGGTAGGCGTGCGCAAGCGCGTCGCAGTCATTCTGGCGGCAAGCCTGGCGCTCGTGGGTCTCGCCGTTGCGAACCGGCACGCCGTCGTGCATGCAGCCGTGGTGCGCGTTCTTGGCTTGGCCACCGGGTACGACGTGCGCTTGGCCGGCGAGCGCTTCGGCACGTCGCATGCCGCGCTGCTCCATCTGCAGCTCCTCGCCCACGGAAGCACGGTCTTCCAGGCACGGCGCGTCGACGTGTGGTACTCGCTGCGCGACCTTCTGCCCGGCGCGCGCAGGCGCTTCGGTTTCGTCGGTATCGTCGTCACGCGTCCTTCGATCGCGCTCGTGCGATACGCCGACGGCACCTACGACGTTCCCGTAAAGCCCAGGGCGCCGGTGCTGCCGCAGCTGCCCTCGGCAGCGAACCCCGTGCCGCTGCGTTTCTTCGCGCGGGTCGTCGACGGTGAGATCTCCGTTGCAGTGCAAGGCTCGCACGCGGCGCCGCTCGTCCTGCGCGGCGTGCAAGCCGATGGAAACGTGGATAGCGCCGCGCGCTCGCACTACGTCGTCACGGGACTGCTCGGCGGCAGCCGGCGCGATCCGCTCGTTGCGCGGGGAACGGTCGACGTCGCGCGCGGATACGCGATGCATCGCGTCACGGCGCCGTCGCTTCCTTTGGCAGCCCTCGCGAACGCAATCATCGACTCGAAGAGCGTCGCCGTCCTAGCGGGAACGGCGCAGGCGTTCGACGCGCGCGCGTTTGCACTCGGGAATCCGCTGCGCTATCAGTTCTCGCTCGGCTTCCAGCTGCGCGGCGGAAGCCTTGCGCTCCCCGGCCTCTTGCATCCCGTGCAAGCAATCGGTGGGCGGCTGGCGCTTTTCGACGACGTCTTCTTTCTGCGAGGTCTGCGCGCGAAGCTCGTCGGGATACCGCTTCGGGCCGAGGGCTCCATCTTCGACTTCACTCATCCGCAGATACGCATCGGCGTAACGGGTGACGGGGAGATGGCGCGGCTGCGCGGAGCATTTCGTTTCTCCGCACACCAGGCATTGGCCGGTCCCTTACACTTGGGGATCCTCGTAGAAGGTGCGCTCGGCGACCCGACGGTCGTCGCGGACGCTGCTTCGCCGCGCATGTACTATCGCGGATTTCCCTTTGAAGCGTTGAGCGCGCGCGTGCTCTATCACCACGACGTCGTCGCGTTCGCGCCGCTGCGCTTTCGCTACGGCGGCGTCACCGCTGCCGGGCGAGGCAGCCTCGTCATCGGCGACCGCATTCGCGAGCGTATGGACCTGCACTTCGAGGCGCCGGCAAATCGCCTGCCGTACGCCGGTGCGCTGCTGGGAAGCGCTCCGCTCGCCGGCGATGCGGCGCTCGACGGCAACGACCTGCGCGTCGACGTGACGGGTTCGCTCGCGGCGCAACGCGGAATCTCCGTCGCCGCCGCGGTCTTCGACTTTTCAAAACAAGGTGTCGCCGACGTCGCGCCGTTTTGGATGCGTGCGGGGTCGGGCGACGTCGACGGCGGTTTCCGCCTCGATCGGCCGCGCGGAACGAGCGCGTTCTGGATCGACGGCGAACGCGTGTCGATGCGCGGCGCGAACCCGGCAAACGTATTGCCGCAAATCTCGTTGCCGCAGATGCCGTTCATCAGAGGAAACGTCGCGCACATGGCAGTCGTCGGCGGCACGTCGGATGGAGCGCTCTCGCTCGCGGGAGACGTCACCGCGGGGCCGCTCGAGATCAGCGGCGTTCCATTCACCGCACTGAGCGCCGGCTTCGATGGGTCGCTTGCTGGAGCGTCGATCGACGACGTTCGCGCGGCCGGTCCGTGGGGCCGCTTTCAGGGAGACGGCGCATTCTCCGGCACCGCGCTCCTGGCGAACGGAGCCTTCGACGGCAGTTTAGCTGCGCTGCGCCCCGTTATCGGGGGAGTTCCGGCGCAGGGATCCGCGCACGGGCAGCTCGCGATCGGAATCGAACCGCGTGGAATCTTCGTGCAGGCGCGCGGAGTGCGTCTCGACCGCGCGTCGGTCGACGGCGTCGGCATCGCGCGAGCCGACGGCACGATCATGCTGCGCAACGATGCCGTGCGCGTCTATTCGGCGCACCTTGCCGCCGCCGGAGGAGACGTCGTCGCGGCGGGCAGCTTTGCGCTGCGCTCGACGTCCCACGAAGGCCGGCTTGCATTCGTGGCGACCGGCCTGAACGCAGCAGCACTTCGCCCGCTCGGGGTCCCGCTCGATCGTGGCCGCGTCGCAATGACAGGCTCGATCGCGCGCGGCACGGCGTTGCCCACGTTCGACGGTGAGGCGAGCCTCCAAAACGGCGGCATCGGCGCGTACGGACTCGACGGAAGCGCGGGCATCGCGTTTGACGGCTCGCGCGTCGCGTTCGATCACGTCGTCGCGGCGATGAACGGCATCTACGGGTATGCGCGTGGTTCCGTGGACGGCGTCACGACGGGCGCGCCGCGCTTCGAACTCTACGCCGTCGCGCCTGCCGGCGACGTGTCGGCGGCGCTCCACGATCTGCGCGTGCCGGCGTACGGGATGCAAGGCACGTTCGATGCCGATCTCACCGTCGCCGGAACGGCTGCGCGTCCGGAAGTCTCGGGTCGCGTCGGCGTTCCCGCGGGAAGCATCAACGGTCTGCCGTTCCTCGACGCTCAAGCGCGGATACGCGCCGGAGCAGGCGGCGTCAGCGCGAACGGCGGAAGCGTTCTCGTCGGAACGACGCGCACGGCGTTCGACGCCAGCATCGCCGGGAAGAGCGCGAGCCTGCATGTGCGTGCACCGTCGGCGGCCTTCTCCGACTTCAATAACTACTTCGACACGGGCGACACGCTCGCAGGCGAGGGCTCTATCGACGTCGCGCTCGCAACGGCCGCGTCTCGAGTGCGCACGAGCGGAAGCATCGACGTCGAACACTTTCGGTACCGCAGTCTGCCGATCGGCGATACGAACGCGTCGTGGTCGAGCCGCCGCAACGTCGTTCGCGGAAGAATCGCGGTCGGTGGCGCGCAAGGGTTGCTTCGCGCGCACGGTTCCGTCGCGCTGGCGCCGCGTCCAGACTGGCAAGCGACGCTCAAACGTTCGCGCTATGACATGAGCGCTTCGGTCGACGATTTGGACCTCGGGCTCTGGGTCTCGGTTCTCGGCTTTCCGCAGGTTCCGATTACCGGCAAAGCCTTCGGTAGCGCGACGATGGTGGGTACGTATCCCGACCTTCACCTGCGAGGTTCAGCAGAGTTGCGCCACGGCACGCTCGGGCGTTTCCCGATCGACGCCTTCACGCTGCAGTTCGGCTCGGCGGGCCGGCGGCTCGCCATCGAGAGCGCGCACCTCCAAGGGCCGGGTATCACTGCCAGCGCGTCGGGAAGCGTCGGCCTACATGCCACCGATCCGATCTCGCTCCGCGTCTCGGCGTCGACGCCTGATCTTCCCGCGTTTCTGGCAGAGATCACGCCCGTGCGCGTGCCGCTGAGCGGCGCGTTCGCCGGGACCCTGCATGTGAGCGGAAACTTCAAAACGCCGGTCTTCGATGCAGCGCTCTCCGCGCAAAACGTGCACGTCGAAGGCGTTCCGGTCTCCACGCTCTTCGGATCGGTGCGGCTGCAGGGGAATCGTCTCGAACTCTACGATGCCGGAGCGAGTTTCACGCGCGGCACGGCACGCATCGCGGGCGACATCCCTCTGCATCTTGCGCCCCTGCGCGTTCCGGAGAACACGCCGGTGCACTTCACGCTCGATGCCAGTGACGTCGATGCGTCGGTCTTCGACGGTCTCTTCGGTCACGATACGAAGCTCGGCGGTACGTTGAGCACCCACGTCTCTCTTTCGGGCACCATCGAGCATCCTTCGATGTCCGGTCAGGTCTCCGTCGCGGACGGCTCGTATTCGAGCGCGCTCGACGCGGCGCCGATTACCGCCGCCGGTGGTACCCTATCGTTCACGGGTTCGCAGATCGTCGTGCAGCGCCTCGCAGCGCGTGCCGGATCGGGAAGCGTCGCTCTCGCTGGCCGTGCGAACCTCGGCGGCACATCAGGGGCGACGTTCAACGGAACGATGACGCTGCGCGGCGCGCAGTTTGCCTCGCCGGCGTACGGCAGTGCCACGATCGACGGGGCGCTCTCGCTTGCGCGTTCGACTGGGAATGCGCTCTTGGCCGGCAACGTGACGATGACGAACACGACGATTCCATTTGCTGCGTTCGTCGGCGGCGCCGGCGGAACGGGCGGCGCGCCGGCGTCGTGGCCTCTTGCCTTCAACTTGCAGCTCAACGCCGGCCGGAACGTGCGCGTGCGCGGCTCGGGCTACGGCGCGGGACTCGACATCAGCGGTACCGGCGCCGCCACGCTCGGCGGCACGTTCGGCGCGCCTACGCTCGACGGGTCGTTTACGTCGACCGGCGGATCGCTCACATACTTCGATCGGGCGTTTCGCGTGCTCCAAGGAGCGGTGTCGTTCACGCCCGCCGATGGCATCATACCGACGCTGCACGCCTCCGCGACGACGACCGTCGTGAACCCGGACCCCGACGTCGCCCGAAATCCTTTCGGCTCGGCAACCATCAACATCGCGGTGGACGGGCCCGTCGATGCGCTGAAGATCGATTTTACATCCGATCCGAGCGGCTACACGCGCGAACAACTCATCGCCTTGCTCGCGCCGTTCGGCGGGTTCATTAGCGGCATTCAGTTCAATCCGTACGAGGTTCAAATACCCGGCGGCGCTGCAGCGGTCGTGAACAACGCGCCCGTTCCCGGCGGCGTGTTCGTGCAGCGCAACGGCACGCTGACCGTTAGTCAGGAAGCGTTCAGCATTCTCAACGCCCAGTTTGCATCCGGCTTGCTCGCTCCGGTCGAAAACGTGCTAGGCCAGACGTTGGGCGTCAGCGACGTCAATCTCACGCTGGGATACTTCGGCGATGTCGGGATATCGGTGCGGCGCGTGCTCGGCAAGACGGTATCGGCGGTCTACAGCTCGACGTTCGGTTTGCCTAACCGGCAATCGTTCGGAATACGCTTTGCGCCGAACGCCCTCAATGCTGCGGCACTCTCATTCTTTTATCAGACTGGGCAGTTGCGGCTCTTCCAGTCGCCGGGTGAGATTTTCGGTCCCGTGCTCCTCGGCCAACCACTCGAAGGGCAAAGCGGCTTCAGCTTCAGCTTCGAGCACTTCTTTCGATGAGCGGTTCAGCAATCTCTCAAGAAGGGGGCCGGGGGCAGGCCCCCGCGTGCACGAGGCGAACACGGCCCGACGCGGACCGCCACGCGCGCGTATGCTGCGCGTGCCCCTTTCCATGGCGTGCCCGCGTTGTGAGGTAACGACGACTGCATGAGTGTTGATTTTCGGCGCGTGCGCAGGTCCCCGTTTCGGTGGGCTGGCTTGGTGCTCGCGCTGGGCGTCGCCTTTGCAGTGCTCGCGCCGTCGACGGCGCGCACCGCCACGGTGCCAAAGATCGTTGCAGTCGATGTCGAGGGCAACGTTCACGTTCCCACGGCGACGATCATGGCCGTGGTGCAGGCGCATCCCGGCGAGCCCTTCAGCGCGAGCGTCGTGCAGGGCGACCTGCAGCGCATCAACGCGCTCGGCTATTTCGCAGCGCTTGCGCCGCCGCTCGTCCGGCAGCGGCCTGGCGGCATCGCCATCACCTATCGCGTCGTCGAAAATCCCGTCATCACGAAGATCGTGTTCAACGGCAACAAGCGCGTGCCGAGCGACACGCTCCTCGCTCTCATGGATCTCGGCGTCGGGCAGGTCTTCAACACGAATACGTTCCGCTCGGACGTGCTCAAGATCAACAATTACTACGAGCGCATCGGCTACGGCGGCCAAGTTCCGACGCACGTCAAGGACATCAATCTCGATCCTTCCACCGGAGCGCTGACGTTGCAGATCCAAGAAGGGCTGACGATCCGGCACGTCATCATCGGCGGCGACGCCCTGCTTCCGCCGACGCTCATTCTTCCGGTTCTGAGCGTGAAGCCCGGCGTCGAGTACTCGGACGAGTTGCGCGACAAAGACGTGCAAGCGCTCAAGCACCTCTACGAGGACAAATACCATCTCGAGCTCGGAAACTTCGAAGGCGGCATCGAGCCTTCGTCGATCAATCTTCAAAACGATACCGCGGACGTCCGGTACGACATCTATGTCATGCGCGTCGCCGTCGTTCAAATCACCGGCAACACACGCACGAAGGACTGGGTCATCCGCCGGGACCTGCGGGTGGTGCCCGGCATGGTCGTCAACACCGATGCGATCAAGGCCGATTACGAGCGACTGAACCAGACGCAGTACTTCTCCAAGGTCGAGCCCGACATCAAGCCCGGCCCGGATCCGAAGAAGCCGCAAGACGTCACCCTCGTCTGGCATGTTACCGAGCAACGTACCGCGTCGGCCTCAGTCGGCTTCGGATACTCCGGAGGATTCACCGGGCAAGGGCTATACGGAACGCTCGGCTTGTCGGACAACAACCTCCATGGCACCGGCAACGGGCTCTCGATTCAGTTCGAAGGCGGCGCGCGGACGCACTTGGCACAAATACAAGGCTCGATCCCGTTCCTCGGCAACACGCCATCCTCCGAGAAGTACAGCCTGACGGGGAGCATCTTCTCGAGCGGAACGACGTACTACTATCCCATCTACGAAGACGTCGGAACGAACACGATCAAACCCGTGCCGTCGGTCGGCGGGACGCCGGTACCGATTCCGGTGACGCTCTACTCGAGCACGACGTCGTCGCAAGTCACGAACGCAGTTGCGACGAGCGTCTCAGACTCCAACGGCGTCACCGCGGAACTCGGCAGACGCCTGAGCGACTACACGATGCTCCTCGGCGGGGTCACGACCGAGATCATCAAGTACAACACGACCGTGCCGTCGCCGTACTACTTCCAATCGTACCAGCCCAACGTCTTTGCGGGTCCGACCCCGAATCCGCTGAACTCGAGCTTGCAAACGAACAACGGATCGTTCGGCATCGCGGCAAGCTCGATCGCGAACGTGAATACGGGTTTGCCGTACCGGCTCGACCTCGTCACCGTCGGCGCGCGAACCGTGACGACCGACGATCCCTACAATCCGCGCCGCGGCATCAATGCGTCGTTCAATGAACTCTTTTCGGCTCCGTCGATCGGATCGAGCTTCACCTTCACGCAGACGACCATCGACGTCGCGCGGTTTTTCCCGATTCTGCACGCAGCGACGCTCGGGCTCCACTTCGTCGGGGACTACTCCACGGGTGTCATTCCGCCGAGCCAGCTCTTTACGTTCTCCGACCAGCAGATGCGCGGCTACAACCAAGTCTTCTATGGGACCGACGCGGTCCTAGGCCAGATAGAGATCCGGCAGCCGCTCTTGGCGAGCGGACAGCTTGCCATCGCCGTCTTCGGCGACGAACTCGATTACCGGATCCGGGGCGCGCAGCCGATTCTCGACCCATACACGAATCGCATCACGGGATTTCCTGGGCAATGGACGTACTTCGGCGACGTCGGGGTCGGCCTACGGTTCGACGTGCCGCAGCTGGGCCTGCATACGGTTCGGGTCGACTTCGCTCGCGGATACAATGGTTTCCACACCAGCTTTGGAATAGGCCAGAGCTTCTAAATCACACGACGCAGACTAGGGACATTATGAAGAAACGCTCTCTTCCGATACTTCTCGCGACCGCGGCGCTTATGACCGCGATCGCTCCCGCCGCGACGGCGCGAGACCTAAGCGACATCGGATTCGTCGATCAATCGGCCATTGCAGCCCTACCCGCTCTCGTCAGCGTGAGCCAGCAGCTCGCCGCGTACAAGGCGCAGCTCAACGGGCAATACACGGCGGCGATGCGAGGGGCGCGCACGCCGGCCGCGCGGGCGCAGGTGACGCAAGACTTTAACACACGTATGAACAACGAGCAGCGGCAGCTGGCCGGACCGGAGTTCATGCGAGTGCAGCTGGCGATCGCCTCGGTCGCCTCGACGCACGGTCTTTCGGTCGTCGTCGACAAGCGAATCATCATCTACGGCGGCCAGGACATCACGCAAGACGTGGTGCGGCTGCTGCAGGGTTCGCAGCAGATTCTGCCGCTCGGCACCGCACCGCCGCCGTCGGAGATCGGGTACGTGGATCAAACGGCGCTCGAAAGCTCGCCGCAGGTGCGCTCCGCGAGCGCGCAACTGCAAGCGTACGCGGAAAAGGAACGCCGCCTCTACGGTGCCCAGTTCGCGCAAGCCGGAGGCAACACGCAGAAGCAGCAGCAGATCGCCGCAGCGTATAACCAGGCGATGAACGCCGAGCAGCAGCAGGTGCTCAAGCCCGTCATCGATCACACGCAGCAGGTCACGGCGCAGACAGCGCAGCGCAAGGGTCTGCTGCTCATCATCGATCGCGCGGACGTCCTCTACGGCGGAACGGACATCACCACCGATGTCCAGAATGCGCTCAGCAAGTAGAGCCGCGGCGTTGATGGCGCTCGTCGCAATGGGGGCGCCGCTCGCCGGATGCGGTGGCGTCAACGTCAACTCGCCCAGCGTGCGCGGCCTTGCGTACGTGAAGCTCGACGACGTCGTCAAACACGATCCTCTGTACGCGCAGCTCTCGAATATCGATGATGCGATCGCGATGGTGCAACTCCAGGGAGCGGGCCCGCGCGTTCCGCGGAGCGCCCGCAGCATCGCGCGAGAGGACGCACGGCTGCGCTCGCAGATCGCCGCGGCAAAAGCGCGTACGCAGGCCATCGTTGCAAGCAAGCAACGCGAATACCGTGCCCGTGCGCAAACCGCAATCGCCGCCGCATTGCGTTCGGCGGGCGTCCGCAGCGGCGCCAACGTCGGTGCGGCTCTGGGCAGCGCGACCTCGCAGCAGGCTGCCGCCGCGCAGGCGCAAGCCGGGCGAGACATGCGTCAGTACCAGGCCAGCGTGATGCAGCAAGGCACCGTGGCCGCGCACGCGATCGTGCAGCAACTGCAAGCCGAGGCGACCCAGAAGCTGCAGGCCAAATCGTTGCAAGAGCAACAGCGGGAAACGAATCTCTCCCTACGCCTTTCGCAGCAGGATGCCGCACAACGCCTCTCGATCCAGACGAAGCTCTCGATGCTCGCGCTTGATCCGGCGACGCGACAGCGCCTCCAGGGTCAGCTCGACGCGATGAACCGGCGAGACAACGCCCAGATCGCCGCGTTGCGAGTTTCGGATCAGCGTGAGTTCACCGCCTATCGCGCCCAGGTGATGGCGCAGACGAACGCAGCGATGCGCGCACAGCTAGGACACATCAACGACGAGACCCGGACGAAGCTCGTCAGCCACGAGAGCGCGCTCGGAGCGCAGCTGCGCTCCAGTCTAGGGCCCCAGCAACCGCTCATGCACGTCACACCCGCGACGCAGGCGCAGATTCGCGCGATCGAGGCGCGCATAGAGCAACAGTACCAAGCGGACGTTCAGAACGTGCTTGCGGAGTATGCGACGACGAGCGATGCACTCGAAGTGCAGTACGCAGAACTGCACGGAGCCGATGCAGCGGCCGCGAGCGCGACGCAGCAAGAGATCGAGATACTGCAGGTTCGGCGCCAGCAGCTCTACGCGCGCATCGTCGCACACGTCCAACACGAGGCGCAGCGCCTCGCACAGCGCAAGGGATTTCACGTCGTCTTTTCCGGCGTGACGGCCGCAGCCGGCGGCTATGACATGACCAACGACCTCATTCATGATATCGAAAGCGAACACGAGTGAAAAAGCAAGCAATAGTTCTCATAGCGCTCGCAGCCGCCGCGCTGGCCGGTTGTGCAGCATCGAGCCCCATCGGTCTCGTCGACGTCCAGCGTATCGTTGCCAACTGGTCGCAGTACCAAGGCTATCAAGCCCAGCTAATGCTCCAAGAACAAACGATTGCGCAGAGCCGCGCGAGCAACGCGCAAAAGCAGCGTGAAGCACAACAGCTGCAGACGCGGTACGCCCGCATCAACTCCCAGCTCGAAGGCGAGGTTCGCAACGCGGCCGCTTCGGTGGCGAAGCAGAAGGGCCTCAAACTCGTGCTGACGCGCGAAGGCGTCGGCTACGGCGGCGTCGACATCACGCGGGACGTCGAAAAGGCGCTGAACATCACGGAGACCACGACGCCGGCTCCGTCGTCCACGTAAAGCGCGTGCTCGGCAACGTCGGCGAGCTCGCGCAGCGCGTCGGCGGTCGAGTCGTCGGTGACGCAGCGACCGCCGTGGCTCGAATCGCGGCGGTCGATGACGCCGACGAGCAGACGTTGACGTTCGCGACGGATGCGCGATATCTCGCCGCGGCTCTTGAAGGGCGCGCTGCGGCCGTCTTGACGGAACCCGAGCTGGCGCAGGGTGCCGCTGCTTCCAAGCCGCTCATTCTCGTTGGCAACGTACGCGCTGCACTCGTGGCGCTGCTCACAGCGTTCGCGCCTGCGCGTCCGCGCGGCCCGTTCCGCCACCATACCGCCGTCGTCGCGCAGGACGCGCGCGTCGCCGCAGACGCGTACCTTGACGCGCACGCGTACGTTGGAGCGGGTGCGAGCATCGGTGCGCGCGGCATACTCGGCGCCGGCGCGTACGTCGGCGACGGAGCAACGATCGGCGAAGACGCATGGCTGCATCCGCATGCACGCGTCATGCACGGCTGCACGATCGGCCGGCGGGTCGTCTTGCATGCGGGATGCGTCGTCGGCAGCGACGGCTTTGGCTGGGCATCCGTCGACGGGCGGCTCGAGAGAATTCCGCAAACGGGCGACG
>DAHUYK010000147.1 GCA_027315245.1 Vulcanimicrobiota bacterium | reverse complement strand
CGAACGCCTTCGATACACTCGCGTTGCAGCAGCTCGTCGAACGTGCGTCGGCGATGGCACGACTGGCGCTGAAGGATCCTATGCAGCCGCCGCTTCCCGCCGCGCAGGTGAGTGCGGCGCCCGAAGGAGCCTATATCGCTTCCACGGCGCAAGCGGCGCCGGAAATGCGCGCAGCGCTCTGCGACACGCTCTTCTCCGCTGCCGAATCCGCGTCGTGTTGGTGCGCCGGCTTCGTCTCGACGTCCGCGGCCGGGATCACGATCGCAAACTCGAGTGGTACGCTCTCCTCGTTCGACGGCACGGACGCAGCAACGAACGTCAAGATGATCGCTGCCGACTCGAGCGGCTGGTCGGAGTCGCACAGCACCGACGTACGATCGATAGACGCGGCGTCGGTTGCGCAACGCGCCGTCGAGAAGGCGGCGCGAAGCGCCGCGCCCGCCGCCGTCGAGCCCGGAGCGTGGACGGTGATCCTCGAACCGGCGGCTTTCGCCGAAATGCTCGCCTATCTCGTGAGCCACTTCTCCGCCCAGAGCTTCGACGAGGGCTCCTCGTTCTGCAGCGCCGGGCTCGGCCGCGAGTACTTTGCGCCAAGCGTCTCGATCTTTGACGATTATGCACACCCGCTCGCGCCGGGGATGCCGTTCGATTTCGAAGGATACCCGACGCAGCGCCTGCCGTTGGTCGAGCATGGCGTCGTCAAGAACGTGGTGACCGATAGCTACTACGCACATAAGCTCGGACGCGACAATACGGGCCACGCGCTTCCCGCCCCCAACGCATACGGCCCTGCGCCGCTGCACGTCGTCGTGGCACCGGGAACCGCTTCGACCGAGGAGCTCGTCTCGACGACGAAGCGCGGACTGCTCGTCACGCGGTTTTGGTACATCCGCACCGTCGACCAGAAGCGCGCGATCATCACCGGCATGACGCGCGACGGCGTCTTCCTCATCGAGAACGGGCGCCTCGGGCGCGGCGTGCGCAACATGCGATTCAATCAAAGCATTCTCGAGGCGCTGCTGCACTGTACGCTTTCGAGCGAGCAGCGCCGAACGGGCGGCTACGGCTACGGTATGGTCGTGCCTGCCGCTCGCATCGAAGGCTTCTCCTTCACGAGCGCTACGGAGTTCTGATCCTAGCGAGCGAAAGCGCGATCCCCGTCGCGATCATGACCAATCCGGCAACGACCGCGACGAGCGCCGGCACCGAGAACACGTCAACCGCCGAGTAACGCGCGACAGTGGCGCGCAACCGCAACCCGCCGACCTCGATCGCCTGCTCGCTGCGCGCCATCGCGATAGCATGCGGCAACGGCTGGTCCATCGCATCGTCGACGGCGAAGAGAACGACGGGCGACGGCGGTCCGGATATCCCTCGCATGAGCGCGACCTGGCTCGCGTTGAAGAGCACCACCTTGACGATGCGATGCGCTGCCGGAACGGCGAAGGAGTCGAACGGCAGGGTTAAACCGGAGATCGTCTGCGTCTGCCTCATCAGGAGCACCGGCGACGAAAAGGCTGATCCGGTCGGCTGCGTGACGGTGAGCTGCGCGCCGGCTGGCGTGTACGCTTGCACGCGAAGGACGGTTCGCGGCACATTGCGCACCGTAAAGGATCCCACATAGCGCTGCGTTGCAATCGGCTCCGGCGCGCGATCCGCAAGGGCGAGCGCCGGCGGACCGCCGGACTCGAGCGGCGGGAAGAGCACGTCACCGAGCCCCGCGACCGTTGCCGACACACCCGGAGCGCCGACGATGAGCTGCGGTCCCGGTGCGAATAGACCGCTCGCGATGCCGGCGAAGGCGAGCACCACGCCTCCACATGCCATCGTCCAAACGCTCAGCGGACGAACCACCGAATCACGATGAAGTGTATGGCGCGCGGCGAGAACGAGCAGCACCGCGAGCGCCAGCAACGCGACGCTGTACCAGCCGGCATGCCAGACGCCACGATCCGGCAGCGCGGTCTGCAGGAGCACGGCGACGACGAGCGCCCCGGTGACGGTAGCGAGTTGCCTCATCTCGTCGCCAGCAAGGGGTCGACGTCGGCGCGCATCTGTTCGTACGTCAGCGCACCGTCGACGCCACGAACGATCGTCCCGGTGCGATCGATGATGACGGTCGTTGGAAAACCGAGAGCGTCGTACGCTCGTCCGTACGCTTGTTCCGCATCGATCCAAATCGGAAAACGCAGACCGAGCGCATCGGCGAACGCACGAGCGCGCTGCGGCGCTTCGCCCTGATCGACACCGATCACGACCAACCCCCGGTGCGCCTCCGCAGCGTACAGACGCTGCAAATCCGGCAACTCCTCGCGGCATGGCGGACACCAGGTCGCCCACAGATTCATGAGCACGACCTTGTTCCGATAGCGCGATAGTGACACGGCGGCACCGTCATCGTCGCGTAGCGCAATAATGGGCGCGCGCTCGCCGGCAAGACCTGCGGGACCGGCAGCACGCGGCCCGGACGCAAAGAACGGCTCAACGATTGCAGCCGCGATCGCGATGACGATCGCTGCGAATAACCATGGCATCCACGAACGCGCTGGCCGAAAGTCCAGGGGTAGCTCCTTTTGCAGCCGAAGGCGAGGACGTGCCCGCTCGCATCCTCGACGGCAAGGCCGTCGCGTCCGAACTGCGCGCCCATCTTCTGACGCGTATCCTTGCGCTGCGCGAACGCGGAAGTCATCCTCGGCTTGCGATTCTGCTCGTTGGAGAGGACGAGGCAAGCGCGGCGTACGTGCGTAACCTCGAGCGGACGGCAACGCAGCTCGGCGTCGCGATCGTCGTCGAGCGGCTTGCGAGCACCGCGCGAAGGCAGATGATTCGAGAGCGCCTCGTCGCGCTCGGTCAGGACGAGCGTATACACGGCGTCATGCTGCAGCAGCCGCTTCCGGAGGCGCTCGACGTTCGAGAGATCGCCGATGCCATTCCGCGGCACAAGGACGTTGACGGCGTACATCCGGCGAATCAGGGAAACCTCGCGTTCGGCAAGAGCGCACTCTTCGTTCCCGCGACGCCAGCTGCTGTCATGCTACTTCTCGAGCGCAGCCCGCACTGGCCGCTGCGCGGACGGACTGCGGCGATGATCGGTCGCTCCGTCGTCGTCGGCGCCCCCGTCGCATTACTCATGCTCGTCGAAGACGCGACCGTCACGGTGCTGCACAAAGCGTCACACGCACTCCAACCGTACGTCCGGATGGCCGATGTGGTCGTCACCGCGACGGGCGTGCCGGGACTGATCGGCGGCGACGACATTGCTCCGGGGGCCACCGTCATCGACGTCGGAACGACACTCGTCAACGGGCACCTCGTCGGCGACGTCGATTTTGTGAGTGCGGTCGAGGTCGCAGGCGCGATCACGCCGGTGCCGGGTGGCGTCGGTCCGGTGACGAATGTCGCCCTCTTGCGAAACGTCGTGATTGCGGCGGAACGGATGGCAATGCAGTGAAAGAGAACCTCGCATACTTGGAGTCCGTGCATCCCGCGCCGGATCCACTGCTCCTCGAACTCGAGCGGCGTGGGCATGCTGACGGCATCCCCATCGTCTCTCGCGAGACGGGACGGCTCCTCGCGACGCTCGTGCGCGCGATGCAGGCGAATCGTATCCTGGAAATAGGAACGGCGTACGGGTACTCCACGCTCTGGATGGCGCTGGCACAGCCACCCGTCGGAACGATCTGGACGGTCGACATCGACCGGAAGCGAACCGACATCGCGCGTTCCTTCTTCGAGCGCGCCGGTGAGGCGGAATCCATCGAAGTCATCAATCAGCCGGCGCTCGAAGTGCTCGAGAGCTTTCCGCACCGCAACTTGGATATCGTCTTCATCGATGCGGATAAAGTCGGGTATCGCTCCTACCTGGACCTTGCGATACCGCGCCTCAAACGCTCGGGGCTTGTCGTCGTCGACAACTGCCTGTGGAGCGGTCGCGTTGCGGCAGCGCCGAGCCGCGACGATTCGGAAGACACCATCGCGCTTCGCGCCTTCAACGAGTACTTTCTTTCGCATCCCGATCTCGACGCAACCATCGTTCCCGTCGGCGACGGAACCGGCATCGGCGCGCGCGTGCGTTGATCGTCGAGACGTTCGCGGTCGGGCCGCTCGCCTGCAACTGCACGATCGTCGGCGACGAAGCGACCGGCAATGCACTCGTCGTCGACGGAGGCGACGGCGTCGACGAGGTGCTTTTGCGCCTGCATGCGCTCCGCTTGCGTGCCACGCAGCTCCTTCACACACACGCGCACATCGACCATATCGGCGACGTCGGCCGCTTGCGTGCCGAAACCGGCGCGGCCGCGCTGCTGCACCCAGCCGACATTCCACTCTACGAAATGCTCGAGTGGCAGGCGAAGCTGCTGGGCCTCGCGCAGGCGCCCGCGGTCGTACCGCTCGACGGCGAGCTGAACGACGACGCATTCCTTGAATGCGGAGACGCAGCGCTGCACGTGCTGCACACGCCGGGTCATACGCCCGGAAGCGTTTGCTTCTCGCTGGGCGACGGTCGCGAAAGCCTCGTCCTTTCGGGCGACACGTTGTTTGCCGGATCGATCGGGCGCTGGGATCTCGGCGGCACGTCGATGCAAGACATCGTCGAGTCAATTACGCGAAGGCTTCTCGTTTTGCCGGACGAGACGCGCGTGATCCCAGGACATGGTCCGGCGACGACGATCGGCATCGAACGCCGCACGAATCCTTACTTGTCAACACGAACGCCGTGAGCGCAGCCGCTGTCATCCCGAGCGTAGCGCCGAAGGCGTGAAGTCGAGGGACCGCGGGCCGAAGGCGCGGAGTCTATCCTGATGCTAGGAGCCTGTAGGGCCCCTAGTGCAGTTTGATGAGTACCTTGCCGTCGTCGCTTGGCGTATCGGGCGCTGTTGAAGCGGGGGTGGGCGCAGGGCGCGCAGCCCGCGGCATCGTCGCGTAATCCGGAACCTCTGCGCGCGCGACTTTGGCGCGATAATCCTCGATCGCGATCTTCAGCGCTTCGAGCGCGCGCGAAGGATAGTCGCGCTTCTTCTCGGGATACCCGCCCAGCTCGTCCATTACGGCTTGTTCGCCGATTGCCAGGGCCTCATCGAGACTCTTGCCGCGCGCGAGCTCGGTAACGAGGCTGCACGTCGCAGTCCCAAAGCCGCATCCCGTGGTGAAGTACGTGATGTCCTCGATGACGGCGCCCGGTCCGACCTTCAGGAACATCGTGTACATGTCGCCGCACGAATCGCTGAAGTACTCACCGCTCGCCGTCGGGTTCTCCATCGTACGGAACCCCGGGCGCTCCTCGACGAGCCGCTGAAACTTCGGAAAATCCACGTCTTTACGCTCCCACCTTTGCTCTCGTTATCTCAAAACGGCATTCCCTACCGCCGGTTGCAAGCGACTCCGTCTGCTCCATCTGTCCCCCGATGGTTTCGTCGATCATGTGGTGCACGACATGGCACATCTCGGGATGCTCCTTCACGACCGAAGAGAAGGGGCAGTTGTGCTCGGTCAGGGCGTACCCGCCGTCGATGAGGCTGTACTCGGCGACGACACCGTCGCGCTGCAAGAGTTCGGTGAGCTGCGCCACGCGCTCTTCCGGACGCTTCGCGGTGATCGTCCGCTTTGCGCGAGCGACCGCGCGCTGCGAGATCGAGTCGAAGATTCTGGCGACGGCGGAGTCGCCGTACTCGCGACGCACTTCGCGCAGCACGCTAGAGAGCAAGCGATCGTAGCGCTGCGGAAAGAGGGCGTCCGCATCGGCGGTGAGCGAAAACTCGAGCGTCGGCTTCGTCGGTCCCCGCCGGACCGGCCGTTCCGCGACGAGGCCGTCCCGCTCCAGCAGAACGAGCTGCTGCCGCACGGCATTCGGGGAGAGCCCGAAGGCCTGCGCCAGGTCCGCCGCCGAGGCCGACCCTCGTCGGCGAAGCTCGGCAACGATGCGCCCCCGCGTGGTCTTGAAGAAGCGTTCGCCTTGCATTCCTGGCGGTATCGTAGCACGGAGAGGATAGATAGTAAAGTTTATCCTTGACTTTCTGAATGCCGCTTCGCTACCATACGAAGCATGAGCGGCGTGAATGGACTCGCAATCGCCGGCCTCCGCTGCGAGGTCGAAGGCACCGAGATTTTACGGGGGATCGACCTCGCCGTCGGCCCTGGCGAGGTGCATGCTCTCATGGGTCCCAATGGCAGCGGCAAGACGACGCTTGCGCTCGCGATCGCCGGGCACCCGCACTACACCGTTACGAGCGGGCGCGTGACACTCGACGGCACAGACGTGCTCGGCATGCCGCCCGACAAACGCGCGAAGGCGGGACTCTTTCTCTCGTTTCAGTATCCCGCGGCAATCCCCGGGGTCAAGGTCGCAAACTTTCTCTTCGCGGCGCGTCAGGCGGTGCGGCCCGGCGATCTCACGCCTGGGAAGTTCCGCGCGCTCCTTCTCGAAAAGATGGACGCCCTCGGCATGGACGCCGGTTTTCTCGGACGTTACTTGAACGACGGTTTCTCGGGCGGCGAAAAGAAACGCCTGGAGATGCTGCAGATGAGCGTCCTCGAGCCGCGCTTCGCCGTTCTCGACGAGACCGATTCGGGTCTCGACATCGACGCC
>DAHUYK010000071.1 GCA_027315245.1 Vulcanimicrobiota bacterium | reverse complement strand
CGGAAGTCTAAGGTTTCCTGAGCAACGTCAATCGTCTCAGGGTGAGTCGGGAGCTAAGCCGAGGCTGAGAAGCGTAGGCGATGCACAAGCAGTTCATATTCTGCTACCACCGACGACCGTTTAGACTTTGCCGGACAGTGTCGAATCGTCTCGACGCCATATCTCGCGCGATCTGGTCCGCCAGACTCTCGCGAGGAAATTTTGTTCGAGCGCTAGGAGCGATGAGGGAGCGATCTTAACCGATCGTAACCGAAGAGCGACGACGCGATCGCCAAAAGGGCCCGCGACGATCGATATCGTCTGTCAAAGTCTATGAATTGATGGGGTGACGCAGGAGGATAGGTCAGCGCGCGGATGGATGTGCGCGCCCAAGCCAGTAGGCGGTGTTGTAGGTAAATCCGCAACACATAACGTCGAGAGGCGAATGCGAGGCTCTTCGGAGCCGAAGTGACCGACTCCACGCTGCCAAGAAAAGCCCCTAGATAGGATCGTAGGTGCCCGTACCGTACACCGACACAGGTAGACTGGCAGAGCATGCTAAGGCGACGAGAGAATCCCTGTTAAGGAACTCGGCAAATTGACCCCGTAACTTAGGGAGAAGGGGTGCCTCCTTTGGTCTAGTGTTTACCACGAAAGCTGAGGGAGGTCGCAGAGAATAGGTCCAAGCGACTGTTTAACAAAAACACAGGTCTCTGCGAATGCGAAAGCAGACGTATAGGGGCTGACTCCTGCCCGGTGCTGGAAGGTTAAAAGGAGCGGTCAGCGCAAGCGAAGCTGCGAATTGAAGCCCCAGTAAACGGCGGCGGTAACTATAACCGTCCTAAGGTAGCGAAATTCCTTGTCGGGTAAGTTCCGACCTGCACGAATGGAGTAACGACTTGGACGCTGTCTCAATGGGGAACTCGGCGAAATTGCAGTACCAGTGAAGATGCTGGTTACCCGCAGCAGGACGGAAAGACCCCGTGAAGCTTTACTGTATCCTGATCTTGGGTTTTGAGATTGTTCGTACAGGATAGGTGGGAGTCGATGATCCAGCGGCGCTAGTCGCTGGGGAGACAACGTTGGGATACCACCCTAATAGTCTTGGAATTCTAACTAGCCGCCATCATCTGGCGGTAGGACATGGTCAGGTGGGCAGTTTGACTGGGGCGGTCGCCTCCTAAAGAGTAACGGAGGCGCCCAAAGGTTCCCTCAGAACGGTCAGAAACCGTTCGTACAGAGTGCATAGGCATAAGGGAGCTTGACTGCGAGACGGACAGGTCGAGCAGGTGCGAAAGCAGGGCTAAGTGATCCGGCGGTTCCGAATGGAAGGGCCGTCGCTTATCGGATAAAAGCTACTCCGGGGATAACAGGCTTATCTCCCCCAAGAGCTCACATCGACGGGGAGGTTTGGCACCTCAACATTAGGGGTGAGGTGATGGAAACATCACCGAAAGTTCCGGCTTATAACGGTGAAACCCGACCGACTCGTGACCGAGTCGAGGGCAATACCGTGGGAAGTCTGGCGGCAACGTCATGACCCCGTAACGACTGATTCCATCTCGAAAGAGATGGTGAGATGGCGCGTCACTGCTCGCGTGTGCGAGTAAATCTAAGGCCGCCATCACACGCCGGCCCCTCGTCCGGGAAGACCGGACAGGGTGAAGATATAGTCTGCGCCGTCGGTAACGACGGAGGCGCGCGCGATGTCGGATCGTCGCATCCTGGGGCTGTAGTTGGTCCCAAGGGTTGGGCTGTTCGCCCATTAAAGCGGTACGCGATCTGGGTTCAGAACGTCGTGAGACAGTTCGGTCCCTATCCGCTGTGGGCGCGGGAGGTTTGAGGGGCGTGGACTCTAGTACGAGAGGACCGAGTCGAACGAACCTCTGGTGAACCGGTTGTTCCGCCAGGAGCATAGCCGGGTAGCTATGTTCGGATCAGATAAGCGCTGAAAGCATATAAGCGCGAAACTGACCCCAAGATGAGACCTCAATCCCGTGCAGGGTGAAGAGTCGTGGTAGACTACCACGTTGATAGGCCGGAGGTGGAAGCGCCGCAAGGTGTGGAGCTGACCGGTACTAATAGCTCGGAAATTTTTTGCCTACACATCGCCTTCATGTGCGGCACCTGGAAGTTCTTCTCTGCGCAGTTTCTCCGCCGCGATCGGTTCGAGCTACGGCTTGCCATCGCGGCAGGGGATTCCCCGCTTCCTCTTGCGGGGAAAACAGGTTTCTGGCGTCCATGGCGGTGGGGTCACACCCGTTCCCATCCCGAACACGGCAGTTAAGCCCACCAGCGCCGATGATAGTTGGGTCGCAAGGCCTCTCGAAAGTAGGTCGGTGCCAGATAAATGAGAGAGCTCGCGGCAACGCGGGCTCTCTTTATTATTCGAACAAGACGGAACGAGTACCAGCAGGTCATGTTGTGATCGCGTTCCCGGCCGTGGTATATGAAAGGGTCGCCCTCGTAACCGATGAGAGCGGCCACGGTGGCTTTCGGCGAAAGTTGCGTTAGCGACAAAATAACCGACACGAAAGGACACTGCGGTCGTGTCCCGGCTCGCGGTGTAGGAACCGCAGCTCGGCGAGGTGAGCGTTCGTCGGTGATGACCGCCGAAAGCCGAGCTGCCTGATCGTCGCTGACGGCCGCCATTCCTTCGAGCGGAATGTATCGCCGCTGTGGTTGCCATTCATCATTCTGTTCGAGTCGCAGCGCCCCAACGAGCCATAGAATCACCTCGTCATTTTGAAAAGAGGCCAACGACGTCGGTACGCCGCTTGATCTCGGCGCTAACGCGCTCAGCGGCTTCGTCGTAGCGAGTTGTTTGCAGTACGCTTTGGGAAGGCCATGAAGGCAAGGACTCTTCCTCGACGTCATGTCTCAGCGTTACGAGCACGGCGAACTTCGCGGTAGGTAGCCGGCGCCGACAAGCCGGCGTGCGTGAGCTGCACGCGGCCGGCCCCTCAGCTACGGCCTCGCAGGTCTAATGCGATAGATCGCTCCCGTTTGGTCGTCCGCGACGAAGAGCGATCCCGTCGGGCCGACGAGAATGCCGGTCGGCCTGCCGATGCGGCTCCTCCCACCTTGCTGGAAACCACCGAAGAACGTTCGCCACTGCGCGGCTGGGTCGCTCCAGTTGACCGGCGTCGCGGGTTTGTCACCGTTCATCCGAACGGAGACGACTTGCGGCGGCGCGGCGTACTGCGACGTTCCGGGCGTCACGTGCCACGAACCGTGCGCGGCGAGAAACAGATCCCCGCGGAACCGTGACGGAAACGCATGCGCACCGGCTTGCCCGGCGGGATAGAACGCTGCCCCGATGATCGTTGAGTACGCGGGCAGCTCGACGATCGGGGCGATTGTGCCTTCGCAGCGCGCTCCACGAACGTACGGCGTGTGCTTCTCCTCGCAATCAGGCCATCCATAATCCGCGGTCCCCACATGCGCGGAGAGATCGTCGGCGAACTCGTAGGGATGTCCGAACGGAAGATCGTCTTGCCCTGCGCCGGCGACCCATAGGTGTCCCGTTGCGGGATCGACGGCAAGGGCGATGGCGTTGCGAATGCGTTTTGCTTTCGTCGTGTACGTGCCGCCCGCGACCGGGAACCGCAGGACGACGGCGCGCGTCGGGTCGACTTCCATGCAGGCGTTGCACGAGGAGCCGACCGAGACGAAGAGCGAGCCCTGCGTCACGGCCACGGAGGTCGTGCGATGAACGTCCCCGTCGCTATTTGGAGCGACAGGTCCAGTCCGGACTGCTGCGATGCGCCGTGCAGCCGTCGCGGTCTTGGCGCCTGGGGCATAGGAGAGCATCCATACACCGGTATTGCTGCCAACATAGAGCGAACACGTCTGCAACGATAGCGCAACACCGGCATTGGGCGCGTCGCCGCCGTTGTCAGTGCTCGGGTGCGTCCAGAAGACCTGTGGCGTACCCGCCGCACCGGCGTCGTCGGCGTGGGGAACGATGTAGATACGACTGCCGGAGGTTCCTACGAAGAGATCGCCGTCGGGCGCGATCGCAAGCTCGCGCGCTCCGGCGACCCTTGCAATCACCGAGCCGGTGAATCCTCTCGGCAGCGTCAAGCCAGCTGGAAGCGGCGCCGGGGAAGCGCCGGCGGGGATGGGGTTGGGCTTCGCAAAGCCGCTCGTGCACGATTGGGACCGCGAGGACCTCGGGTGAAAGACCGGATCGTCCGACGCACCGCTCCTCGAACCGCTCGCACAGGCAGAGAAGAGGGCGAGGGAGAGAAGCAGTGTGCCGCCTGCCGACATCAATCGCATACGTGCAGCCGCGCCAAGCCTCGCTAGGAGCGAATTGCGACGGCCCTTACCGCATCGGAGACGTGCCCGTCGAAGCGCCTGAAGTTCTCCTCGAAGAGTTTCGCGAGCGTCGCCGCTTGCGCATCGTAGGCGCGCTCGTCGGCCCACGCGGTACGCGGGTTGAGAACGTCGCCGGGAACGCCGGGCACGCTCGTCGGCACGAGCAATCCAAAAAACGGCTCGCGCTCGAAACTGTCGGGAATGCGGCCCTCGATCGCTGCGTTGACCATGGCGCGCGTGTGCGCAATAGACATGCGCTTACCCGTGCCGTAAGCGCCGCCCGTCCAGCCGGTGTTGACGAGCCAGCACTGGACGTCGTGCTCTTCGATCTTGCGACCGAGGAGTTTCGCGTAGACGGTCGGGTGATGGACCATGAACGGCGCACCGAAGCAGGTGGAGAAGGTCGCCTGCGGTTCTGTGATGCCGCGCTCCGTCCCGGCGACTTTCGCCGTGTAACCCGAGAGAAAATGGTACATGGCCTGCTCGCGCGAGAGTTTTGAAATCGGCGGCAGCACGCCGAACGCATCGGCGGTGAGCATGAGGACGACACGCGGATGCGGTCCTTTGCTGCCGGGCACGATGTTGGGTATGAACTCTAGAGGATACGCAGCGCGCGTGTTCTCCGTCTTGGACTCGGAGTCGACGTCGAGTGCGCGCGTGCGCTCGTCGTAGGTGACGTTCTCGAGCACGGTCGAGTAATGGTTCGTTGCAGCCCAGATCTCGGGCTCTGCAACAGGCGAGAGCCGTATGACCTTCGCATAGCACCCGCCTTCGAAGTTGAAGACCCCGTCGTCGGCCCAGCCGTGTTCGTCGTCACCGATGAGCGGGCGGTGCGAGTCTGAGGAGAGCGTCGTCTTTCCGGTTCCTGAGAGACCGAAGAAGATCGCGAGGTCCCCCCGCTCCTTGCCGACATTTGCCGAGCAGTGCATGGAGAGCGCGTCGCGCAGGGGCAGAAGATAGTTCATAACCGTGAAGATGGATTTCTTGATCTCGCCCGCATAGCGTGTCCCCCCGATGAGAATCATCCGGCGCCGGAAGTTCACGAGGACGAACGTGCTCGTGCGCGTTCCGTCGCGCTGCGGGTCGGCCTGAAAGTTAGCGGCGTCGACGACGGTGAACTCGGGCGCGAAATCATCAGGCAGCCGTTCGGGCGTAATGAAGAGATGCCGTGCGAAGAGGCTCTGCCACGCATACTCCGTGTACACGCGAACGGGGATCCGGAAACGTTCGTCGGCGCCGACGTAGCAATCCAGCGCATAGACGTCGCGCTGCGCCATGTACGCTTCGACGCGTTCGTATAGGGCATCAAATCGGCTCTCGTCTATCGGCTGATTTACGTCGCCCCAATCGATGTGGTGCTCGCTGCCGGTCTCGCGGACGAAGAACTTGTCCTTGGGTGAACGTCCCGTGTGCGGGCGCGTGTCGACGACGATCTGGCCATCCGGGCCGAGAGCGCCGTCCCCTGCCCGTACGGCGTGCTCGATGAGTTCTGCGACGGAAAGGTTTTCCCACAGTGCGGAGGCGCGCAGTTTATCCGGAACGGTCAGCATACGTTCTCCTTTCAAACCTGCCAAGGCGCAATCCCCGCAGGTGCGAATGCGTCTCTCTTATGCCTAGGCTTCTCGTCTCTACCCTGCTGCTGCTCTTTGCTAGCCTCCCGCTCGTAGCCGGTGCCGCCCTTCCCTTTCATTTCGGATTCTTCGCGAGCGGGCCACTCGACGGAATCACCGATGTTCCGGGTGTGCGGGTCGGCAACCTGACAAAAGTCGAAGGAAGCACGATCCGCACCGGCGCAACGGCCGTTCTTCCGGACGCCGATCCCTGGGACCGCAAGGTCGCGGCAGCCTTCGTCGGCTTCAATGGCAACGGTGAGATGACGGGGACCCATTGGATCGACGAGTCCGGATATCTCGAGGAGCCTGTGGTCCTGACGGACACCCTCGACGTCGGGCGTGCGGATGACGGGGTGGTCTCGTGGCAGATCGCACGGCATCCCCAGATCGGCCGGACCGACGACGTCCCGCTTCCGGTCGTCGCGGAGTGCGACGACCAGCTGCTAAATGACATACAAGCTCGTGTGGTCACGGCGCAGGACGTCGTGCGGCTACTCGACAGCGCCAGGCCCGGACAGTTCGCCCGGGGGAGCGTCGGGGCCGGGACCGGCATGCGAGCGTTCGACTTCAAAGGGGGAATCGGATCGGCGTCTCGGGTTCTGCCGGCGTCGCTGGGCGGCTATACCGTTGGCGTCCTCGTCAACGACAACACCGGGAGCACCCGGGAGCAGCTCACGATTCTTGGCGTGCCGGTCGGCGAGCGGCTGCGCGGCGTCGACCGCACGCAGTTCCCCCATCACGTCTCGCTCGCCGGTCGCGCCGTCTCTGGCTCGATCGTCGTCGTCGTCGCGACGAATGCTCCGCTCGACTCGCGGCAACTGCATGCCCTCGCCCTGCGGGCAGCCCTTGGAATGGGTCGCACGGGCTTGACGTCCGATGTCGGCAGCGGTGACCTTTTTCTGGCCTTTTCGACGACCCAAGTCTTCAACCATCACGGGCACTTCAGCGTCACGGCGCCGGTCGTGCCGATTCTCGAAAACGATGATGAACTCGATGCGCTCTACCGTGCAACGGCAGAGGCGACACAGGCGGCGATCTACGATGCGCTCTTCGAGGCGACCACCGTTACGGGTCGCGGCGGTGTGACGGTACACGCGCTTCCGCGGGTACGAGTACTGCAGATGCTACGTCAGGCGGGAGCGATTCGATGAAGGTGCAGCTGGGGACCGTCGGGCACTTTGGACTGGCCGTGCGCGATCCAAGCGAAAGCGCGACATGGTGGCAGAGGCACTTCGACGTGCGCGAGATGTTCTCGGGCGACGGCTACGTCGGATTGACGAACGACGCCATCACGTTCGTACTCCATCGCGGCGTGCCTCGCCCAGAAACGCTCGGACACATATCGTTTCACCTAGGCGACATGGATGAGCTGCGCGCGGCGCTCGAGACGCTGCGCGAAGGAGGGGTCGATCTCGAAGACGCCGGCGACGAGATAGGAGCGGAAGCCCCCGGTTCGCGGAACATGGGACTGTGGTTTCATGACCCCGACGGCTATCGTTGGGAGCTCTCGGTTCTCGCGCGCTAGGAGCCTGTGGGGTTATGGCCGTTTTCGGATTTGGTGCCGCATTTTTGTTCGGAGGCGAGGCGCGAAGAGGGAGTGAAGCCGTAGCTTCATGACCGATGAGCAACGAAGTATTCGGATAAAAGGCGGCTCAAAGACGGAAATGTGCTATAGCCCTACAGGCTCCTAGTCGTTCGCATGGATCGAGAGCATCCACTGGACGCCGAACTTGTCGGTGAGCGTCCCGAATCGCCCGCCCCAGAACGCTTCCTCGAGCGGTTGATCGACCTTTCCACCTTCGGAGAGTGATGCAAAAACGAGCTCGCCTTCATCGGCATTGCTCGTTGCGAGGGAAAGCGCAATGTCGTCGTCGCCGTCGGGCCCCGGACCGGGACGTCCGTCCGATGCCATGAACGTCATGTCACCGGCAACGAACGTTGCGTGCATGACGTCGTTGCGGTTCGCTTCGGGGACGCGCTTCTCCATGGGGGAGCCTGCGACGCGGCTGAGGCCGACGATTTCACCGTTCAGTATGGATGCGTAAAAGTTGAGTGCTTCTTCGCACCGTCCGTGGAAGAAGAGATACGGGTAAAGCTGCATGCGTCAAAGGCTGCGCGGCCATGCATCGTTTACCTTCAGGCTCACGACCATGATCGCCGAGCCAAGCAAAAAGCCGCCGAGCACTTCGAAGCGACCGTGCCACCCAGCGCGAACGAGTGCATAGCCCAATGCTGCGAGCAGGACCGCTGAGAATGCAAGCGAGCGGCGATCGACTGCGGCGAGCGCAACGGCCATGCAACTCGCGAAGGTCTCGTGACCGCTGGGGAAGTTTGGGTGCGCGGGCCAGAGATCGGCCCAGCGATTGACGTGCGCGAGAACGAACGACAGGACGGCGGCCGCGACGGTCGCGCGCACGAGCGGTCCCATGGCGGTTCCGCGGCGCTTGCGGACGATGACGGCGATAAGCCAGGCGACTGCCGGCAAGAGCGCCAGGCCATCGATGGTGCCGTCGATGGCGATGACACGGATCACTGCGCGATGTCGAGCGGAGGGGCGCCCGCGCCACGGTAAAAGCGGCAGCGATTCTTACCGGCGACCTTTGCCTCGTAGAGCGCCTCGTCAGCTGCGAAGAAGAGCGACTGCGCGTCGCGCCCATCGTCTGGATACATCGCGACGCCGATCGAGGCAAGCAACCCGTGGCGGCGGAGGGCGTTCACGATACGGTCGATACCCTTAGCGGCCGCGTTCCGATCGCTATGGCTCATGACGAGGACGAACTCGTCACCTGCATACCGCGCGACGATGTCGCCGCGCCTCGCGTTCTGCACGAGGACTTGCGCGAATCGCTTGAGCGCCAGATCTCCTAGCGTATGACCGCCGGAATCGTTGACCTTCTTGAGATCGTCGAGGTCGAGCATGACGAAGGCGAGGGGTAGACGGTACCGCTCCGACGCCTTGAGCTCGTGCTCGAAGAGTTCGTGCAGAGCGCGGCGATTCGCAATGCCGGTCAGCGAATCGGTCAGCGCGAGGCGCTGGGTCTCCTCGAGGAGCCGGCGCGTCTCTTCGTAAAGGCGCGCGTTCTCCATCGCGATGGCGGCCTGGGCTGCAAAGTCGAGCAGCATCCGCACGCTGCTTTCGCCGATCTCGCCCTTGGAGGAGTCGTCGGCATAGAGCACGCCGCGCATGACGTTTCGCGAGAGCAGCGGAACGACGCAGTAGGAGCCCCTCGTGTCGGCGAGAGGAGCGTCAGCATCATCGCTCGTACCGCTGGCGAGCGGTACGGCTCCGCAGGCAACATCATGCAGACGCGAGTCTTCGCGATACTCTCCCTCGTCGCGTGCGCGGCTTACGTTGCCCTCGACATCGGACTCGAGCCCGCGCGCCAGCCGGCCTCCTTCGAGGACATCGAAGAGAATGACCCTGCGAAAGCCGAGGGCCTGGTGAATGCCGCGTAAGACCGTGGAGAGGACGTCGTTGATGTCGAGCGTCGAGTTGATGGTGGAGAAGACTTGCTGGAGCACGAACAGTTCCTCGACCTGCTGGGCGTACTCATTCCGCTCGGCCTCCAGCGCGACGAGGCGTTCCGTGGCAAGCGCGAGCTCGGCGCGCAAGGCGTCGGCATCGTGCGGGCCAGAAGAGGAACTCGTCATCGTTTGCCCGGATTGAGAAGCGAGAGTTGCGTCAGTTCGTTCACCTTCACGTTCACTCAGAGTATTCGCTGCTCGACGGCGCGTGCCGTATCGAGCGGCTTTGTCAACGGGTTGCCGACTTCGGATCGCCCGCCATCGCGCTCACGGATCATGGCGTGATGTACGGAGCGATGGAGTTCTACCATGCAGCCCGTCGAATGAACCTTACTCCCATTATCGGCTGCGAGGCGTACATAGCGCCCCGCGGCCATCTGGATCGTACCTTGCGCGACGAGGCGCACGTCACCCTTCTGGCGGCAGATCTGGAGGGTTACAGAAACTTAACGGCCCTCGTCTCTAAGGGCTTCCTCGAAGGGTACTACTACAAGCCTCGCATCGACCTCGACCTGCTGGAGCGCCACAACCGTGGTCTGATCCTGCTCTCGGGCTGCATCTCCGGCCTCGTCGCCGCACCGCTTCTGCGCGGCGATCGCGAGACGGCAGTTCGCAATGCGCTCGTCTATCGTGAGATTTTCGGCGATCGCTTTTATATCGAAGTGATGCGCCACGGGATGCACGAGCAAGACATCGTCAACACCGGCCTGATCTCCATCGGGCGGGAACTCCAGGTTCCGGTCGTTGCCACGAACGACGCACATTATCACGAGTGTGCCGACGCTGTCGCGCACGACGTGCTGCTCTGCATCGGAACCGGCAAGACCGTCGCGGATCAGAACCGGCTCAAGTTCTCGACGGATCAGTTCTACCTGAAGTCGCCCGACGAGATGCACGAACTCTGGAGCGACCTACCCGAAGCGTGCGAAAACTCGCTCGAAATCGCGAAGCGCGTCGACCTCCAATTCCCCAAGCGCGGCTTCAGCATGCCGGAGTACGCAGTGCCCTCGGGAGCGGGCAGCGCAGACGCTTATCTGCGCACGCTGTGCGAAGCCGGACTCTCGCAACGGTACGGCGAGAGAGCCGTTGGCGACGCCGCGCTTCGCGAACGGCTCGAATACGAGCTCGGCGTCATCGCCGCCATGGGATATGCGTCATACTTTCTCATCGTGTGGGACTTCATCAAGTACGCTCGCGATCGTGACATACCCGTGGGTCCCGGTCGCGGGTCGGCGGTCGGATCGATCGTAGCGTATTGCTTGCGCATCACCGACGTCGACCCGCTGGCCTTCGACCTGTTCTTCGAACGCTTCCTGAACCCGGACCGGATCTCGATGCCCGATATCGACACCGACTTCTGCGTCGAGCGGCGCGACGAAGTGATCGCGTACGTCACCGAGAAGTACGGCGCCGACCGCGTCGCGCAGATCGTGACCTTCGGAACGATGGCGGCACGCGCAGCCGTACGTGACGCGGGCCGCGTGCTCGGTGTGCCACTGCCCGACGTCGACCGCGTGGCCAAGCTCATCCCTTCTGGACCGACGGGGCTATCCATCGAGGCGGCAATCAAACAGATCGGCGACCTCAAAGTGCTCTACGACGGCAATCCGCAGATGCATTATCTTCTCGACACGGCGCGGACCATCGAGGGGCTTGCGCGCAACGCCGGAACGCATGCCGCGGGCGTTGTGATTTCCGACCGTCCGCTCGTCGAGCACGTGCCGCTGGTGAAGTTCGGCGATGGCGGCGTCAACACGCAATACGACATGGAGTGGATCGAAAAGATCGGTTTGCTCAAGATGGACTTCCTCGGGCTGCGCAACCTGACGGTGATGCACAACGCCGTCGCGCACATCCGCCGAGGGGCGCATCCGGACTTTCGTCTCGAAGGCATCCCGCTCGACGACCGCAAGACGCTCGAAATGCTCGGTCGTGGAGAGACGGTGGGAGTGTTTCAACTCGAATCCGAAGGAATGACGCGCGTCTGTACAGAGCTGCAGCCGTCTCGCTTCGAAGATATCGTTGCGCTCGTCGCGCTCTATCGTCCTGGCCCGATGGAGTGGATACCGCTGTATATCAAGAACAAGCACGGCCGCACGAAGCCGAGCTACGTGCATCCCAAGCTGGAACCGATCCTGCGCGAGACGTACGGCATCGCTCTCTACCAAGAACAGGTGATGCTCATTGCGCGCGACATCGCGGGGTTCTCGATGGCCGAGGCCGACGAACTGCGCAAGGTCATGGGCAAGAAGCTCAAAGAACAGGTGCCGGTTCACCGCGAGCGCTTCGTAGAACGAGCCATCGCGCACAGCGGCGTCGCCCGCCGGCTCGCCGAAGAGATATTTGCCTTCGTCGAGCCGTTCGCCGGATATGGTTTCAACAAATCGCACGCCGTTGCGTACGCGATGATCGCGTATCAGACCGCGTATCTCAAGGCGAACTATCCGCTCGAGTACGTGGCTGCCTTGTTGACGTCGGTGAAGGATCGCACCGACAAGCTTGCAGAGTACATCGACGACGCCCGGCGCTACGGAATAGCGGTCGAGCCCCCAAACGTCAATGAGTCGGGCGTTGACTTTACGATCGTGGGCGAGCAGATTCGTTTTGGGCTGTCTGCAGTCAAGGGAGTCGGCGAGGAGGCCGTCCGCGGCATCATCGTATCGCGTGAGCGCGACGGCGCTTTCGCGGACCTCTTCGACCTCGCCGGGCGGGTGAACGCGCGTCAGGTGAACCGGCGCGTCTTCGAGGCGCTCGTGAAATGCGGCGCCACCGACGAGCTCGCGGGCAATCGCGCGCAGAAGCTCGCCGCGCTCGACCTCGCGCTGGACTTGGCCGCTCGCGCAACACGCGACGCCGAGCTGGGTCAAGTCTCGCTCTTCGGCGACGCTGCACGTACCGCGCCCTCCCTTGCGCCGCTCCTTCCACTCGTCGACGCACCGTCGAAGCGCGAGATGCTCGCTTGGGAAAAGGAGACGCTAGGCGTGTTCGTCTCCGGGCACCCGCTGGCGGATTTGCAGGAGCAGCTGGCGCGCGCCGGAGCAGTGTCGATACGTGACCTGCGAAATCAGGAAGACGGCGCCTTCGTAACGGTCGCAGGCGCGGTCGGAAGCGTTCGGCGCACGACGACACGTGCCGGCTTGCAGATCCTCATTGCCGCGCTCGAAGATACGGGAGGAGCCTGCGAAGTCGTCGTGTTCTCGAAGCTGTACCCGCTCGTGCAGCAGCTGTTCGAGCCCGATCGTCTGCTGCTCGTACGCGGTCGCGTGCGCGTACGGGAGCGGGGTATCGTCGCGGCCGGGGAAGAGGCCGCGGTGGAACTCTCGGTGAGCGCCGATGACGTCGTGCCTTTCGATCCGCCGCCCGAGCGAGCGCCGCTCGTCCGGGGCTGGCACATCGAAGTATCCCAGCGTGAGCAGATCGACCGGCTCGCCGCGCTCATTGATGCATGGCCTGGCGACGCGCCGGTCACGCTGCACGCGCGTGGCCGGGCTCAACGGTTGCCACGGACCATCGCGGGCGACGTCCGCTTGAGACCCGAGCTCGAACGCATCTTCGGCGGCGGCCGCGTCCGCGAAGCATGAAGCTGCCTTCCGGTGTTCGGGACTGGCTGCCCCAAGAGTTCGCCTTCAAACGCGACGTCGAGGAGCGCATTCGGGACGTCTTTCGCTCGTGGTCGTACAGCGAAGTACTCACTCCGACGTTCGAGAGCTATGAGGCGCTGGAACAGGGCCTAGGCGAGCGTCTCATGCAGCAGACGTTTCGCTTTGCCGATCCTCTGGGGCAGTCGCTGGCGCTTCGCACCGAGATGACGACACCGATCGCTCGCGTCGTGTCGGCACGGCTCCGTCAGGCAAGCCTGCCGCTACGCCTGGCGTACGTCGCGACTGCATTTCGGTACGAGGAGCCTCAGTTAGGCCGGATGCGGGAGTTTACCCAGGCTGGAGCGGAGCTCATTGGCGCAAGCGGCGCCGGAGCCGATGCCGAGGCGCTCTTCATGGCGATCGAGACGCTGGACGCGGTCGGACTCCCCGATGCGCGCTTCGACGTGAACGATGCGGCGATCGTTGACGGCGTCGTGGCGAGCGCGGGTTTTGACGGAGAATCGGCCGAGACGTGCAAGCGCTGCATCGCCGAGCGCAACCTCGTGGCTCTGCGCGAGCTGGGCAGCGGGCACGCTGTCGACCCTCCCACATTCGAAACGCTGCTGCGCCTGACGATGACGCGCGGGCGCGATGACGTGCTTCGTATGGCGGCGCCGATCTGCGCGACGGATCGTTCGCGTGCGGCGCTCGAGCGTCTGGCGGATATCCTGCGCCGCGCCGAAGCCCTTGGCTGGCGCGAGCGTATCAACATCGACTTCGCGCTGCTCCGGGACCTGCGCTACTACACAGGTTTCGTTTTCGAAGGCTACATCGCCGATCTTGGGTTCTCGCTCTGCGGTGGCGGCCGCTACGACCAACTCCTGCCGCGCTTCGGCTACGAGGTTCCGGCGGTCGGATGGATGGTCGGCGTCGAACGGATCCTGTTGGCGCTCGAACGGCGGCGCGCGGACGAGAGGCCGCGCAATGAGGTGGACGTGCTCGTCAGCGGCTCGGACGCGGTAGCGCGGAGCGAGCGCGAGCGAGGACTGCGCGTGCGGCTCGACGTGCGTGGCCTCGACCGCGACGCGCTGCTGGCGTATGCGCGGCACAAAGAGATCCCACGCGTCCTTATCGCAAACTGCGACGGCGTCGAAGAAATCGTAGTGGACCGGGACCGATGAACGGCGAGCGGCTCGTCATTGCGCTCCCAAAGGGTGCGCTGTACGGCGAGAGCGCGGCACGTTTGTGCCGCGCGGGCATTCCCGTACCCCAGGACGTTGGGCGCCGGCTGCAGGTACGCTCTGATGACGGTCGCGCCGAGTTGCTCGTACTGCGATCGGCAGACGTGCCGGCCTACGTCGAGTTCGGAGCGGCGGATTGCGGGATTGTCGGGAAAGATACGTTATGGGAGACGGATCGTTCGGTGAGCGAACTCGCCGATCTAGGTTTCGGGGCCTGTCGTCTCGTCGTCGCGGCGCGCCGGAGCGACGGCTACCACGAGGGTGCGCGCTACCCGACGTTCCTTCGCGTCGCGACGAAGTTCAAGCGCTCTGCGCAGGCATACTTTTCAGAGCGAGACGTTCCGTGCGAGATCATCGCACTTCACGGTTCGGTCGAGCTAGCGCCGCTGGCGGGGATTGCCGACGCGATCGTCGACTTGGTGGCGACCGGTAGGACACTTGCCGCCCACGACATGGTTGTCGTCGACGAAATCGCGCGTTCCTCGGCGCGCTTCGTTGTGAATCCGGTCCGCTTTCGGGCGAAGTACGACGCGCTCGTCAGCCTGCTCGAACGGTTGCACGATGCGTGAACCCGCCGCGGTCGAAGCCACGGATCCGAGTCTGGACGAGTTCTTCGCTACGGGGTGGAACGTGCCGGAGGAAATTACGTCTGCGGTCCGCGACATCCTCTGTGAGGTCCGGGCGCGCGGCGACACGGCGATCGTCGAATACACCCGCCGCTTCGATGATCCCGACTTCGACCTCGACGCGTTGCCGGTGCCGATTCCCAGGTTGGACGACGCACGAAGACTCGTGCCGCCCGAGATTGTATGCGCACTCGAGCTCGCCAGAGAGCGCATCAAGCGCTTTCACGCGCACCAACGCAGCGCAGACATTGCGTACGAAGAGCGCGACGGCACACGCTACGCATACCTGACGCGACCGCTGGGAGCGATCGCAGCGTACGTGCCGGGTGGTTCGGCGCCGCTGCCGTCGACGGTGCTCATGAGCATCGTCCCGGCGAGACTCGCCGGGGTGACGCGCACGGTCCTCCTAACGCCGCGCCGGAACGAACGTGTCGATCCAGCCATTCTCTTCGCGGCGGCGCTCTGCGGTGCCGACGAACTCTATGCCGTCGGCGGTGCCCAAGCGATCGCAGCGGCCGCATACGGCACGGCGTCGATCGCACCGGTCGAAAAGATCGTCGGTCCTGGGAACGTGTGGGTGACGGAGGCGAAGCGGCAGGTCGCAGGAGCGTGCGGAATCGACGGACTCGCCGGTCCGTCGGAGGTGCTCGTCGTCGCCGACGACGGCGCCTCGCCCGTGCTCGTGGCCGGCGAGCTCCTCGCACAGGCAGAGCACGATCCGCTAGCGCGGGTGGCCGCGATCTCGGAGTCGAGCGGTCTGCTGGATGCAATCGGCGCCGAGTTGGTCAATGCACTGCGCGCAGGTATCGCGCGCACCGAGATCGTGCGCGAAGTCCTTGCGCGGCGATGCAGGCTTATCCACGTCGCGGACTTCGCGCAACTGTGCGAGACGATCGATCGCTTCGCTCCAGAGCATCTCTCCTTGCGCGTTGCCGACCCCGACAGGCTCCTCGCGCGCGTGCGCAGCGCCGGCGCGGTCTTCATCGGCGAGAGCACGCCGGTCGCGTGCGGGGATTACTTAGCGGGAACGAACCACGTGCTCCCGACGTCGGGCAGCGCGCGCTTTTCCACCGGACTGTCGCTGTCGGACTTCACCCGCAGCTTCGCCGTCGTGCGATACAGCGATGAGCGTATCCGCGCGGATGCTCCGGCGATTGCGGCGCTTGCGTCGTTCGAGGGGCTCGAACAACATGCGCGAGCGGCGCGCATGGCTGCAGAGCGGCTCACGTGATCCGCCTGCTCGCGCTCGACCTCGATGGCACGCTCGTGGGCAGGGATCTCGTCGTTCGAGAGCGGGTGCGAGACGAGATCGCGCGCTCCCGTGCGGCGGGCATCGAGGGATGCGTGGTAACGGGGCGCATGTATCGCGCGGCCCTCCCGTTCGCGCGAGCCCTGACGCTCGACGCGCCGCTGATCTGCTACCAGGGCGCGGCGATCGTCGATCCCCAAACGGACGAAGCCCTCTTCGATTTGCCGCTGTCGAATGCAACGGCGTTGGAGGTCGCTGCCATGGCGCGACGCGACGGGATGCACGTTCAACTCTACAGAAACGACAACTATTACTGCGAACGGCGTAACCGCTTCTCAGACCTGTACGCGCATCTGTCGCGGGTCGAGCCGATCATCGTGCCTTCGCTGCGGGAGGCGTTCGAAACGAGCGATGCAACAAAGGCGGTCATCGTCGCCGACGCGGACGTCGCCGAGCGCTATGCGGCTATCGTCTCGGAGCACGTCAAAGGTCGCGCGTACGTCACGCGCAGCTATCCGGAGTTCATCGAGATCCTGAACCCAGCGGTCGACAAGGGGCAGGCGCTCGAGTTCGTTGCCGCACGTATGGCGATACCGCTCGAGAGCGTGCTTGCCATCGGCGACTCCTGGAACGACGAGCCTTTGCTACGAGCAGCCGGCATCGGCGTTGCAATGGGGAACGCACCCGACGCCGTAAAAGCAGTCGCCGACGCCGTTGTCGCTGACGTAGCTCACGACGGCGTCGCGGAAGCGCTCGAACGATACGTCCCGCGATGAGCACACGCCGCAGGAGCCGCCGGCATAGCTCCGCCTTGCGGCCATTCTGGTTCGTCGGGTCTGCAGCACTCCTGGCCGCGGTCATCGCCGGCTACTTTGCGATCACCTGGCCTGGTTTTGCACTCAAGCACCTGCGCGTGACGGGAAACAGGATCGTCTCGACCAGCGAGATCGTTGAGCGAGCCCAGGTCAAACGCAACGCAAACGTGTGGTTGCAGAACACCGGTGCGATCGCCCGCCGCGTCGCTGCCATTCCGTACATCCTCTCCGTTCGCGTTACACGCGTTCCCCCTGCCGATATCGTCATCACCGTGCGGGAGCGGCATCCTTTGGCGGTTCTGCGCAGCGGCGGCAAGAGCGCGCTCGTCGATCGGGCACTGCGCGTACTGCAGGCGGAGCCGTTCGAGCCCACGTCGCTGCCGGTCTTCGTCCTGAAGCCTGCGGTGGCACTCAGACCGGGGGAGTTCTTGACGCAGCAGCGCATCGTTGCGATGCGCACCGCGCTGCTATCGCTTCGGGTCCATGGCGTCGCGGCGACAGAGATCGAAAACGACGGAGGGGACGTGAGCGCGAAGCTCGGGAACGGCGTCCACCTTTTGCTTGGCGACGAAGCGAACGTCACGGCGGCGACTCCACTCGTCGAACCGATCCTCACACGATTCGCCCTGCTCGGGCGCTTCGCGGCGACGATCGATCTGCGGTCGCCTTCGACACCCGTGGTGACGGAGCGGCGCAACCCTGTTCGGAGCCGCGCTAAGGCGAAGACGTCGGCGCAGCCACGACGCCGTAATCCTTGAAAACGAGTACGGCACCGTGTGCTGTGGAGAGCATCAGCGTATCGCCGGGATGGACGTTGACGAACGACATATTCGGCCGCCCCGCAGTGAGGATTCCCTGCGTGCCGACGAGATCGACTCGGCCGCTCTGGAACGTGACGTCGATGTGCGTCGAATCGCTCACGCGATCGACGACGACACGATACGTGGTGTCGGGAAGTTGTGTGGACGCGTCGATCATCCGGCCGGCGGTGGCGGTTTGGGCGGCGCAGGCCAAGGCCGGGAGGGCCAGCACGGCGAGCAATGCAGCAGCAACGACTTTCATAGACTCCCGATAATACCGCAAAGGCCACACGCTTTCTAGGGCTGCGGTCCGTAAGTCCCCGCCGGCCGCCGTGCTGCACATGCTATGCACGGATTTCCTAAGGTTCTCCACACTCGTTCACACGTTGTCCTCAAGGGAGGCGGCGGCGTGCCAGCCAACCCCAGGCCAAGCTCGCGAGCGTATCCTACAGATTGTAGGACTTCCGCACGTCGGCCGCAATATATGGCAGGCATGAAGCATGGGACCGTCTGCGGTCTCGATATCGGCACGACGAAGACGTGTGCCGTCGTCGCCGTCGAAGGGCCGACCGGTCTCGAGGTGGTCGGGATCGGAGAAGCGCCCTCCCTCGGCATGCGCAAAGGCGTCGTCGTCGACCTTGACGAGACCATCAAGTCGATCGAGGCCGCGACGGAGCAGGCTGAGCGAATGGCAGGCATGCGCGTGCAAGACGTCTACATCGGCATCACCGGGGACCACATCCGCTGCACGAATAACCGCGCCGTCGTTGCAACGGCGAACGAAACGCGCGAGGTCGGCGAAGTCGACGTTCGCCGCGTCGTCGATGCGAGCAAGCTGATCAATCTCTCGGCCGACAGGCAGATCATTCACGCGCTTCCGCGCTACTTTACCGTTGACGGTCAGGAAGGCGTCGCCGACCCCGTCGGCATGGCTGGCGGAAGGCTTGAAGTCGACACGCATATCGTCACGGGCGGGCAGACGTTCATAACGAACGTGCTCAAATGCGTACATCGGGCCGGGCTCGAAGCCGCCGGCGTCGTGTTCGAGCCGCTTGCGAGTTCGGCGTCGACCCTCATGCCCGAAGAGCGTCAAGTCGGGGCCGTGCTGCTCGACATCGGCGGCGGCACGACCGACATTGCGGTGCACTCACTCGGCAGCGCGATCTACAGCGCGACAATTCCCATCGGAGGCTGCATCCTCACGAGCGACGTCGCGCTCGGTTTGCGGACTTCGCACGATCGTGCCGAGGAAATCAAACGGCGCTTCGGGGCCGCCGTGCGCGATAGCGACGGCGAGGAGACGTTTGCCGTAGAGACGCTCGACGGGCGCACGACGAGACAACACTCGACCGCGGAGCTGCGCGCCATCGTCGTGCCCCGCGTTCTCGAGACGTTGCGCATGGCGCGTCAGAAGATCGTCGAGAACGTACCGCGCGACCTCGTGCTCGGCGAGGTCGTGCTGACCGGAGGGGGATCGCTGCTTCCGGGCATCGCGGAGGTCGCGGAGGACGTATTCGGACTGCCCGTACGCATCGGCGTTCCCAAACACGTCGTCGGCCTCACACAAACGGTCGCGCAGCCGCAGTACGCGACCGCCATCGGACTTATCCTGTTCGGAGCCAATGGAAACGGCGCGCTCATCGAAACGTCGCGTCGCTCCGGCTCGCTGTGGCAGCGTTTGGCAAAGTTCACATCGGACCTATGGAACTAAACTTCTTTAAACCGGAGGAACACGGCATGGCAGACGGACGGCGCTACGTACCCGACCACGCGGCGACCATCAGAGTAATCGGCATCGGCGGAGGCGGCTGTAATGCGGTCAATCGCATGATCGAGGCGGGCCTCACCGGCGTAGAGTTCTACGCGGTAAACTCCGACGTGCAAGCCCTACGCAACGTGCTGACCGAGAATACGGTGCACATCGGCGGCGGCATGACACGCGGTCTGGGCGCAGGCGCCAACCCGACCCTCGGACGCGAAGCGGCAGAGGAATCGCGCGAGGATCTTTCGATGGTGCTCGCCGATGCGGACCTCGTCTTCATCACGGCTGGAATGGGAGGCGGCACCGGAACGGGCGCCGCGCCGATCATCGCCGAACTTGCGCGCGAAGCAGGCGCGCTGACCATTGCGGTTGTGACGAAACCCTTTGCCTTCGAAGGGCGCAAACGCATGCAGATCGCGGAGCACGGCATTGGGGAGCTAGAACAGAAAGTCGACACGCTTATCACCATTCCCAACGAGCGCATCCTTCAGGTCATCGAAAAGAAGACGCCCCTCAACGAAGCGTTTTCGTACGCGGACGACGTGCTGCGCCAAGGGATCGCAGGAATCAGCGACCTCATCACGCAGCCGGGTCTTATCAACCTCGATTTCGCCGACGTCAAGACGATCATGACGGACGCCGGATCGGCGATGATGGGCATCGGAGAAGGCTCCGGCGAACATCGCGCCGCCGACGCCGCGCAGAAGGCGATCGCATCGCCGCTGCTCGAGACGACGATCGAAGGGGCGCGTGGCGTGATCTTCAATATCACTGGCGGTCCGGACATGGCCATGTACGAGGTGAACGAAGCGGCGGAGATGATCAGTCGCGCAGTCGATCCCGACGCGCAGATCATCTTCGGTGCATCGATCGACAAGGCGATGCAGGGCAAGGTACGCGTGACGGTTCTCGCGGCGGGCTTCGGGGCCACCCGCAGTTACAAGGGATCCGTGGCTGGCTTTACGTTCGATTCCGGCAAGTTCGAAACGGTCGCTCCCGTGAACATGGACGATATCGAAGTGCCCGCCTTCCTGCGGTACCGCGGCTAGAAGGTCCGGTCTAAGCCAAGTCAGAGACTTTCTCGCCTATGGCGTTTTCGGCGCGCGTGCTGCTCGACAGCATCAGCGATGCGGGGATTCGTCTCACC
>DAHUYK010000112.1 GCA_027315245.1 Vulcanimicrobiota bacterium | reverse complement strand
TGCCATAACCCTACAGGCTCCTAGAACTGCGAACTCTCGACGCCGAGCCGATAGAAGCAGTAGAGTGCACCGAGCAATCCGAGGCCGCCTAGCATGGGAGACCAAATGACCCCCGTAAGCATGGCGAGAACGCAGAACGCGATGCAGATGGGCCACGGCGAATGCGTCGTGAAGACTTCGATCACCTCACCGGCAACGCTCTCTTGCGCTTTGCTGGGGTCGTCGCCCTCGAGATCCGCGTCCCGCTCGGCGATCCATGCATACCCGGCGCAGAAGATGAGTCCGGCGGTCATGATGGAGAGGAGCGCAACGCCCGCGGGCTCGGTCTTGGCGACGAACCAGTAGACCGCATCGACGACGAGCCCGAACACCGCAGAGATTACGAACAAGCCGACGAACGTCTTCATAGCGCCGCCGCATCCTGCGCGCGATCCACGTCCCACGCCGGGTTCTTGCTGCGGATGGGAGGCAGCGTTTTGAAGTTGAACTCAGGCGGCGGCGACGACGTGAGCCATTCGAGCGAGTAGCCGTGCCACGGATCGTCGGGGGCAGGCTCGCCGCGGCGCACCGACACGAAGACGTTCACGAAGAACAAGATGAACCCGATTGCCAAAATCCCTGCCCCGGCGCTCGCAATGGCGTTGAGTAGCGCGAGGTGCGCGACGTTCGGGTACGTGTACACGCGGCGCGCCATGCCTTCGAGCCCCATGAACCCCATCGGCAGAAACGTCACGTTGAAGCCGACGAACGTGAGCCAGAACGTCAGCTTTCCCATGCGCTCGTTCAGCGTTACGCCAAAGATCTTCGGAAACCAGAAGAAGAGCGCGCCGAAGAGCGCGAACATGCTTCCGCCGCCGAGCGTGTAGTGAAAGTGCTGCACGATGAAGTACGAGTCGTGCACCGCATAGTCGATGGGAGGCGACGCGACGAGCACGCCGGTGATGCCGCCGATGAGAAAGTTCAACATGAAGCCGATGGCGAACAGCATCGCGGTCGAAAACTCGATCGCACCCTTCCACATCGTCCCGATCCAGTTCACGAACTTCACCCCCGTCGGTATCGCAATGAGAAACGACATGCCCGAGAAGAATGCGTTTGCAACCGCTCCCGTCGTAAACATGTGGTGTGCCCAGACCCCCAGGGAGAGCCCGGAGATGGCGAAGGCCGAGATCACCATGCCGACGTAGCCGAAGACCGGCTTACGCGAAAACGTCGCGACGATCTCGGTCACGATGCCGAAGTACGGCAGGATCATGACGTAGACTTCCGGATGCCCGAACCACCAGAAGAGGTGCTGGTAGAGAATCGGATTCCCGCCCGAACTCGGATCGAAGAAGTGGCCGCCGAGGTGGCGTTCGATGAGGAGCATGAAGAGCACGGCCGTGAGCGGCGGAAACGCAAAGAGCACGAGCACGCCGGTCGCGATCATCTCCCACGTGAAGATCGGAATGCGCCACATCGTCATGCCGGGCGCGCGGAAGAGAAACACCGTCACCATGAAGTTGATGACCGTGATGAGCGTTGACACCGACACCATGAGCAGCCCGATGATCCACAAATCTTGCCCGGCCCCCGTGCCGACCGAAAGCTCCGAGAGCGGCGCGTACGCCGTCCAACCAGCCGCGGCCGCACCCCCGTACGCCGCCAAACCGGCAAAGACCGTCAGGCCGCCGACGATAAAGAGCCAGAAGCCTGCAGCATTGAGGCGTGGAAACGCGAGGTCGGGCGCACCGATCTGCAGGGGAATGAGGAAGTTCGCAAGGCCGACGCCGAACGGTGCGATGACGAGAAAGATCATCGCCGTGCCGTGCAGCGTGAAGATTTGATTGTACGTGTTCGGCCCGAGCATCGTGTTGTTCGGAACGGCGAGCTGCGCGCGGATGAGCAGCGCCAAAATACCGGCGAACGCGAAGAACATGAGCGTCGACGCGATGTACATGATGCCGATCTTCTTGTGGTTCGTCGTCGTCAGCCACTCGATCACGGCAGCACCCTTCCGCCGGTAGCGAGGAACCGCGCGTAGGCCGCGTTGCTGACGACCCGTACGCCGAACGTCATGAGCGCGTGGTCCAATCCGCAGAACTGCGCGCAGCGCCCGGCGAAGAGGCCCGTTCGCGCCGGCGTGAGGTCGAAGACGTTCGTCATGCCCGGAATGGCGTCGCGCTTGAAGAGGAACGCCGGGACCCAAAACGAGTGCGTGACGTCCAAACTTCGTAGGTCGATCTCCGTCACGCGGTGCACCGGCAGGTAGAGCGTCGGCGGATGCGCGGGTGTCCCCGTCGTGCGGATGCCGGTGCCCGGGTATGTGAACTCCCACGACCAGCGAAACGCCGTGACGCCGACCCGGTACGCAGGGCGCGCCTGCGGCGTGTCAATCGGCTTCTCCACCTTCCACGTGATGTAGAAGAGCCCGATGACGAGCAGCAGGGGAATCGCGACGTACGTGAGTTCGAGCGGCGAGTTCTTCTGGAACTGTTGCGCACATATTCCCGGCCGGCGGTGATACCGCCAGAGACACCAGAAAATCGCAGCGTACACGTAGATGCCCACCGCGACGCCGCACGCCAGAAAGACGTACCAGTCGAATGCCATCGACGCGCCCTGTGTCGACGCTGGATGGATGAGCCACCGCATGCTGCGTGATGCTTACCCGCCTGCGACGCATGAAACACAGTGGGCTCGGGTACCACGGAATCGATGCCCGACGCGGTCAGTGCCGACAATCGCTCGCTTGCGCCATTGCCGATTCGCGCGCATCCCATCGTGCTCGGCATCGCGCTGTTCCTTGCGTCGGAGACGATGTTCTTCGCGGCGATGTTTGCGGCGTTTTTCGATCTGCGCGCGAATCACCGCGCCTGGCCACCCTCGTCGATTCACCTCGACGTTCTCGACCCGAGCGGCGGAACGCTCTTGCTCTTCGCGGCCAGCGTCGTCATGTATTTCTCGACCAAAGCGCTCGAGAAGAACCGCATCAGCGCGGCTCGCCGGTGGACGCTCTGCGCGATCGTCGCAGCCGTCGGATTCTGCCTGCTCACGGTGAAAGACTACGCGGCCGACATTGCCAAAGGCATCACGCTGCAGACGAACGCCTTCACCTCCATCTACTTCACGATGACCGGCTTCCATCTGCTGCACGTCATCATCGGCATCGGGCTGCTGACCGCGATGCTGATCGCGATGCCAAGCAAAGCGATTCGCGCGCACGATCGCGCCGGCGCCGAAGCAATGACCTACTACTGGCACTTCGTTTTCGTCGTGTGGATCGGCATCTACACGTCGGTCTTCCTCATCGGCAAATGACGCCCAAAGAGCGCGTCATCGCGTTGTTCATCGTTCTCGCGGCAGCAGGTAGCGGCGGATTCATCGCGGCGTACTTTACTGGCGGCAGCCGCCTCTTGGAAGGCGTCTCGCTCGCGGGCGCCTGTGCAATGTTCGGCGCCGCCGCCTTGGGCTGGGCTTTCTGGATCGTCCCGCAAGAGCACGTCGTCGACGAGGTCGAGGGGTATCCCTCGCAGACGATCGAGCGGATGAAGCAGACGAACGAGCTTACCGAGGTGCAGCATCTCGTCACACGCCCGGTCGCTCTCGTACGGCTCCTCGCGGCCGCGCTCGGCGTCTTCGGCCTTGCACTGCTCGTGCCGCCGATCCGGTCGCTGGGGACGGATCCCGACGAGACGCTCTTCCACACGAAATGGCGCAAAGGCGACGCGCTCACACGCATCGACGGAAGCTTCGTACGCGCAGATCAGCTGAACGTCAATGCTGTCGAGACCGTCTTCCCCGAGCACGCGATCGGCGATCCGATGTCGGTCGCGACGCTCATCCGGCTCCGACGCGGCCTCCTCGCCGATGCTCCCGACGGCTACGTCGTCTACTCACGCCTCTGCACGCACGCCGGCTGCCCCGTCGCGCTCTATCGCAAAGCCGCGCACGAGCTCATGTGCCCGTGTCATCAGTCGACCTTCAACGTGCTCGACGACGGAGCCGTCGTCTCGGGACCGGCAGACCACGCGCTGCCGCGCCTGCCGATCGTCGCCGATGCGGGCGGCGTGCTGCGTGCAACCGGCGACTTTCCGGTTCCCGTCGGACCCGGCTTCTGGGAAAGACCGTGATCGAGCGTTTTGCTCTCTGGGTCGACGATCGCCTCGGCACGGCGCACTTCGTGCGCAAGGCATTGCGCAAAGCCTTTCCCGACCACTGGTCGTTCATGCTCGGCGAAATCAACATGTACGCCTTCATCGTGTTGCTCGTCACCGGAACGTTCCTTGCGCTCTTCTTCCGCCCCAGTGCGACGCAGACAATATACCACGGACCATACACGCTGCTCGACGGAACGCGTCTATCGGAAGCGTACCAGTCGACGCTCATGCTCAGTTTTCAGGTCAATGCGGGGTTGCTCATTCGCCAGGTCCACCACTGGACGGCGCTGCTCTTCATCGCGGGCATCGTCGTCCACATGTCGCGCATCTTCTTCACCGGCGCTTTCCGTAAGCCGCGCGAGTTGAACTGGCTCATTGGGATCACGCTCTTCGTCTTGGCGCTGGGCGAAGGTTTCACCGGCTACTCGCTGCCCGACGATCTGCTCAGCGGCACCGGCTTGCGCATCGCGGTCTCCGTTCTGCTCTCCGTGCCCGTCGTCGGAACGTGGCTCTCGTTCCTACTGCTCGACGGAAACTTTCCCAGCCATCAGCTCATTCCGCGCCTCTTCGTCGCGCACGTCTACATCTTGCCCGCGGCGATTGCCGCGCTCGTCGCGATCCATCTCGCCGTTCTCTGGCGACAGAAGCACACGCAGTTTCCCGGGGCCGGTCGTACGGAGAAGAACGTCGTCGGCTCGCCGCTCTTTCCGAACTACGCCGCAAAGTCATTAGCGCTCTTCGCCATGGTTCTCGCCGTCGTCGTGGCGTTGGGGGCGTTCGTCCAGATCAATCCCATCTGGCTGTGGGGACCGTACGTGCCGTGGCACGTCTCGAGCCCCGATCAGCCCGACTGGTACATCGGCTGGCTCGAGGGCGCGCTGCGTCTCGGGCCTCCATGGGCGCTGCACCTCTGGGGCCACACCATTCCCTCGCCGTTTTGGCCCGCGGTGCTCATGCCGGCGCTCCTCTTCGCACTTGTCGTCTTTGCCCCGTGGATCGACGCGCTGCTGCGCAACGATCGCGCGGCACACCACCTGCTCGATCCGGCGCGTGCAGCGCCGATGCGCACGGCGGCGGGCGTTGCCTTTCTCGTCTTCACCGCAGGGCTCACGCTCGCGGGAAGCGACGACGTTCAAGCACGCTATTTGCACACGGACGTCATCTCGCTCGTGCACTTCTACCAAGGGTTCTGCACGCTCGGCGTCATTCTCGCCTTCGTCGTCACGTACATGATCGCCGCGGAGTTACGAGAAAGGGAACGCGAACGCGCGCCGGCGCGCGTCCGTATCCGCCGCAACGACAAAGGCGGATTCGAAGAAGAGGACCTGACGTGAGCCCACGTGCGCGGTTCGCGTGCGCTGCGGGAGCAGCAGGCACTGCGACGGCGGCGCTCTGCGGACCGGTCGACCGCCTCGCCGACGCGTCGTTCGCATGGCACATGACGCAGCACGTCGTCTTGCTCTTTGCGGTGCCGCTGCTCGCCCTGCTCGCGCGGCCGTTCGATCTCTTCACGCGGATCGCGGCCAAGGAAACCGTCGCGGTCTTCGTCAGGCGCACGAAACCACTTCACGTTCTCGCGTCGCCCCCGGTTGCGTACGCACTCTTCGTCGCGGCCCTCTGGGGAACGCACTTCACGCCACTCTATCAGCTGGCGCTGGAGCGGCCGTGGGTGCACGTGTGCGAACATGCGCTCTATCTCACAGCGGGGACCATCTTCTGGCTGCCGGTCGTCTCTCCGCCGCCGTTGCGGCCGGTGAGCTATCCGATTCGCGCTTTCTATCTCTTCGCTGCATTGCCGCAAGGCGCGCTCCTGGCCGCAACGATCTCGAGCGCGCGGACGCCCCTCTACGCGCACTATGCTGCCGTCGAGCCCCTCGGACGAGCACTCGCCGATCAGCAGAACGCGGCAGCCGTCATGTGGATCGCCGGCGGTTTCGCGATCTTCATCGCGCTGCTCTCGACGCTCGGCGTGTGGGCAGCGCACGAAGCCGCAACGACATGATGCTACAATCCGTTCGCTGGTTTCGTTGCACCCTCGCCGCTCTCGCTCTATCCTGGGGCTGCTGTGCGGCGGCCGGCGCGGCAAACGGCGCAGCGTTCCTCTACGCCACGCGCTGCGCTTCATGCCACGGTGCGCGAGGCGAAGGATCGGCGAAAGCCCCGCCGCTCATCGGCAGCCGTGCGGTGTACGTACATTTCATGCTCGACACAGGGCGCATGCCGGCCGGCACATTCAATGCGAATGAGGTGTCCAAAGCACCGATCTTCACCGCGCAGCAGATCGACGCCCTGACCGCGTACGTGGAGCGCTTCACGCTCCATCCGAAGCTGGCGATGCCGGTGATACTGCCCGGCAACATCGTACGCGGCCGCACGCTGTTCGACGCAGACTGCCAGCAGTGCCACAATGCCGTCGGCGCAGGTGCGTCGATCGGCGGAGACAATGTTGCGCCGTCGCTCATGAACGCAACCGTCTTTCAAGTCGCCGAGGCGATGCGCTCCGGCCCGGAGATGATGCCGCGCTTTGGGCCGAGGGTCTTGAGCGATCAGCAGATGAGCGACATCGCGCGCTACGTCAACTACGTGCAAGCCGAACAAGGTGCAAAGGCCGAAGACGCGGGAGGCATCAGCCTCGCGCACATCGGCCCAGTCGCGGAGGGACTCGTCGCATGGGTTTTCGGACTCGGTGCGCTCGTCATCTTCCTACGCTGCATCGGCGAAAAATAGCGACGCCTGTCATAGTGAACGAAGCGACGCCTGTCATAGTGCACGAAGCGACGCCTGTCATGGTGAGCGAAGCGACACCTGTCATGGTGAGCGAAGGCGCGAAGCGCCGCAGTCGAACCACCGACGCATCCTCTTGCGCCAGGTGCTCTGCAGGAGCTCCCTCGACTTCGCTCGTGCTGCGCACTTCGCTACGCTCGGGATGACAAGTGGCACGCTCGGGATGACAAGTGGCGCGCTCGGGATGACAAGTGGCACGCTCGGGATGACAAGTGGCACGCTCGGGATGGACAAGGGGGCAATACCGTTATCGCACCCTGTGAAAACCTGAACGCATAATGACGACGCTCGCGCTCGCTCCGAAGACAGCATAATGACCGCTGTAGGTCTGCCGCTCGCCGACCATCGCCCAATACCCTGGTAAAACGCGCGCACGCCGGCCCGTGACCGTTCCTGAAGTTGCGTGCTGCGGCATGACGGCCGGCGTATACGTGTACGAGACGACGTCGTCGTGCGCATCGTACGTGAAGCTTCCGTTTCCATGCCCGTACGTTCGATTTAGCGCAGTGAAGAACAGCGTGCGACCGCGAACCACGTCGCGGTACTGGTGCATGAAACGCGGATCCCACGGAGCCTCGAAAACGTCGCCCCGCTTGGGATGCTCGTAGCTGTGCACGATGCTGCGTATCTGAGCGGCGCTCGCACGCTTTCCGTTGACCGTGTACCGCAGTATGCGCACGCTCACGAGCCGCCCGTCGACGTACGTTCCGTCGAATGTGAAATCTTGCGTTTGGTCGCTGGGGCCCGCGTGAACGGAGAAAGAACGGCGGTACAGGCACGTGACCGTTCCTCGCTTCGTCCTTCTGTACTCGCTCGCGATCCTCGCGACGACTGGCGGCAGCGCAACCGGCATGCTCATGGTTTTCCCGGTGGGCGCGATCCTTACGCAAAAAGAGAGGGGTCCGCGAAACCGCGGACCCCTGTCATCGCTCGCCGAGCGCTCTTCCGTTAGTATGGGCAGTAGTAGCCGGTGTCAGGATCATAGTACGGAACCCATTCGTAGCCGTCCCAGTACTGACAGACTCCTGGCGAGGCTTCGTAGACGAAAGCGTTCATGCCGTTGAAGGCAAACCAGAAGCCGAAGTGGCCGCCCCACCAGAGCCATGACTCGTCGGCCCAGTAGTTGTGCCAGTAACCGTCGTACCAGCTATCGCCGTCGTCTTCATAGTTCCAGCGGCCGCCATACGCTTCGGGGTCGCGCGCATAGTACACGTTCACGTCGCCGCGACCATAGAATCGTCCGTGATCGCCTCCGCCGCGATAATCTCCGCCGCGGTACCCTCCGTCGTTGCCGCCGCGATAGTTTCCGCGCTGGTATCCGCCGAAGTTTCCGCCGCGATACCCCGTCGCGGGTGCGGTGTGATAGCCGCCGGCCGGACCGCCGCGATAACCGCCGCGGTATCCGCCGCGATAAACGCCGTTGTACCCGCGAAAGCCGCCTGCTGGAGCCGGGTGATACCCGCCTGCGGGAGCGCCGCGGTATCCACCGCGATAGCCGCCGTTGAAGCCGCCGGCTGGTGCCGGATGATACCCGCCTGCGGGAGCCCCGCGAAAGCCGCCGCCGCCGCCTCGCGGGCCGCCACCGCGCGGGCCGCCGCCTGAAAAGCCGTGCCCGCCCCCGCCATGACCGCCGTGGCCGCCGTGGTCCTGCGCTGCTGCGGGCACCACGGTAAGGAGGATGCTTGCAGCAAACGCCACCCCGAACGCCGCACGAGCCAGCGACATTGCACGATCTCTTTTCATCCCAACGCCTTTCTAGGAGAGCCGATTCTACTCCGCATAACGCGAGACCGCAAGGAAAAGTTCGCAAGGAAAGCGGGCGGGCGGACCGTCTCCCTCTCCCCGGCTGCGGGGTTCGCGACCGTAACCGCGTATGAGCCGCGTGTGGCGATTGAGACGGTCGAATCGCACACGCAGGGGATGCCGACACGCGTCGTGCTCAGCGGCGTTGAAGCGATTCCAGGCGCGTCGATGTTTGAGCGAAGAGAGTACGCACGCGAGCACCTTGACGATCTCCGTCGCTTTCTCATGTACGAGCCGCGCGGTCACCACGCGATGTCCGGCGCAATTCTCATGCCGCCCACCGATCCGGCTGCCGATCTCGGCGTCCTCTTCATCGAAGTGACCGGCTTCCTCCCCATGTGCGGGCACGGAACGATCGGCGTCTGCACGGTAGCCGTGGAACGCGGCCTCGTTCCAGTACGCGAGCCCGAAACGTCGATCGCTCTCGATACCCCCGCCGGTATCGTTCGGGCGCGCGTCGCCGTCGAGGGTGGCCGCGCGCGCAGCGTAACGCTGACGAACGTCCCGTCGTATCTTGCACTGCGCGACGCAGTCGTCGAGGTTCCCGGCCTCGGAAGCATCCGCTTCGATCTCGCCTACGGCGGCAACTTCTACGCCATTGTCGAAGCCGCGGACGCGCACTTGCGCTTGGCACTCGACGAGGCGCCCGCGATCGTCGACCGTGGCATGCGCATCATGCGTGCGGTTGCAGAGCAGCATCGTTTTTCGCATCCGCTCGAACCACGCATCTCGGACCTGCGCCACGTGCTCTTTACCGCACCGCCGACGCTCGCCGGCGCCGACGCGCGTGGCGCGATCGTTCTCGCTCCGGGGCAACTCGATCGTTCGCCGTGCGGGACCGGCACGAGCGCGCGGATGGCACAGCGCCACGCGCGCGGCGAGCTCGGCGCCGGCGAGACGTTCGTGCACGAAAGCATCCTCGGCACCCCGTTCTACGGCATCGTCGAGCGCGAATGCGAGCTCGTACGGGGCGTGCGCGGCATCGTCCCCGCAATACGCGGCAGTGCTTGGATCAGCGGCTATGCGTCCTATGTACTCGCCTCCGACGATCCGTTCCCACGCGGATTTTTGATTCCGACGGCGTAGAACAGGGTCATGCCGCAGTTCTCCGGCGTCTACGTCGCCGTCATCACACCATTCGACCGCAACGACCGCATCGACGAAGCCTGGCTTCGCGCACACGTCGACCGGCTGATCTCCGCCGGCGTTCATGGCATCGTGCCGTGCGGCTCGTGTGGGGAGTATGCGGCGTTGACGGATGCGGAGCGAGCGTTCGTCGTCGAGACCGTCGCCCAGGTCTGCAAAGACCGCGTTCCCGTCCTCGTCGGGACGGGCGCTTCCTCGACGCGCAACGCCGTGCGCTGGGCGGAGCACGCCCGCGACTGCGGCGCCGCCGGCATCATGGCACTTCCGCCGAGCGCCTACCGCCCGAGCCACCGTGAAGTTCGCGCCTGGTACGAAGCGCTGAACGCCGTCGGCTTGCCGATCGTCGCGTATAACAATCCATTCGACACGACCGTCGATCTGACGCCGGATATGCTCGCGGAGATGCGCGACCTCGAACGGCTCGTCGCCGTGAAAGAGTACTCCGGCGACGTCAGGCGCATTCCGGTCATTCTCGAAACGACCGATCTCGAGGTCATCGTCGGCTGCGACGATCTCGCGCTCGAGGGACTGCTCGCCGGAGCAACCGGCTGGATCGCCGGACTCACGAACGTCGTCGTGCGCGAGTCCATCGCACTCTACGACCTCGTGCGCGCACGGCGCGTCGACGAAGCCGCAGATCTCTACCGCCGTCTGCTTCCGCTCTTCCGCTACGACTCCAAGCCGACGTTCGTGCAAGCGATCAAGTACGCATTCGACCTTGCGGGAAATAGCGCCGGCCCGACGCGTCCGCCGAGGCTTCCGCTCGAAGACGCCGATCGCGCGACGATCGCGGCTGCGCTCGAAACCTTCCTCGCCGTTGCCGAGCACTGACGTCGCCGTCGTCGGCGGCGGTATCGTCGGAACGACGGCAGCACTCGAACTGCAGCGGCGCGGACACGCCGTCGTCGTCGTCGAGCCCGCCGAGATGGGAGCCGGCACGGCCGCAGGCAGCGCGGGCTATCTCGCCTACGACGACATCTTTCCGATCCCGACGCCCGCAATCGTCGCGAGCTTGCCGCGCATGCTCTTCGACCGGCGCGGCCCGCTCGTCGTGCAACCCGCATATGCTCCGCATCTCGTGGGATGGGGACTGCGTTTTCTCGCCGCGGCGCGGCCCGCCGCAGTGCGCAACGCGATCGCCGCGCTTGCACCGATGAATCGGCTCGCTCGCCGTGCGCACGAAGAACTCGCGGCACGCGCCGGAGTGCAGCGGTACCTCGTGCTCGAGACCGTGCTCCACGTCTGCCGCACGCGAGAAGCGCTTGCGGCAACGCAGCGGCTCATCCCGCAACTCGCTAACGAGGGCTTCTCGGCCGAAGTTCTCGACCGCGGCGAGCTGCTCGCAGTCGAGCCGATTCTGCGCGACGACGTTGCGGGAGCCATCGGCTTCCCAGGCTCGCATCGCTGCACGAACCCGGCGGCGTACGGCGCCGCTCTCGCGCAGCATTTTCGCGCGCAGGGCGGGGCGGTCGTCTCGGCGGCGGCCACGTCGCTGGAACCGCACGCCGGCGGATGGCGGGTTCGCACGGGCCACGGCGACGTGGACGCAGCGCGAATCGTCGTGAGCGCGGGTGCGTGGTCCGCGCCGCTCCTCGCACCGCTCGGCTATCGCATTCCGCTCGAGAGCGCGCGCGGC
>DAHUYK010000108.1 GCA_027315245.1 Vulcanimicrobiota bacterium | reverse complement strand
CCCGCTGCGGCGCCGCGGCCGCGGAGCCGCGCGGGGTCGAACGGCGCTCCGTCGCGCGCGTATGCGCGAATCATCCGTACCTACCCGTGAGCAACCGCAGAGGTTTGCGCAGCGACCAGCGAGCGAACTGTGCGTCCAGGGCGACCCAGCCCTCACCATGCGAGAGCGTGTGCACGCCGATCGCGCCTTCTCTGCGAAGGCTCGAGACCTCGATGGAGCGCACGGGCGTCTCCAAGAACTCCGCCGGCGTCAGCAGGTCGATCCGCTGGATGACGATCGCTCTGCCGTAACGCCCACGGCAGTCTTGCGTGGGGCGATAGAGCCTGCCATCGTGACGAAAGAAGTTTCCTGCGGGACGAGCACCGCCGGCGTCGATCTTTGCCGGATTGTGCGCGTGCGCGTGCCACGGACCGGCAGGGTGCAGCGCCCAGTAGATACGCAGCGCGTCGTTGACGCCGCTCTCCTTGTCCGTGCAGAAAAGCCACCAGCGCGCTTCGTGGTGCACGATCGTTGGGTCGACCGCCGCTATGCCCTCAAGAATGACTACCGGTTCGCGTGCTGACCCGTTCAGGCGGTAGGCGCAGACAGCACGGCGGCGATGTTGCTCGGGCGTCAGCCAAAGCTCGCCGTCCACATTGACGACGTGCGGATACGACGTCGGTCCTTCGCCGGCGACGAGCGCGCGGCGCTCGCCGTGGCGATCGTCGAGATCGATCGAGACGATCGTCGGCGTGCGTCCGTCGAACGCTTCGCACAGCAGCCTCGCTCCGCCGCCGGCCGCCGGCGCAACGAAGGGATCCGCGAGAAACTCGCGACGGTCGCGCGCGACCCAATGCAGCCACGCAGAACGCGGGTTCTCCACAAAGCGGTCGACCGACGTGCTGGCAACGGCGACGTCCCATCGAACGTCTTCGAAGCAATGCCGCACACCGTGCTCGAGAACACGCGCGATCTGTGCAAAGAAGAACAGCATCCGTTCCCTGCGCGACGGCGGTCCGGCGCACTTCTTCTCCTCCAGCGGCGCGAGCGTTTGAAATCCTCTGTTCACCCCGAGATCCTCGTACAGCCAATGCGCGCATTGCGCCACGATGCGATCCACCGTACGCGCGTGCCGCGCACCATAGGCAAAGCGCCCCGCGCGCATCGTACGCAGGTCCTTGCCGCTGCGAATTCCCAGCGTCACGACGACGTCGTCAGCGCGCTGGACCGTCTCGTCGAACGCGGGGATCCCCCCGCGTTCGCTGCCTATAACGACGAACCAGCCATCCATCGGAGCGGCCGCGCGCAACTCTGCAACACGTAGATCGAGCACGGGTGCTCCCGGCGGTGCAACCGCACCGGCGCACGTCTGGACCCCAAGACATTCGAGCTCTCGCACGATCCGCCGCGCCCAACGCGGCGGACGCGCACCGCTGACGACGTGAAGCACCGATCCGCTCACGCCATGCCTGCGAGCGCCGATGCCGGGAAGCGGCCGCGCCCAACGACGTGCACGTCGAAGCCGCAGCTCGTCCATGCGTCGACGTCGATCGCGTTGCGCGAATCGACGATGCACCGCCCGCGCATGCGCGCGGCAGCTTGCGCGGCCGGGATGTCGCGCACGACGCTGTGGTCCGTGACGAGCACGAGCACGTCCGCCCCGGTCAGCGCCTCGTCGAGGTTTCGGACGAGGTTGCCCAAATAGCCGCTCGCGATGGGATCGTACACGACGACCTCATAGCCGAATCCACGGAGGAGCGTTTCGATCGCATACGCTGGAGCGCCGCGTGTATCGTCGACGTCGGCCTTGTACGACGCACCGAGCAGGACGATCTTACGAGCCCCCTGCGGAGCGAACTCCCGGACGACCTTCGCAATGAGATGTGGCATGCGTTCGTTGACGCGGCGTGCGGTTCGAATGAGTTCGCTCGCAAATGGATTTGCATCGGCGAGAAACTGCGAATCGAAGGGGATAGCGCTGCCGCCGACGCCCGGCCCGGGTGAAAGAATCGCCACGCGCGGGTGGCAGTTCGCAAGTGCGATCGTCTTCCAGACGTCGATGCCCACAGCCTCAAGCGCTGTGAGTTCGTTCGCGAACGCGAGGTTCACGTCGCGGTATGCGTTCTCGACGACCTTCACCGTCTCGGCGGTCATGAGATCCGTGAGATGAATGTCTCCGCGCGCAAACGTCGCGTACACGGCGCGCGCCATCTCGGCATCGATTGCACGCCGCCCACCGATGACGCGATCGTTCCAGAGGAGCTCGTCGACGATCTTTCCAGGAAGCGCACGCTCCGGGCAGTGAGCGACGTGAATCGAGTCGAGATCGATCCCAAGAGCGTTGAAGGCGCGCTCGGCAACGGCAGCAGTGGTTCCCGGAGGAACCGTCGACTCGAGTATGACGACGTTTCCCTCTTGGACGAGCGGCGCGATGGCAGCGAACGCAGCGTCGACGGCGCTCAGATCCGCCCGGCGCTCGACCGTCGGGGTCGGCGTACAGACGACGAACGCGTCAGCTGGGAACGGCATCGTCGATGGATGGAGCCGGCCGCCGTCGAGGGCTCTCTGCGCGAGCTCGCGCACGCCGTGCTCTGCGAGCTCAATACGGCCGGACGCAAGGTTCGCGATGAGCCGCTTGTCGGCATCGTAGCCGACGACATCGTGTCCGCTCTCGGCGAGCACGGCTGCCGTCGGTAACCCGATGCGACCGAGACCCACGACAGTGATCTTCATGCGCTCTCTTCCAACAGGTCTACGAGATGGTCCATGCAACGGCGAGGATCGTGCTGTTCCCTCGCACGCGTCATGGCACGTTTCGATCGTGCCGAACGCTGCGCGGCATCTGCTGCAGCCAATATGGCCGTTGAAAGCGACTCGGCGTCGCCGCAGCGTGCGAGGAAGGCGCAATCGTCGTCGAGGAGTTCCGCGATCGCGCCCGAGCGTGTTGCGATACAGGGCACGCCGAGACTTGCCGCCTCGATGAGAATCGACGGGACCCCCTCCATCAAGTGTGCTCCATCGTCGATGCTCGCGAGGACCACGGCGTCGTAATGGCCGGCTGCGAGCTCGGCGAGAAGCTGCGCGTGCGCAACGTACCCGCGAAATTGAACGGCATCGCGGCACGGCAGCCTGGCAGCACGGCTGTGGATTTCAGGTTCGCGCGGACCCTCTCCGCACAGCGTCAGTCGCAGTTCCGGTAGCACGGCGTGCGCACGCGAAAACGCGTCGAGCAGCACGCGATGTCCCTTGACCGGCCGAAATGCGGCGGCGCAGAGCAATCGCAGTTCGGGGCGCTCCTTGTGCGACGCCGCACGCGCCGCGAGAGCCGTCCCGAGCCGGACAACCGAGATCTTGCGTGCGTACTGCGGTACCTGACGG
>DAHUYK010000080.1 GCA_027315245.1 Vulcanimicrobiota bacterium | reverse complement strand
CGTGATCGTCGGCGCCTTCGGCGACCCGTACAGGAACAGCGAGGCGCGCGGCGTCTACGTCACGGGCGACGGCGGCAAGACCTGGACGAAGACGCTCTATGTCGGACCGCAGACAGGTGCAGCCGAGCTGGCGATGGATCCCAACGATCCCTCGATCATCTATGCGAGCATGTGGCAGTTCCGGCGCCTTCCGTGGACGTTCCACTCCGGTGGTCCTGCCGACGGGATCTGGCGCTCGTTGGACGGCGGCAAAACGTGGACGCGCCTGGCCGGGCACGGCCTCCCGACCGGCTTGACCGGCCGCAGTGCCGTCGCAATCGCGCCGAGCGACAGCAAGCGCGTCTACGCCATTATCGAAGCCAAAGGCGGCATTCTGTGGCGCAGCGACGACGGCGGCGACAACTGGAAGATGGTCTCCGACAACACGCTCGTCGACCAGCGACCGTTCTACTTTACGCACCTTGCGGTCGACCCGCGCAATGAGAACGACGTCTACGCCGTCTCGATGATGCTTGCGAAGAGCACCGACGGCGGGCACACGTTTCATCCCATTGCGCGCAGCGTCCACGTCGACTACCACGCCATTTGGATTGCTCCAAACGATCCGAACCGCATCATCGTCGGTGAAGATGGCGGCTATGCAATCACGCTCGACGGCGGAAAGAACTGGGCGTTTTCGCGCAACATTCCAATCGGCGAAGTCTATCACGTCGGTCTCTCGCTCCATCAGAACCCGTATTGGGTCTGCGCTCCGCTGCAAGACAACAACGGCTTCTGCGCGCCCGAGAACTCGCAGAGCCCGGCCGGCATTCCGAACGCTGACTGGCAGAACGTCATCGGCGGCGACGGCGAATGGGCCGTTCCCGATCCGAGCGATCCGTCGCATATTCTCGCCGACTTAGAAACCGGGCGCATCGTCGACTACGATACGATGACGCGGACGAGCCGCTTCATCGACCCATACTTCGACTTCTCGCGCAACGGCTTCGCGCTTTACAACGCCAAGTATCGTTTCAACTGGGACTCGCCTATCGGCTTTGCGCCCTGGAACGGGCACATCGCGTGGCTCGGCGGCAACGTCGTCTTCCAGACGCGCGATCGCGGCGTGCACTGGACCGTCATCAGCCCGGACCTGACGCTCAACGACAAGGCGCATCAGATCGCAGCAGGCGGTCCCATCACGCTCGACGTGTCGAGCGCCGAGTACTCCGATACGCTGCTCGACATCGAAGGTTCCCCGGTGCATCCGGGCGAGATCTGGACCGGAGCGGACGACGGCGTCATCGCCGTGACGACCGACGGCGGAGCGCACTGGACGAAGCACACGATCCCCGGCGTGCCTGCCTACTGCCGTGTCGAAACCGTGGCTCCGTCACCGTTTTCGGCTGCCACCGCTTACGCAAACGAGGACTGTCACCGCTCGGGTATCTTCAGCCCGTACCTCTTCGTGACGCACGATTACGGGCGCACGTGGACGAAGATTACGAACGGTCTTCCCGACAGTGTCTGGGCGCGCACGATTCGGCCCGACGATCGCAATCCCGATCTGCTCTTCGCGGGCACCGAGACGGGATTGTGGATTTCGTACGACGCGGGCAAGCAGTGGTCGCGTTTCAATCTCAACGTGCCGACGGTTTCGGTGCGTGACATTCGCGAGCAGCCCGAGTTCAACGATCTCGCGATCGCGACGCACGGGCGCGACCTGTGGATACTCGATGATCTCGGCTCGTTGCAGCAGTTGCCGCGCGCGCAGCGTGCGGGAGCGACGCTCTTTGCACCGCGGACGGCGTACGAGTATGCGTTCGAATCGGGCGGCGACGAAGGCGGTTACACCAATTTCCTCGGTACGAACCCGCCGAGCGGGGCAATCGTCGACTTCTACCAAGCGAAGCCGCAGGCACGCGCGCCGTCCATGGAGATTCTCGACGGCGCAGGGCACATACTTCGGCATATTCCGCCGCAGCGTAAACCGGCGAAGGCACAGCCATTCAATCCGTACGCGGGTGCCTCAGCCGGCCCGGGCGTGACGAACGATGCGGGCATCAACCGCGTCGTCTGGAACTTCCGCGAGGACGGTCCACCGCTCTGCCACGTCTGTGCAAAGGAGTTCCAGGGATCGCCCGTCGGGCCGATGGTCGTTCCCGGCCGTTACATTGCTCGGATCACGCTCAACGGCCGCACGTACTCACAGCCGTTCGTCGTGAAGCCCGATCCGCATCAGCCGTATACGCTGGCACAGTACCGAGCCGGATACGCGTTCGCAGCGAAGTACTCCACGATCTCCGGCAAAATAAACACGGTGATCGATCGGCTCGCGGCTCAGCGCACTGGGCTCGAAACGGCGAAAGCCGCCGTGGCGAGCAATGCGGTGCTTACCGCGCGCGTCAACGCGATGCTCGTCAAGCGTGAAGCGCTCTTCAACGCCTTCACCGCAAACTATCAGAACGGCGAGGACTCGATTCAGCGCCCAGGGGCACTGAAAGAAGATCTGCCGCGTGCGGGCTTCGGGCCGTCGCAGCCGCCGCCGACGCCAGCACTCCTGGCGTACGCGCGACGCTTCGACGTCGAGTACCGTGCCGCCGTAGCGCGCTACGATTCGTACGCGCGATCGCTGCAAGCGCTGAGCGCAGCGCTGCACGCTGCGGGTGCGAAACCGGTCCCGGCACAGACGATCTCGCCGTGATTAGCTAAAAAGCCGGCGCAGAAATGCGTCGTGCTTGTAGGAGGCGCTCTTGCCGAACCGTACGATCGCGAGCCGGTGCGACGGCACGAGGTAGAGCGCCTGCCCGCCGGCGCCGCTTGCGTAAAGGAGATCGGGCGGCGTTCCGGTAGGAGCGAGCCACCAGCCCAAGCCGTAGCGTGGGTTGGCGTCCGTCCCCGTCAGGCAAGGCGCGAGCGCGTCACGCTGCGCCAGTACCCACCGGCCGTAGGCGAGCCAGTCTCGAGCCGTTACCTGCGCTCCCGTCGGTAGGGGCTGCGTGCCGTCGCGCAGCGTGCGCCAAGCCGCAACGGTGCATACGGCAGGCTCGAGCACGCGCGAGCGGAGATAGGCAACCGGCGTCATGCCGAGCGCGGTCAGCTTGCGTGCCAGCACGGCACCAAAGACCTGCAGCGCGATGCCGCCGTACGCAAAACGCGTACCGGGATCGGTGCGCAGCGGCATTGCGAGCGCCGCGTCGTACGTGGGGACGCTGCTTCCGAGGCCGCCGAACCCAAAGCCGGCGGTCAGCGAGAGCAGCATGCGCAGCGTGACTGCGGCCTTGCGCGAGTCTTCCTTCCAGCTCACAAACGTCTGCGAGACAGGTTCGTCGAGTTCGAGCAGGCCCTCGCGCCGCGCCGTCATCGCGGCAACGCCCCAGAAGCTCTTCGTGCCGCTGTAGAGCGGGTGCGGGCTACGCGCGTCGTAGCCGCCGCCATACGATTCGCGCTCGATGGCCCCGTCACGCGACACGAGCAACGCATGCGGATCGTGTCGTTCGGCGTACTCCCACGCGTCCACGGCGCAGGCACTTCCATCGGCCGTGCGAAGGCCCTGCGCCGGGGTCGTGAGAAGTCGCAACGACGATGCGTTGGCTCGTCACCGGCGGCTTGGGCTTCATCGGAGCTCGCTTCGTTCGCCTTGCGCTTCAAGCGCATCCGGCACTGGAGATCGTCAACCTCGACGCCGTGACGTACGCCGCCAGCGAAGAGCGTTTGGAAGAGATTGCGGACGACCGGCGCCATCGGCTCGTGCGTGGAAGCATCTGCGACGCGGATGCCGTCGCGCACGCGATCGGCGCGGGTGTGGATGCGGCGATCAACTTCGCCGCCGAGACGCACGTCGATCGCTCCATCGAAGAACCGGAATCGTTCGTGAAGACCGACGTGCTGGGAACGCACGTCTTGCTCGAAGCCGCGCGCCACGGCCGCATTGCGCGCTTTCTCCAAGTGTCGACGGACGAAGTCTACGGGAACGTCGCGCAGGGCGTGTCGTCTGAGACCGATCCCTTACGTCCACGCAGCCCATACAGCGCCAGCAAAGCCGGCGGCGACCTCTTGGCGTCGGCCTACGCTTCGACGTACGGCGTGTCGGTCTTGATCACACGCGGCAGCAATACGTACGGCCCGTACCAGTACCCGGAGAAACTCGTTCCGCTCTTCATCACGAATCTGCTCGACGATCGCCCGGTTCCGATGTATGGCGATGGTCTGCAAGTGCGAGACTGGCTGCACGTCGACGATCACGCGCGCGGCGTCCTGCACGTGTTGGAACACGGCGAAACCGGCGGCGTCTACAATCTTGGCGGCGGTAACGAACGCACGAACCTGGAGATCACGCGCATGTTGCTCGACGCCTGCAGCCGGCAGTTCGACTCGCACGTGGATTACGTGACGGATCGCCTCGGCCATGACCGGCGCTATGCGCTGGACTGCAGGCGCGCGGCGGCGCTCGGGTGGCGTCCGCAGGTGCCGTTCGACGACGGACTCTGCGCGACCGTCGCATGGTATCGCGGCCATGCGTCGTGGTGGAGACGGTACCGCAGGGGCGGAGCGTGGGTGCGTTCGTGAAGGGAATCATTCTCGCCGGCGGACTCGGTTCGCGGCTCCGGCCGCTCACAAAGGTCACGAACAAACATCTGCTGCCTATCTACGACAAGCCGATGATCTATTATCCGATCGAAACGCTTTGCCACGCTGGGATACGCGAGATCATGCTCGTCACGGGCGGCACCTCGGCGGGAGATTTCCTACGGCTGCTCGGCAACGGCGCAGAGTTCGGCCTTGACAACCTCTGCTACGCCTATCAAGAAGGTGAAAACGGCATCGCCGACGCCTTGCGTCTGTGCGAGCACTTTGCCGACGGAGAGCGCATCGTCGTCATGCTCGGGGACAATCTCATCGAAGATGACGTCGCACCGTACCTGCAGGCTTTCGAGAAGCAGGAGCGGGGGGCGCGTCTGCTGCTCAAAGAGGTGCACGATCCCGGCCGCTTCGGCGTACCCGAAATTCGTGACGGGCGCATCGTTCGGATCGAGGAAAAGCCCGCGCAGCCTAGGAGCGCGTACGCCGTAACCGGCCTCTACATGTATGATGCGCGTGTATTCGAATACATCGCGAGCCTCGTGCCGTCGCAGCGAGGTGAGCTCGAGATAACCGACGTCAACAATCACTACATCGAAGAAGGAACGCTCTGCTACGACGTTCTGTCCGGATGGTGGACGGATGCCGGAACGTTCGAGAGCCTCCACCTCGCATCGCAGCTGATCGCCGGCAAGCGCGGCCGGTGAACGGCCGCTCGAGCGAGATTTGCCGCATATGCGGGCGCGCCGTCCGTACGCTCCTCGATCTCGGCATGATGCCGCCCGCAAACCTCCTTACCGCGCGCCGCGACGAACGCGCCCTTGAGTTTCCGCTCGTTCTCCAGGAGTGCGACTGCGGTTCTTTTCAACTTCGAGACTGCCTCGACGAGCGCGCTCTCTACGAAGAGTACGCATACGTAACCCCGCGCGTGCCGTCGCTGCAGGCGCATTACGACACCCTCGTGCGGCGCCTCATCTCTGGCGGTTACGCCGGCCCCGCGAGCAGCGTGCTCGAGATCGGCAGCAACGCAGGGCATTTTCTTGCTGCAATTCGCCCGCATGTCGGCTCTGTGACCGGCGTCGATCCGGCTCGCAGCATCGCGCATGCTGCAACGCAGAGCGGCATACCGACGATCGCCCGGTTTTTCGACGCGGACTTCGCACGCCGCTACCGGAGCGAGAAAGGGCCGGCTGACCTCGTCGTCATCCGCCACGCACTTGCCCACAACTGCGATCCCTACGTTGTGTTGGATGGGATTTCAGAAGCTCTCGCCGATGGCGGAGCGTTGCTCGTCGAGAACGCTTATGCGATCAGTACGCTCGAGCGAAACGAATACGATCAGATATACCATGAGCACATGTTCTACTTTACGCTGTTGGCGCTGCGCGAGATGCTCTCGCGCCGTGGATTCGCGCCGCACGACGTCTTGGAGACCCCCGTGCACGGCGGCTCCATCGTCTGCATCGCCAAGCGTGCGCCGCTCGACGGCACCGTTCCACCGCACGTTGCCGGTGTGCTGGAGCGCGAGCGGCGTTTGCTGCGCGGCGGGTTGGCGCAACGTTTCGCGAGCGCGACCGGGCGTCTGCGAACGGCGCTGCAGGAGAACATTGCAGCGCTCTCGCGCAACGGCTCCCGCATCTACGCATACGGGGCGAGCGCAAAAGGCGCGACCCTGCTAAACGCAGGGAATCTGACGTACCGGGACATTCCCTACTGCGCGGATTCGACGCCGGGCAAGTGGGGGCGCTACATGCCGAAGTGCGGCGTCGAGATCGTCGCCGAAGAGTGGGCATTCGCGCACCCTCCGGACGTCTTCGTTTTGACGGCGTGGAACTACCGGGACGAACTCGTCGAGAAGGCGCGACGAGCGGGCTTGGCGTCGGTGCGGTTTCTCACGCCGATTCCGGAGGTCGCGCTCTCGTCATAGCGTCGATCCCCTCGTCGATCGTTACGGTGCGCCAGCATCCGACCTCCGCATGCATTCGCGATACGTCGGCAACGATGGGAAGCTCGCCCTTTTCTGCTGGCGCCAGCGCGTCGATTTCTTTAACGAGCTGCGGGCGCCGTCGCTCCGCGAAAGCGCGTGCGACCGTGCGGGATGAGATGCCGGCGCCGCTTCCTAGGTTGAGCGCCCCGCTGACGCGACGCTCGATCGTGCGCACGATGCCTTCGGCGGCGTCGTCGGCGTGGATGTAATCGAGCAATCGGTCCGGCGTGCTCAACGTCGGCGCTGCACCCGCGTCTATGGCGTCGCGCAGTCGCGAAAAGAGCTTTTCATGCGGCTCGCCGGGCCCGTAGACGTAGAATATCCGCGGCCACGCGATCCGGAGGTCTGGTAAAGCGGATGCCGTGTCGCGCAGGCGCCCGAAGAGTCGCGCTTTTGCGCTGCCGTAGCGCGTCGTGGGGGCGATCGGTGCTCGTTCGGAGATCGGTGCCGGCGAACCGTCTCCGTACTCCGCACAGCTGCCTGTGATGACGACGTGTCTGCCGCCGCACTGTGCGAAGCGCCGAACGAGATCGACGCTTGCTTCGACCCAGCGATCGTTTTCCGGCGACGACCAGAACGCGCCGGGAACGGAGTACCAAGCGAGATGCACGAGTGCCTCGGCTTCCAATGGCGCGCCGGCGGTCGCGAGGCCGTCGAGCAGGTCGATCCGGCGGTCGCTCTCAGGGCCGCGCCCCACGGTCATCGGATAATGCCCGCGCGCAGCGAGGAGGCGAGTGACGCGGCGGCCGATGAAGCCTGACGCACCGGTGACGAGAACGTTCACGCCGGGAAGTCGCGCAGCGAGGGAAGGACGCGATCGCGTTGCGAGACGGTCGCTTCTTCGAGCGGCCAATGCACTGCGACCGTCGGGTCGTACGGATCGATGCCCGTCGCGTGTCCGGGATCGTACGCGGGCGATATGCGATAGAGCACGACGCTCTGCGGCTCGAGCGTTTGATAGCCGTGCGCGCACCCGGCGGGAACGTAGAGCGAGTTGCATTCCTGCCAGTCGAGTTCGATGGCCTCCCAGCGGCCAAACGTTGGCGAGGCACGCCGAAGGTCGAGCACGACGTCGAAGATACGCCCTCGCACGCACGTGACGATTTTCGTCTCCCACGCCGGCGGCAACCGGTAGTGCAGCCCGCGAATCGTTCCGCGACGCTCGTTGTACGAGATGCTCTCCTGAGCGTACGCGGCGACGAGCCCGCGATCGCGCAATATCTCGGCGTCGATCGTGCGCCCGAAGAAACCGCGGTCGTCGGAGCGCCTTTCTCCGAGGATCTCGTAGGAGCCGTCGATCGATAGAGGCCGCAGACGCATCGAGATCACGGGCGTACTCCTAAAAAGAGAAGAGCTCGGTCGCTCCGCCTCGAACTACGACGGCGTTTTGCGAACGCCCTGTCCTGCCGTCAGCATCGTCATTCCCGTCTACAACAACTGGTGGCTGACGCGACGATGCCTCGCGCACGTCGACGCGCTGCGCTCCCAATGCGGCGTTGAGTTCGAGACGATCGTCGTCGACAATGGTTCGAGCGACGCGACGGCCGACGAGCTAGGGCGCTTGGGCTGGGTGCGCTGGATCCGTCTCGAGCGCAACGAGAACTTCGGTGGCGGCTCGAATGCCGGCGCGTCTGCCGCTCGCGCACCCCTCGTGCTCTTTCTGAACAACGACGCGTGGCCGCTCGGCGACGCGCTGACGCCACTCGTGGCCGCGTTCGAGCGTGCAAACGTGGCGATCGCGGGCGGAGCGCTTTTCTACGAAGACGGCGTAACGCAGGCAGCGGGAAGCGTCCTGTTGCCGGACGCCCACTGGTCGCTTTCGTGCCGCAACCTGCCGCCGAACCTGCCGCAAGTGCGTGTCTCACGCGATGCCGTCGTCGTTCCCGGCGCCGCGTTCGCCGTTCGCACGCAGTGGTTTCTCGCCGGCGGCGGTTTCGACGGCGTATATCGCAACGGCTTCGAAGATGCCGATCTCTGCATGCGTGCACACGCGTCGGGGATGGCCGCGCGGTATGTTGCGGAGTCGCGCTTTGCGCACTACGAAGGCGCGACGTTGAACAGATTCGCGCACGAGCAGGAGAACGAGCGTGCGTTTTACCGCCGGTGGTCGCACGCGCTCGCGGCGATTCCGCGCGTCGACCGAGGCGACGTGGGTGCAATCGTCGTGCATCGCGGCGCGACCGATGCTGCCGCGGACGCCGCGCTCCGCGACGTTCTCGGCGGGGTGCGCTCGTTCGGCCACCCGGTCGTTTCGGCCATTGCGCCGTGGCGACGGCTCGACCGGCGCTTTCGCACTGGCGCGCACCTTGCGTGGAACTGCGATGGCGCACCGTTCGCGCCAAGCGTCGAAGTTTTCGTGCGGGAAAACAGAGCCTTCGTACGAACGCATGGCGCTGCAGCATTGGAGGTACCGTGGATGCCGTGCGCCGATCCGGCCGCCGGCGATCGTGATCTCGCGGGGGTAGAGGATGCGTTCGGATATGGTGCACTCCTGGCAGCATACGCCGGTACGATGGGCGAAGACGCCGCGCAAGACGCCCATCGGCGCGGCGCTCCTTGTCGCAGCGCGATGCGCCTTCTCGATCTCGCGCGCGCCGCACGCTTCGGATTGGAGCGGCCTGCGCAAGCAGTAGCCAACGCGCCGATTGCGGTCGCATGAGCTCCAGCGGCGCCGACCCGGAAGCATTTCGTCTCGCCATGCGCAGGGCCGCCTCGAGTGTGACGGTCATCACCGCAGCCCACGAAGGCATCGTGCACGGCATGACGGCGACGGCAATGACGAGCGTGAGCATCGAGCCCCCCACCCTGCTCGTCGTCGTGAGCCGCACGACGCGCACGCATCCTTTCATTCGAAGGAGCGGACGCTTTGCCGTCAACGTGCTCGCCCACGGGCAGGAGCAGATCGCGCGGCGGTTTGCCGGAGGAATCGAAGACCAGTTCGACGGCATTTCGCACGCTCTCCATGCCGGCACGGTGCCGATCATCGATGGGACGGCAGCAAGCTTCATCTGCGTTGCGACTGATGCGTTCGACGTGGCGACGCACACGATCTTCGTCGGGGCGGTTGAGTTCGCGCGGCACACGAATCTGCCGCCGCTCGTGTATCACGACGGGCGCTACCGTACGCTTGCGTAAGCAGCGAGCCGGGTTTTGCCCGTCAGCGGGGTGGGTACGCACGATTATCATGCCGAGGAAGCGCAAGAAAAGCGGCGGGCGAAAGTATGGCCCGAAGGCGCAGAAAAAGGTCAAGGGCGCGATGCACGAGATGAAGGAAGGGAAGCTGAAATCCGGCCGCTCCGGCAAGAAAGTGACGAGCCGCAAGCAAGCCGTTGCGATCGGCCTTTCTGAAGCGCGCGAATCCGGTGCAAAGGTTCCGAAAAAGAAATCGAGCCGCAAAGGCTCTGGCAAGAAGTCGAGTTAGAAAGGCGGTTGAACGATGGCTGGGCTGCTCTGGACGCTGATCGTAGTCTTTTTCGTCTTATGGTTGATCGGATTTTTCGTCGTCCACATCGGTGGCGGCTTTATCCACATCCTCTTGGTGGTCGCGCTCATTCTCCTGATCTGGAACCTGCTCGCCGGCAGAGGGGCGCGCATCTAACGCGCGCTCTGTGATCCCGAGCGAGCGCGTCCTCGTGCTCGTTCAAGTACACGACCGCAACGTCGGCGCCTTCCTTTGCGGCCGCTACCACTGACCGGGCTGCGTCCCCTGGTGCTGCGCGGGCGGTGAGCTGCTGCTCAGCGGCCGGCGCGCCGCGCGTGCTCGAAGAGCGAGAGGTGCGTTTGTAGCGCCGGCAGCGTCCGGCGCGCCCAGGCGCGCAGCGCGAGATCTGACCCGCCAGCGATTTCATGCTGCAGTACGGCGATCGCTTGCCGATGCTCGGGAATGCTTTCGCCGACATACGCATCGTCGAACGCTTGCCCGTGCAGCGATCTCAAGCGCTGCAACTGCTGCGCGTTCGCGGCTCCGAGCGAACTCGTGACGGCGAGATGCTCGCCCCTTGCGACCACGTCGAGCGCCGCTGCAGCGCTCGTGTGGTCGCGAACCATGCGGCTTCCGAGTGCTCGCACCGTCGACGCCGTCCCGTGCGTGTGCGCGAGCCGCCCCTCGGCGATTTCGGCATTATTCGCTTGCTCGGCTTTGAATGCAAAAGAGCGATCCTGCTGCGAAACGCCGTGCGAGCCGCTCTGCACGATCACGAATGCCAGCACGACGATGAGGCCGGATGCAGCGGCGGAGAGCCCATTCAACATGGTTACGGTGTACGTACCCAGCGTCACGCAACGCGAGCGCGGCAATCGCAGCTTAGACGCTGACGTTAAAAGGAGGCGCTTTTTGGTATATAGTGCGGCATGGACGCCGCCTGCTTGTCACTGATCGATGCCTGTCCGTGGGGCGAGAACTCCTGGCCGTAGGGCGTTCCCGAGCGGCATTCATCAAGCCGTTGCTCTCGGGTACCGTTTCGGCAACGGCTGAGAACGATCCGACGACGGTTGCGACGATGGCGATCGCCGGCGCGACGACGCTCTATCGCTTGGAGTGGGTGCTCGTGCTTCTCGTTCCGATGTTTGCAACGATGCAATCGATCGGAACGCTCGTGGCAGGGCATGCGCGTCTCAACGTGCAGGGTCTCGTGCGGCGCCGCTACGGAAGAACCATCGCGCTGCTCTCGCTCGCAGCGCTCGTCTCCGTCAACGTGCTCACGCTCGCCGCCGACTTGGAGGCCGGCGACGCATCGCTTGCGCTCATCACCGGTGCTGCGGCGCAGTACTGGAGCGTGCCTCTCGTCATTGCCGTCGCCGCGCTCCTCACGTTCGGCTCATTTGATCGTGTGCGCGTCGTGCTCGCCGTGCTTCCCGTAGCGTTTCTCGCGTACATCGTGGCGGCATTTCTCGCGCACCCTAGCTGGCCGGCCGTGCTCGGAGGGCTCGTTCCTTCCTTCTCACTCACGCGCGGTTTTCTCGTCACGCTCGTCGCAATCGTCGGAACGGTGATGACGGCCTACGGGTTCGAGTGGCAGACGGTAGAGATCGCGAAAGACAGCCCTCCGATCCGAAGGCTCGCCGGCACGAGCCTGAGCTCGCTGCCCGGTATCGTCGCCACGCTCGGCGTGCTATGGTTCATCGTCGTCGCAACCGGTGCAACGCTCGGGGTCCATCATCACGCGGTGCAGACCGCGCAGGACGCCGCCAAAGCGCTCGCGCCATTTGCGGGGCGCTATGCGCCCGACGTCTTTGGGCTCGGCCTCCTCGGCTCGTCTCTGCTTGCGCTTCCGGTCATCGCCGCGACCACCGCGAACGCGATCCGCGTGACGTTCGCGTGGAAAGGGACGCTCGACGACCCACCGCGCAAAGCAAAAGCGCAGTACGCTGCGATCTACGCCTGCCTCGCGCTCGCCGCCGCGTTCTCGTTTGTCGGCGTCCCGGCGATGGCACTGCTCTTCGCGGCGTCGATCGCGGCGGGCATCGCAACGCCGGTCTATCTCGTCCTCATGATGCTGCTCGCTCACGACACGATCGCGCTCAGGGGCCATGCGCTTCCTTTCTGGCTGTTGGCCGGCGGCTGGATCGTTACGGTCGCGATCGCGATTGCAGCCCTGTCATCCGTGGCAACAATGATCGCATGATAAGGGAGAACATCGCGCGAGGCCTCGTCGCCGGCGCCGCCGGAACGACGGCACTCGACGTAACGACCTATCTCGACATGGTGCTGCGCGGCCGGCCGCCGAGCACCGTACCGAGCGACACGGCACGCCGTCTCGCCGAGAGGGCCGGAATCGACGCTCTCGATGGAGACGATCCGCAGACGCAGCATCGGCGCACCGGCGTCGGAGCGGTGCTCGGATATGCCGATGGGCTGCTCGCGGGAGCCGCGTACGGCGCGTCCCGCTCGATCGTGCGTGCACCGATTGCCGTCGGCGGCGTCGCGCTCGCCGCGCTTACGTTGTTCGTCGGAGAGGGCACCGCAGTGCGCGTCGGTGCGACCGATTGGAGCCGCTGGTCCACCGCGGAGTGGCTGGCGGATCTCGTTCCGCGGCTCGTCTACGGCATGGTTACCGCCGCTGCATTTGCCATGCTCGAACGATGAATTGGGCTACGAAACGCAGCGAAACGTTGCGTAGACGTACGGGTAGTCGGCGCGAAACCAGTTGCGGAAGCTGCGGCGGATCAAGCGTTCGTGCGTGACCGGCGACGCACCCTTCAAGACGAAATGTGCTCCATCGAAAAAATCGACCGAGTACTGTGGATACGATGCCATCGGAGCGAAACCGGCAAGAGGCGCGAACGGCGTGCTCGTCCACTCCCAGCCGTTGCCGACGAGATCCGCAACGCCCCACGCACTCGTGCCCTGCGGATGCGCGCCGACCGGCTCGGGATCGAAGCGCGCGAAGCCGAAGTTTCCGTGCTCGCGCCGCGGTGGTTCGTCGCCCCACGGATGGGCGCGCTCTCCGCCGTCGCGCGTGCCGAATGCGGCCCGATGGTACTCCGCTTCGCTTGGAAGCCGCATCGATTTCCAGCGTGCAAACTCCTGTGCTTGCGCCTGCGTCACGTAGACCGGCCACGACCCCGGAAGCGGTATCCACTCAAAGAGGGTTGCGAGCTCCCACGCGTCGCCGTTGCGACGCCAAAACGGTGGCGGCGCGCCGCCAGCGCGCACGAACTCCATATACTGCCCGTTCGTCACGTTGTAGACGTCGATCTCGAAGGCACCGACCGCAACGCGCTGCTCCTCAAACTCATTGTCCCATCCGAAGGGAATCGCATCGCGCTGCGCCCCGAGGGTCGCGATTCCAGCGTCGACCGCCGCGCGCGCGTAGCGCGGCGTTGGAGCGTCGCTGTGGCGCTGGGAAATGGGGCGCTTGCGTTCGGCACCGAGGCGGTGGACGATGTACATGAGCGTTTCGTGATGCATCTGCTCGTGCTCGATGATGTTGAACGCGCTCTGCGCGCGAACGAGCCGGGGATTGCCGGGATCGTCGAGCGTCGCGGTATCGAGCGCCGCCCGTACCCGCGCGTCGCAATCGCGGGCGAACGCTTCGACGCGTTCGCGCGACGGCCACGCAGCCGGCGCCTTCTGTACCGCCTCGTGCGCCGTCGCGGGATCGATGCCTCGCTGGAAAAGCGACTCGAGCTCTTCGTCGACCGCCGCGCCGCCGAGCGCGCCTCGGATGAGCGTCAGGAAGCTAAAGCCCGGAATGTGCCCGTCGTAAAACACGAAAGGATGGCGCAGCGGAATGGGTGCATCGTAGTACGCGTCCGACGCAAGCATGTCGAAGAGCGCGCGGGTGCGCCGTCGATTCGCATCGTAGGCGGCGCGCAGCTCCGTCCGGTGACGCGCGCTTCCGGAAGTCAGGATCATCGTCCCCGACTCTTCGCGGCCGCTCCTAGGGGAGACATTCCAAGGCGGCGGCGAAGGCTGCTCCCATGACGGCCGGCCAAGCAGTATCGCTGCGTCGAGTGCGCGTGGAGGGTGAATTGGGCTCCCCGGCGAGCACGTTTGCGCGTGACGTTCGCAAAGGACTGCTCGCAGCAACGAAGTACCTGCCGCCCCGCTACCTGTACGATGCTCTCGGCTCTGCGCTCTACGACGCGATCACGCTGCTGCCGGAATACTACCTCACACGGGCCGAAACCGAGATATTGCAAGTGCACGCCGGCGAGATACTCGAAGCGCTGCCGAATGCCGAGATCGTCGAGCTCGGGCCTGGCAGCGGTGCGAAAACGCGCATTCTGATCGAGGCCGCCCTGCGGCGTCAGGCGATCGTGCGTTATCACCCGATCGACATCTCGGAGGCGGCACTGCGTTCGCTGGCCGAACGTTTGGCATTCGAGTACGACCGGCTCGTCGTGACGGCGCATGCGGGCGACTACCGCCGCGTGCTGCTAGAGCGGTCGCCGCGCGCACAGGCGCCCACGCTCGTCCTCTTTCTCGGATCGAGTATCGGAAACTACGAACGCGAAGAGGCGGTGACGTTGCTGCGCGGAATCGGCGGCGCATTGCACGCCGAAGACGCGCTCCTCTTGGGCACGGATCTCAAGAAGAACGCGCGGCAGCTGGAGCGGGCCTACAACGATTCCTTAGGCGTCACTGCGGCCTTCAATCGCAACGTACTGGCTCGCATCAATCGAGAACTCGGTGGCGAGTTCGACCTGAGCACCTTTCGTTTCGTTGTCGCGTACGACGAAGAGCGAGGCTGCGTCGATTCGTTCCAAGAGTCGCGTGTCGAGCAGCGCGTGCATATTGCCGCGCTTGACATGCACGTTCCGTTTTCGGCCGGCGAGCGCATCCTCACGGAGTCGTCCTACAAGTTCGACGACGCATCGATCGATAGGCTCGCACACGCATGTGGCATGTGCGTGACGGCGGTGTGGAACGACGCGGAAGAGCGATTCCGCCTCAGTATTCTGCGGCCCGCGTCGGGTTAGCGACGACGGTGGCGAGAGAAGTGGCGCTTCACGAGCGCCGGAAAGTCGAGCACGCGCTGCGGAATGATTGGGTCGCGCTGCTCGTGACGAGGTTTGTTGAGAAAGTTGATTGCGAGCACGCGTACGATGCCGGCCGCTGGGACGGCGATGAGCAGTCCCGGTAACCCGAGCACTTCGCCGGCGAGAAGGAGCGAAAGCATGACGCTCAGCGGCGTCAGCATGACGGTGCGGCTGGCGACGTTCGGAATGACGATGTGCCCTTCGAGCTGATTGATAGCGATGATTCCAATCGACACCGCAACCGCGTTGGGAAGCCCGTTGGTCATGTACGAGATGAAGAATGCCGGCAGCCAGCCGGCGACCGCGCCAATGTACGGAATGACGTCCACGACCCCCGCAAAGACGCCGATGAGCACCGCGTAGGGCACGCGCAGGCCGAGGAGCAGCACGGTCACGAGCGTTCCAACGATGCCCGCCACGAGAAGCTGCCCTCGGATGAATCCACCCACGACGCGATCCATGTCGGTGATGATGCGCGCCGCGCGCAAGCGCGCGCGTCGGGGTAGCATCGCAAGAGCGGTGCGTTTGATCGCCGCTGCCTCGGTTGTCATGTACGCTGCCGCCACCGGAATGATGACGAAAAGGGCGAGCACGGCGACGAACGACATGACGGCGGGGAGAACGTCGGTCGAAATCTGGGCGGCGTACCGCATGATCCACGCTTGAATGCGCGTCGGAACGGTGCGCAAGAACGAGCGCAGATGGTCGGGCAGGTGCGCTGTCAGCGGGTCGCGGGGATCGGTGAGCAACCGTTGCGCGGTGACGACGAGTTTCGGTGCGTTGAGCGTAATCTGCTGGGCGTCCTTGGTGATGACCGGCGAGACGACGTAGAACGCGAAGGCGAGGAGGACGGCGATCGCAACGTACACGACGAGAATTGCGACCGCAATCGGCATGCGCCGGTGCAGCCATGCGACGAGCGGGTGAATGAGGTACGAGAAAAATATCGCGCCGATCACCGCGAACGTGAAGAGTGGCACGTCGGCGAGGAA
>DAHUYK010000047.1 GCA_027315245.1 Vulcanimicrobiota bacterium | reverse complement strand
AGCTCGCAGTGCCGGTCCGTATGGTATTTCGATCCTCATCTCATCTATGACAGCCCGTCGTGCCCGTACCAACCCGATCAGCGCTTTATCAACGCTGCGTCGGAGAGCTGGTTCGTCCACCGCCCGGGATTCGACGATGCTTCGCACCGCGTCGTCGGACACTACTCACGATCGTGCGACGGACGGACGGTCGACGTTCCAGTCTATGTGGCGAACATAGCGAATCGGGCGGTGCAAGCGTTTTGGCGCCGGTATCTCGACACGCAGGCGCGCGCGTGGCGATACGTGCTCGTCGACGATGCCGGCGCGACGCTGGTGAACCAAATGTATGGCCCTGGCGGAGGTTTTTGTGTCGGCATGAACCTGCAGAGCTGGTGTACGAGCACGGAAGAGTTTGCCAACGACGCTGCGCTGCTGCACGCACAAGGAAGCTTTGCGCGAGCCATGCGACGCACCCACGGAACTCCAGTGCAGATGTTCGTTAACGGCGACGCCGGCCTAGCGACTGCGAGCCGGCAGTACATCGGTTTCGTGCGCGAGAACTATATCGTTGACGCTGGCGTGTTCCGAACGACGATGTACGCGCGTACGCTAAGCGCGATGGCGACGATCCAGAATGCAGGCGACAGGGTCGTGATCCTCGACACCGGCGACTCACCGGCGGGGAGTGCGGATCAGATCGCGCAGCGCCTCGTAACCACGGCGATCGTGTGGCTCGGTTTCCGTCCGAATCTCACGGTCGTATGGCCGGATCTCGAATACAACACGATGAATCTCGCCGTCTGGCCGGAGGACGGCGTCTATCCCACGCGCCCGCTTGAGAGCATGCGGAGTTCCGCGGCCGATATCGCCGTCGCGCCAGGCATCTGGCGTCGCGAGTTCGCTTCGTGTTATCTGGATGGGCGAGCGGTCGGGGGGTGCGCGGCCGTACTCAATGCTAACGCAAACGGTGTCGTCGTCCGGCGTGCTTGGCTGCGGCGGCGGTATGCGCACGCCCTCGTTCTTGATGGAGGAGATGCGCTGCACGGCGGCTCGCTCTCGAGAGGCTTCTTCAAGGCCGGGCGCAGCGTCGTCCCCGGTGGGCGCGCACTACTCTTGCTGCAGTGACCGCGATCGTTGCCGTCGTTCCAGGAGAACCGTTCGATTCGCATACGTGGTCGGGTTGCAGTCCCTATTTCCTAAACGCGTTGGATCGCGCCGGTTTGTTGCGCGCGGCGCTCGGCGCAACCGTGGGGACAATCGAGCACAGGGTGCTGACGCTGCTCATGGCGTATCCTAACGTCGACCGCTGGCGATTCCGGATCGGTGTAAATACGCTACGCCGCCAAATGATCACGCGCCGTGGCATCGCCCAACTCGCCCGGATCCATGCTGGCTCCTACGACACGATCCTCCAGGTGGGAGCGTTTTATGACTTCACCGGGATACCGGGAAAGAGAACCATATCGTATCACGATACAAACCTAAAGACGCTCGCACGCTGCCTTCCCGCTGCGGATCCTCGCTCGGCAGTGATTCGCGCGGCGCTCACATACGAGGCACGCGTCTACGCACGAGCGCAGCTCATTTTTACTATGAGCCGCTGGGCGGCCGATACTTTCGTGCGCGATCTCGGTATCGACGCGCGCAAGGTGGAGCCGGTCGGTGCGGGCATCAACGTCGATGCTGCGCCGAGTCTCGACGGCAAGCGCTACGACGAGCCGAACATCCTCTTTGTGGGAATCGAATTCGCTCGTAAGGGCGGCGCCGTGCTCCTTGCGGCCTTCGAGCGCGTGCGGCGCGAAATCCCCAAAGCGACCCTGACGATTATCGGGCCGCCCGTACGCGCCGAAGCACCTCCCGGTGTGGAGTACCTCGGCTTTCTCTCTAAGCGCGAGGGGGACGAAGGGGAAAGGCTCATCGCTGCGTATCGAAGAGCTGCGGTCTTCGCGCTGCCCTCAACGGTTGAGCCCTTCGGCATCGCATTTCTCGAGGCGCGGTCGTTCGGACTGCCCTGCATTGGGACGACCTTCGGTGCGATGCCCGAGATCACTCGGGAGGCCGATGCCGGATATGTCGTGCCGCCCAATGATTCCGGAGCGCTCGCCGATGCGCTCATCGCACCGCTACGCGATCCTTCTGCGTGCGCGCAGATGGGGAAGAACGGCTACGAGCGCCGCCGCTCCTACTACACGTGGGACGGCGTCGTCGCGCGTATGGCGGCGCGGCTGGGAGCGACCTCCTCCAATAGTTGAGCGAAGCGCGCCGCCATCACGCCTGCCTCGTACCCCTCGACCGATTCGAGAGGCACAACACGCACCGCGCCGCGCCGGTGCTCTTGCACGGCTGCCAGCACTTCACGTCGGAGCGAGGTTTCGTCGCGGCAGCGGACGCCCGCGCGCGTCTTACCGAGAACGTCGTCGATGGCACAGCGTGACGGGCCGCCAGAGACCAAGATGCGACGGCGAGCTCCCAGATACTCGAAGAGCTTACCGGTTACCGTCCCTTCGGCCCCCGTACCGTCCCAGAGTACCACGAGTAGTCTGTCGGCGCGGCGTTCCGCCGCCATGACGTCATCGCGTTGCAGGTTTCCGAGCACGCGCACGACCTCGCCCAAGCGATACTGCTGAACGAGTGACGTCAGCCACGGGTCTTTGGGTGCATAGAGATCGATGGATATCTCGCTCGGCATCACGGAACCATCGTCTAAGAGCGAACGCACGCTCGTGAAGAGTGGCCGGGGATCGCGACGGCCGGCATAAAAAGTGCCTGCGTAGAGCAATGTGCAGCGCTTTTCCACAGCGAACGCAACGTCGGCCCACTCGCTGGCGTCGAAGGCGTTCGGAATGACGTGCACGGGCGTGCGAGGGTGGCGCTCGCGCAAGGACTCGGCCATGGGCGGCGAGATCGTCGTGATGGCCGCCGCCGAGCGCAGCGACCAGCGTTCGAGCATGGCGTCGGAGAAGCGCCGCAGTGGTTGATCGTGCGCGTCCGTATCGGTCCAGAGGTCTCGCATATCCGCTACCCATGGAACGCGCAGCGGCAGCGTGCCGAGCATGACGTTCGTGCTGAACGGCGGAGCAGAGGATAGCACCGCATCGTACGTTCCCGTTGCGAGCAGTCGTCGAATCGCTACGCGGCCGTGAGGAATCCAGCCCACCGCAGGATCCGGATACGCGACGATCGCATTCCCCGTATCAACGACCCACTGTCGCAGGGACCGCCGCGCGCCATGCTGTGCGGGGCTCGTGCCCATTGCTTGGTGCGCGCTCCTCTCACGCATGCCTAGCAGCGCCTTAACCATCGCCCGTACGTCCGTAAAGTCGGTTTGAAGGACGTCGGGGCACGCGCCATCAAGCCGCGGGGTCACGGCAGTGACGCGCCAACCATGCTTCGCCAGGCGCGCGATCAACTGCTTTGTTCGCGTCGTTGCCACGCCCGCTCGCGGGGGTACGAAATATGAGACTAAGAGCAGTTTGCGCAAGACTGCGAACTTCTACCGGACGAGAAGTGCCGCCTGTCCTGCGCCGATTGTCGTTACGTTCGGCGCGAAGGATGAAGCATTGAGAAGGACCGCACCGCCGGTGACGATGTCCCCACCGTTCAGGCTCACGACGTGCCCGTACTGCTGAGACAGCCAGCCCGCAGCGATCGCTATCGTGCCGGCGTTACCGTTGAGGATTGCGGCGCACGGGCCGATCGCGGTGCCGTCGTTGTAACAGGTGGAGAACTCCCGGCGCCAAACGTTCGGGGCGACGGCGATGTCGTTCGCCGAGCTCGTCATGCTCTGCAGTGGCTGGGTTGGATAGAGCATGTCCTCGGGCCATGCAGCGAGGTTGTCCGTATTGTCTTCGAGGTTCGCGTCGACGATCGTGTGACCCTCGCTGTATCCCAGCCAGGCGACGGCGATCGTCACGAGCCGCTGCGCGATTTGATCCGCGCTGCCGCCGGGGGCAGCTCCGTCGTTGACTTGGATGAACGCAATGCCCGGTGTCCGGTCGGCGAGGGCCTCCGCCGTGAGAACGCTTGCGTACATGCTCGTACGCAGGGAGCCTTCGTCGACGACGCAGTTCTCACACATGCCGCCCACGAAGTTGGGACTGGCGGCCACCTCTTCCGCGGGATTTGCGTCGAGCCGATTCGTGAAGAACTTCATGGGTGCTCCGCTGGCATGGCTAAGCGCAGTGGCGAGAGCTCCATGCTCTGCCACGACGGCAGCATTCGTGGGAATCTCTTGCGTCGTGGTGCACCAGTTATTTGGGCTGCCGCTGCAGAAACTGCCGCCGGGGCCGTACATTTGGTCGACGACCGTCCACGCTGTGTCGTCCATGAGGTAGTAACTCCACGCATCAGCATTTTGGCGCAGGTAGCCTCCATAAAATGCCTGCACTGCCGAGTTCGCTTGATCGGCAACGTAGACCGGAATCGAGACGGAACCGCCGTTGCAAGACTGTGCGTACGAACCTTGAACGCGGTGCGCGAAATCGCTGTAGCCCGTGTCGTGCACGTACCAACTCTCCGATGAGGCGTTCACGAACTGGCTGTCTCCGCTCATCGGACACTGCCCGCTGTCGTAGACGAGGTTCGGATCGAAGTAGAAGACTGACGAGCAACCCGACGATCCGTTGCAGTCGCTTGCGGCTTTACCGTTCCCGAGGCCGCCTTCTGCATACGTCAGATATCGCTGCACTTGCGCGCTCGACGCGTTTTCGCCCTGCGCCCAGTACTCGTCCATGGCCCATGTCGCGATATGTTTTGGAATGGATTGATTCGGCAAGGGTGTGGGGGTCGGAAGCGGCGTTGGGCTCGCGTTCGGTGACGGCGTGGTGCTGGGCTTGGGCGGGGTCGTTGGCCCAGGAGAAGGTTCGCCTACCGGCCGTACTGCGCCCCCAACCGAGGGAAGCGTGGAAGACCCCGCTCCGCCGCCCCCGCATGCGCTCGCGGAAAGCAGAAGTAGGATTGCTATGCCAAACGCCACTGCCGGTGTATGGCGTGTCTCATGCATCGTAACCACGTCATCGGCATGGCAAGACGAAACGGAGCGAGCCCTTACATGAACCTTACCTATTGCAAACGGTCAAGCTCGCGCGCCTTTTTGCTATGCTTGGATGCTCGGACGCCAACCGTCCTTTCGGTTTCCCGGAAGTATCGTAATTGCCGCTAGGCTAGCGAGCGTGCGCACCGCTGGAAGTTGACATACTCGGAGAAGCCTGGTTACCATAGCCAAAACTCTCCCGAGTAGAGGAGCCACCTTTGCCGCATTTGCGTCACAAGGCTTCGACCTATCCATTTTTTCTGTTTGCGCTCGTATTGTCTGCATGCAGTCACAACACGGCGTCTTCTGGCATGGGCGGTCTGCCGCCACTCGCGTCGAGCCATTCGCCGGCAGTCGCAGGCGGCGCACGGACCAGAGTGCAATCGGTCGGCGGCACGATCGCCGTAAGTGGACAGATCGCCAACATTTACAGCAGTTCGAAGATGCTGGTGAAGACGACGCAGTGCGGCTACGAGAACGTTCTATCGAGCGCATCGACAACGCTCTCCCCATCGAACCTCGCTCCGAAAGCTGGCCTGTACGCGACCGTTAGCGGGACTGGGAGCTGTTCCTCGAGCATCAACGCTTCCAGCATCACGCTCTCAACCGCACCGGCTGGGTCGGTGCCGCCCGGATCGGTTACCGTCAGCGGCAGCATTGCTTCGATATCCAGCGCGACTCGGTTCCTGATGCACACGATGCAATGCGGTTACGAGTACATTGACCATGGAAGTACGACGACGATCGTCGGCAATGGTTCGTCGATTGCTCCGGGCGTAGCTGCGACCATCGTAGGAACGGGTAGTTGCTCGAGCAGCATTACGGCGTCGTCCATTACGCTTGGTGGCGCCTCGCCCACGCCCAATCCGACGGTTCCCAAACATATTGCGACGTGGGTCATGGACGAGTACTGGGCGCAGGGCGAGAATGCGTCGAGTGCGCAAGTGCGCCAGTACGTGACATATGCCGAAGGCGGCCTCGGCAACGGAAAAGCTGCGAACGATTGCAGCAGCTCGGGAGCGTGCTTTAGCGTCTTTTACTTGAATCCGAACGAAATCAGCGATAGCGTCAACTGCCCGATAAGCGGTGACAGCCAGTTCGTCACCGCGGCTTCCGAGAGCTGGTATGTGCACGAAACCGGATACAGTGATTCAGCGCATCGCGTGCACGGCGAGCAGTCGCAGAGCTGCCACGGATCGACCATTACCATCCCCGTGTACGTCGCAAACCAGGCGAGTTCTGCGGTGCAGTCGTTTTTTCGGTCCTACTTGCAGAAGAACGCGGACGGCTGGAACTACTACTTCATGGACCACACGGCGTGGGACGTCGTCGATCAAATGTACGGGCCCGGCGGCGGATTCTGCCCTGGCTCATATAACAATTGGTGCACCTCGACGCAGGAGGTGCCGACGGCCTCCGCACTCGTCAGCGCGCATGGCAGCTTTGCTACCGCGATGGTGCACACTAACGGCCAACCGATGCGGTTCTTCACGAACGGTCTGGATCCGACGCCGTCGGCAGAGCTTGCCGCCAGTAGTCACTTCGTTGGAGGAGTCTGCGAAAACTGTGTCGTCGATGGGGGTGTGTTCCGGCCCGCCATGTACGCCACGGTTCTTACGGACATGGCGCTGGTCGACGATACGCCGAACGCCGCATTCGTCGAACTCAACGACGGGGCATCACCGAGTGGTAGTGCCGCACAGATCGCGCAGCGCATCGTCACGGTTGCCGTCGCCTGGCTCGGATACAGCGAGGGCCATACGATCGTCAACGCCAACCTCGAAGACAACACGAATAACCTCGCCGTGTGGCCGGAAGATGCGATCGTTCCCGCGAGCCCAGTCGAGAGCATGTCCACCTCTGCGAGCAACATCGCGGTTGGGTCGAACGTTTGGCGTCGCGAGTTCTCGTCGTGTTACGAAGACGGCACGGCGGTCGGGCCGTGCGCCGCGATCCTCAACGGCACGGGTTCGACGGTGACGATCTCTTCGAGCTGGTTACGGCAGTCGTACGGCCACGTCGTGACGCTCTCGGGGGGCGACGTTACGAGCGGCGGATCCGTCTCCTTGACGGCTGTAGCGTTCAAGGCGAACTCGACAACGATTCCCCCAGACCAGGCGATTTTGCTCGTACGCTAGGGGGAAGGCGCTCTCCCAGCGACTCGAGCCAGCACGAAACGATTGCCTGCCAGGAGAACTCGGTCTCGGCGAGACGTCGGCCGTTCCGCGCCATACGAGCGTGCGACGAGCGGTCGGCCAGCATGGCGCGCATTCCAGCTGCGATTGCGTCGCCATCTTCTGGCTGCACCGCAATTCCGGCGCCGGCATCCGTTACGAGCTGCGCGCCTTCACCCTCGCCGCTATAGAGAATCGGAACAGCGCTCGCCAAGGCAGGAAAGAGCTTAGAGGGACGAGCGTCGCGCGTGACCGTTGCTCTTATCAGAGGCACGAGCGCCGCAAAGGCGATTGAGTAGTAGCGCGGCATCTGCTCTAGCCGCACGGGCTCCACGAAGCGCACGTTTCGAACGCGTAACGCCCGCGCGCGCTCGACGAGTGCTGCCTTCGTCGGGCCGGCACCGACAAAGACGACCGCCGCTTCATTTTCGAGTAGCCTCGCTGCATCGAGCGCATGCTCGAGGCCCATCCCAAAGCCATGGGTGCCGGCATAAAGCAGCACCGGCAAATCACCGATGTCGAGTGCGACGCGAAGCGCCTGGTCGGGAGGCCGCGGTGCGAAGCGTTCGACGTCGACGCCGTTGGGGAAAAAGCAGATCTTCTGCGCGGCGACACCTTTGCTCTCTAGCAGTGTGCGAGCGATTCCGCGCGTGACCGCGTTCACGATCGTCGCCCTGCGATAGAGGAACCCTTCAAGGCGTAGCGCGCTGCGGAGAAGTGCCCCGTCGCTGATGACGCCCAAATCGCGCACGGAGTCGGGCCAGAGGTCCGAGACGTTGAAGACCAGCGGCGCGCCATGCACTATCGACGCGATCCATCCCGTGATGCCGAGGGTAAGCGGCGGCGACTCTGTGAAGACGATGTCTGGACGACGGGCGGTGAGCATTATGGGCAGGCTCGTCAGGCTGAACGAGAGATAGTTCGCGGCCCGCGCGATGCCCTTACCTGTCGCAGCGTACGCACACGCTCGGCGGACGAGCACGCCGTCGATGGTCTCGCGCATGTAGAAGCGGCGCCGGTAGCCGGTATACGTACGACCGAGAAGATGTTGCGGCATGGCCGTGACAACCTCGACCTCATGTCCGTGCCGCATCATCTCGCTGGCAAACGCGGCGAGCCGCGTCTGCGCACCCCCAACTTCAGGGGGGTAGTACTGTGTTAGGACGAGGACGCGCATTTGTGCTGTCCTCGGTGATTCTAGACGAGGCCCAGTTTGGCAGCGTGCACTGCCGCCTGGCTGCGCGCGCACATATTCAACTTCGAGAATATCCGGCTGATATGGTTCTTGATGGTCTTCTCCGACAGGCTGAGCCGAGCGCTGATCTCTTTGTTCGAGAGCCCCTCAGCGATAAGGCGGATGACCTCCATCTCGCGCGATGAAAGTTCGTTGAGGTCGTGGCGACCGTTCCCCATGCGGCGACGTAGCATCCCGCCGGCGACACGGGGGTCGACGTATGTGTCGCCCCCGGCAACCATGCGCACCGCTCGAATGAGTTCTGCGGGTGTGACGTCTTTGATGATGTAGCCGTCTGCGCCGGCGGAAAGGCAGCGCTGGGTTACCTCGGGCTGAGCGCGCATGGAGAGAACGCAGATCTTGGCTTCCGGAGCGGCGGCCTTGCACGTGGCGAGCGCCTCCGCGAGTTCGACCGAACTGCCGTCGAGATCGATAAGGATGAGATCGGGGCGTGACTGCGCGATCGCGGCTGCGGAAACAGATTCCGCATCCCCGACCACAGCCAGATCGGGTTCCATGGAGAAAACCTGGCAGAGCGCTTTTCCGAATAGCACCTGCCCTTCGATGATGTACGTGCGTAAAGTGCGAGGGCCTGTGGTCACCATTCCTGCGTCCTCTTTGCTCCGTCTTGGGTGCTAATCAGTTTGTTTCGTTGGGCCTCTTACCGAAGCGTTAGGATGGATTTCCCATTTTGCGCCAGGAATCACGTCCCGAGCCAAAAGCCTACGTTTCCGGTTCCATTTCTCCCAACGTTATCGGGACGCTAAACCTACATTCCGACGGAACTCTTCGTCGCTGGCGTCCGTATCAGGACGTCGTAACCTCCCACCGAGCAAGCTCTCTACGATTGCCTGCGCTGCGTGTCCCGAGAGCGGATTGCTTGGCTTCACGGCAATCAGGCGGCGTCCGTTGCGTGCAATCGTCTCCGGGTTGGCGCCTGCCAGCACGTTCCATCCGCCTTCAAGTGTTTCGACCCATTCGGTTTCTTCGCGCAACGTCACACAGGGGACGTGGAGAACGAATGCTTCCTTCTGCAGCCCGCCGGAGTCCGTAAAGAGGGTTGCTGCTCGTGCCGTCAACGCGATCATGTCCAGGTACGAAAGCGGCTCGCAGAGGATGATGTTGTCTCCAGAGCCGGCGCCGCTTGCCACGGCAAGCGCTCGCGTGCGCGGATGGGCTGGAAAGACGATCGGCATATCGACGCGGCGTAGGCCTTCGAGGATACGCAAAAAGCGCTCCTCGTCGTCGGTGTTGGCGGCGCGGTGGACCGTCGCCACGCCGTACTCTCGCGGCTGCATGCCAAAACGCGCCAGAATCGCGGGTCGCGCCGGAAGCGTCGCGGCGACTCGCTGCGCGAGGTCGATCATGACGTCGCCCACGACGACGACGCCATGCGTAATGCCCTCAGAGGCAAGTTGGCGCGCCGCAGATTCCGTTGGGGCGAAGAGCAGCGTGCTGACGTGGTCGGTCACGATGCGATTGATCTCTTCGGGCATGTTGCGGTTGAACGAGCGCAGGCCCGCTTCGACGTGAGCGACGGGAACGTGGAGCTTCGCGCCGACGAGCGCGCCGGCAAGGGTCGAGTTCGTGTCCCCGTAGACGACGAGCCAATCCGGCCGCTCCGACTCGACGATGGGCTCCAGGCGCTCCATCATGAGCCCGGTCTGCGCGCCGTGACCGGCAGAGCCCACAGCGAGCTCGTGTGCGGGCTTTGGGAGTGGCAGCTCCTTGAAGAACACGTCCGACATCGTTGCGTCGTAGTGCTGCCCGCTGTGAACGAGCACTTCCTCGACACCTTGCCGCTGCAGCTCGCTGCTGACGACGGCAGCCTTGATGAACTGCGGCCGTGCGCCGACGCAGGTTAGGACGCGCATGCTGCCGCGTCGGCGTTTGCCGCCTGCGCGACCGCGCTCGCGACCGCCGCGATTTCCTCGCTGGTGATCTCAGGGAACATCGGCAACGAAAGGACGCGTTCAGCCGCTCGCTCGGCGTTTGGGTAGGTTCCCGCCGCGAGGCGCAGGTGCGCGTAAGCGCGTTGCAGATGCAGCGGACCCGGATAGTAGACGGCGGTCTGAATCCCTCGCTCGCGCAGCGAGCCGGCGACGCGGTCGCGGTCGCCGAGCGCGACCGTGAACTGGTGGTACGTATGCCCCGCATCGTCTGGCGGCAGCGTCACGCTCAATGCCGCAGCCAGTGCTTCTCGATA
>DAHUYK010000044.1 GCA_027315245.1 Vulcanimicrobiota bacterium | reverse complement strand
CGAAGGCGCCGACGATCACGTGATTCGGATCGTGAGGGTCGACGAGAATGCGTGAGATGCTCCACGTGTCGCGCAGACCCATGTTCTGCCACGTTTTGCCCCCATCGGTCGTCTTGTAGACGCCGTCGCCGAACGTGACGTCGTTGCGCGGATTCGCCTCGCCTGTTCCCACCCAAACGACGTTCGCGTTCGTCGGATCGATCGTCACCGCGCCGATCGCGGCGACCGGCTCCTTCGCGAAGACGGCGGTCCACGTCGCCCCGCCGTTATCGCTCTTCCACACGCCGCCGCCCGCCGAACCGATGTAGTAGAGGTTCGGCTCCGCAGCGGTCCCGGCAACCGCCGCGACGCGGCCGCCGCCGACCGCCGGGCCGACGGAACGAAACCGCAAGTGCGCGTACGGCGTTGCCGCTGCGGCAGTTGCGGTCGCGGCACACGCGAATGCGACGACGAGGGCGAGCCGGCGAGAGCGATGCATCAGCGGATCTCCTTGACCGTTGCCGGGATCGGCGTGAGCTTTGCGGCACGCAGCGACGCGTCGAGAGCCGGAAGCGACCGAACGTAGGCGTTGTAGCCTCCGACGCCGGCGGCGTACTCGCCCTCGACCCGCTGGACGAAGTTGACGGTCGGCTGCGTAACGAGGCCGAGTGCAGTGAAGAACGCAGACTCGATGTCTTCGCGCAGCTTGCCGGGGCGCTGAATGCTGTCTTCGGCGTTCTGATAGTTCGCCGTCAACGTATTGAAGACGTCGTCGTGCGCGCGCTGCGCCGCCTCGATCTGCGCGACGAGCGTGGCGTTTTTCGCCTTCTGCGCGGCGGTCAAGTCGGTTGCCAGCGTACGCTTCACTGCGTCGAGGTCGTTGAGTGCGACGTCGACGTTGGAGAAGAGCGCCTGCAGGTGCTTGCCCATAGCGTACGTCTGCTCGTACTCCGCCTGGGTGAAGTGCGATCGCGGGTCGGGCTTCACGGAAAAGTGACGCACGTACGCGTGTCCGCCGAGCGTCATGCGGACGGCGTACTCACCCGGCGGCACGCCGATGATCGTATCGGGGCCTTGGAACATCTTCGGTGCGCCGTAGTACTTCACCGGTCCGGTGATCGTGAAATCCCAAACGTATCGGTTCAAGCCGACTTTGTTGTCGATGTACGGCACCTCTTTGCCGCCGACTTTGTGCGTGCCGGAGACGCTGCGGATCACGCGGCCGCGCGAATCGAGGATCTGAAGACTTGGAGCAATCTTTTGCACCTTGGACTGATAGAATGAGATCATGACGCCGTAGGGCGGGTTGTCAGCCGCGTAGCGCGTGTACGTGCCCTCGTCGTTCTCGTGCAGCGTGTACTCGTATGCCGTCCGCGGTTGGAAGAGCCAGGTGCCGTGCGCCATGGCGGCCGGAAGGTCTTGAATGGGACGCATGTCGTCCATAACGTAGACCGAACGGCCGTGCGTCGCGAGGAGCAGATCGTCAAACTGCGGCTGCATGCGAATGTCGTGCACGGAGACATGCGAGACGTTGTTGAGGAACGAATGCCAGGTCGCCCCTTGATTGAACGAGATGTAGACGCCGAGCTCGGTTCCGAGGTAGACGATGTTCGGGTTGCGGATGTCTGGGCGAATCGAGCGCGCCCATTCCGTTGCGGGAATGCCGTTCACGATCGACGTCCAGTGGCGGCCGAAGTCGTGCGTCACCCACACGTACGGCTTATTGTCGCCCATGTAGTGGTCGTCTTCGATCGCGTACGCCGTGCCATCACGCAGCGTCGAGGGGGCAACGGTTGCAAAGCGCCCGTACGTGGCCGCGCCCGCCGGCGTGACGTTGCGCCAATGTTTTCCGCCGTCGAGTGTCAGCTGCACGTACCCGTCGTCGGTACCGACCCAGATCTCGCCGCGGTGCAGCGTCGAGCCTTCGATGTCGAGGATCGTGTCGCTGTACTCTGCGCCTGAGACGTCGTGCGTGATCGGGCCGCCCGACGGCTGCTGATGCGCCTTGTCGTTGCGCGTGAGATCGGGGCTGATCACCTTCCAGGTCTTGCCGCGGTCCGTCGTCTGGAAGACGACGTTGCCGCCGTACCATCCGATGTGCCCGTCCCAGGGAGCAAACGCGATCGGTGACTCCCAGTTGAAGCGATAGCGGCTCGTCGCCTGATCAAAGCTCTCTGCGCCGAGCTCGTCGTAGGGGTCGGCTCCCCAGCCGTCTTGCGTGACGCGATTGTAGATCTGCAGTGAGCCGTCTTCGCTGTCCGACCAAATCCAATTCGGATCCGTGGGGTCGGGCACCGCCCATTCTCCGTCGCCGCCGGCGGTGACGATCCAGTACTTGTTCATGATGCCGGACGGATCGAGTGAGTTCGAGGGTCCGCACCATGCGTTGTTGTCCTGCAAGCCCGCGCAGACCATGTACGGGTTCTCGTTCGAAAGGCCGATGCGGTAAATCTGCGCGATCGGCATGTTCAGCGACGACGACCAGCTAGCCCCGCCGTCGACGGTCAACGCGTACCCGCCGTCTTCGCCGACGATGATGCGCTTCGGGTCGTCCGGCGCGATCCAGATAGCGTGGTAGTCGACGTGCACCTGCTGCGCGATAGGATGGAACTTGTACCCGCCGTCCGTCGACTCAGCGAGCATCATCGAGACCGCATAGACCTTGTCTGGATTCTTCGGGTCGACGGCAACGTGTGAAAAGTAGAACGGGCGCTGATCGACGAGCGTATTGTTCGAGACCATCTTCCACGTCGCGCCCGCGTCGTCCGAGCGCCAGAGAATGCCTTGGCTCGACTCGATGAGCGCGTAGACCCGGTTGCCGTTGCTCGGCGCCACCGCGAGTCCGATACGCCCGGTGATGCCGGTCGGCAGCCCATGGCCGCTCAGGCGCGTCCACGTGCGTCCCCCGTCTGTAGACTTATAGATGCCGTCCTGCGGGCCGCCGCTCGTGAACGTCCACGGGCGCCGCTGGAACTGCCAGATGCCGGCATAGATGACGCTCGGGTCTTGAACGTTCATCGCGAGGTCCGACGCGCCGCTCTGCGGACCGACGAAGAGCGTATGCTGCCACGTCTTGCCGCCGTCCCACGTGACGTAGACCCCGCGCGCGTGCGAGTCCGCGAAGACGTCTCCGAGCGCGCCGACGATCACGTGCTTGGAGTCCCTCGGATCGATGAGGATGCGCGAGATATACCGCGTGGCGCCGAGGCCCACGTTCGTCCAGGTCGCGCCGCCATCGTGCGTCACGTAGACGCCGTCGCCGTAGCTGACGTCGTTGCGCGGATTCGACTCCCCCGTGCCTACCCACACCGTTCGATCGTCGTTCGGATCGATCGCAACCGCCCCGATTGCCGCGACGGGCTCCTTATCGAACACGGGATTCCACGTCGCGCCGCCGTCGATGCTTTTCCAGACGCCGCCGCCCGCCGCACCAACATAGTAGAGGTTGGCGTCCTGATCGGTTCCGGCTACCGCGGCGATGCGTCCACCCCCGGCCGCCGGTCCCATCGCACGCCACGACATGTTCCCCCACGCCGGTCCCGGCGTGGGCGTCGGGCTCGGAGAGGCAGTTGGCTTGGGCGTCGGGGTCGGAGCCGGCGCGGCGCTCGCATCGGCATGATACGACAAAATGAATGCAGCCGCGCACATCATGACGGCATAAAGACGATGCATCGAAGTCTCCTTGCGAGGGCGGGTGCAATGCGCACGTCTAAAGTCCTGCGTACGCGCGCTCAGAGTTTCATCAAACGGTACCGCGCCTGTCGTGCGCCGGTTTCAGTGGTGCATCGCGGAGTATCGTGGCACGTTCACGTGGATGGCGTACCACTGGCCCCAGGCGATCAGGCCGCACATGGCGAGGATCAGCCCGAGAGTGATTCCCAAGGCCCATGTCCGCCGCCGATTCACGGGCAGGAGGGCCCCACATGAGGCCGAAGCGCCCTGACGATGCGTAGAAGCATTGAGGCGTTTCTCATTGGAGCGGCGTTCGTCTCCTGCGTTCTGGGGACGACGTCCCCGGCCGCGGCCGCTACCCGCAGCCTGCCGGCCACTCCGAAGGTCGTCAAAATCTATGCGCGCGTGCTGCGGGGCATCAACAAACAGATGCCCGAGTGGCTGAGCCGTGAGCTCGCGCGGCACTTGCTCGTCACGGCGGCACGGTGGCACATTGATGCCAATATGCTGGCAGCAGTCGTCACCGTCGAGTCGCGCTGGCACACGCACGCGGTTTCAGGGGCCGGCGCGCTCGGCCTCGGTCAGCTCATGCCGTCGACGGCAGCGAATCTCAATGTGAATCCTCTCAACCCCTTACAGAACCTCGCCGGCGCAGCACGCTACCTCAGCGGTCTCGTGCGCCGCTTCGCGCACCGGGCGAACCGGTACGCGCTGACGTTCGCCGCGTACAACGCTGGCCCGGAAGCCGTCGCCGAGTTCGGCGGCGTTCCGCCCTTCTACGAGACGCAGAGCTACGTCGCGCGCGTTCTCGACACGTGGCATCATCTGCAGCGCAGCATTCACATTCCGCGCAGCGCGCTGATCGCGGCGGCGATCCCCGCATGGGAACTCGCTCGCGGCGCCGACGTCGACTACTGGCTCAAGACACACTGAGGTAGCGGTCCACTACTGTCATCGTAGCGAACGCTAGCACCTGTCATCCCGAGCGTAGCGAACGCTAGCACCTGTCATCCCGAGCGTAGCGAACGCTAGCACCTGTCATCCCGAGCGTAGCGAACGAAGTGAGCGAAGTCGAGGGACAGGCTACGTCTTTTGCGGCGAGAGTATTTCGTCGCACGCCTGCGCAAGCGTGAGAGCCGCGCCGACGCGGAGCATCGGCATTCCAGCATTGCGCGCCGCCTCGGCGTCGTCGTCTTTATCGCCGAGGAAGACGCACGCAGTGGGAGCGATGCCGAACTCCATGGCCGCATCGAGCAGAAGTTTCGGTTTCGGCTTACGGCATTCGCAGCCGTCTTCGGGAGCGTGCGGACAGACGAACCAGCCGTCGAAGTGCCCGAGCAGCGACTCGACGCGCGCATTCACCGCCTCCATTTGATCGTAGGTGATCATGCCGCGCCCGATGCCGCTTTGATTGCTCACGACGCCGAGCTTGATCTCCGCCGCGCGCAGGCGATCGAGACACGCGCGTGCGCCCTCCACCGGTTGCACCCTATCCGGGTCGCCATTGTAGGGCACGTCGACGACGAGCGTCCCGTCGCGATCGAAGAGTACCGCTTGCGCCCTAGTCGGCGGCAACGTAGACGTCGGCGCCTTTCTCGAGGAACTCTCGCGATTTCTCGGCCATTCCCGCCTGCGCGTACTCGCGCACTTCCTGCGTGATCTTCATCGAGCAGAAATGCGGGCCGCACATCGAGCAGAAATGCGCGATCTTCGCGCCGGGCGCCGGGAGCGTCTCGTCGTGGAACTCGCGAGCGGTATCGGGATCGAGCGCAAGCTCGAACTGATCTTCCCAGCGGAACTCGAAACGCGCTTTGGAGAGCACGTCGTCCCAGTGCCGTGCGCCGGGATGACCCTTCGCGAGATCCGCGGCGTGTGCAGCGATCTTGTATGCGACCACGCCGTCCTTCACATCTTTCTTGTTCGGCAAACCGAGATGCTCTTTCGGCGTGACGTAGCAGAGCATCGCCGTGCCGAACCAGCCGATCATCGCTGCACCGATCGCGCTCGTGATATGGTCGTACCCCGGCGCGACGTCGGTAACGAGCGGGCCGAGGGTGTAGAACGGCGCCTCATCGCAGAGCGCCATCTGCTTTTCCACGTTCTCTTTGATCAGGTGCATCGGCACGTGGCCCGGGCCTTCGATCATTGTTTGCACGTCGTGTTTCCAGGCGATCTTCGTGAGCTCGCCGAGCGTCTCGAGCTCCGCGAACTGTGCGGCGTCGTTCGCGTCGGCGGTGCAGCCGGGCCGCAGACCGTCGCCGAGTGAGAACGCGACGTCGTACGTCTTCATGATCTCGCAAATCTCTTCGAAGTGCGTGTAGAGGAAGTTCTCTTGATGATGCGCGAGGCACCACTTCGCGAGAATCGACCCGCCGCGTGACACGATGCCGGTAACGCGATTCGCGGTAAGCGGGACGTAACGCAACAGGACGCCGGCGTGGATCGTGAAGTAATCGACGCCTTGTTCCGCCTGCTCGACGAGGGTGTCGCGGTAAAGATCCCACGTCAGCTCCTCGGCTTTGCCTGCGCACTTCTCGAGCGCCTGATAGATCGGCACGGTGCCGATCGGCACCGACGAGTTGCGCAAAATCCACTCGCGCGTTTCGTGAATGTTCGTCCCCGTCGAAAGATCCATGACCGTGTCTGCGCCCCACCGCGTCGCCCACGTCATCTTCTCGACCTCTTCCTCGACCGACGACGTAATCGCCGAGTTGCCGATATTCGCGTTGATCTTTACGAGAAAGTTGCGCCCGATCACCATCGGCTCACTCTCGGGATGGTTGACGTTCGAAGGCACTATCGCGCGTCCGCGCGCAATCTCGTCGCGCACGAATGCCGGCTCGGCATTTTCGCGCAGGGCGACGAACTCCATCTCGGGCGTAATCTCGCCCCGCCTCGCGTAATGCATCTGCGTCACGTTCGCACCGGCCTTTGCGCGGCGCGTCGTCCGGCGCCGCGCCTGCGGTGCGGTGCTCGCGCTGACGTCAACGTCACCACGTTCGTCTATCCACCGGTCGCGCACGTGCGGCAAGCCATTGCGCACGTCGGGCTCGAAGCCCGGCTCGGTGTATGGGCCGCTCGTGTCGTAGAGGACGTGGGTCGTGCCGTCGGTGAGGTCCACCGCGCGCATCGGGACCCGTATTCCGTCGCGGCCTTCGAGGTAGATCTTTCGAGATGATACGCGCGGCATCGTCGTAGTCATGTCTGCTCCTTCCTACGCCGGCATTACCCGGTTCAGGTCTGGCGGTCGGCCCCAAAGGGCGCCTCTCAGCCCGCATCGGCGAGCTCCCGCGGTTTCTTGCGCCTAGGCTTTACCTCCGGGCGTGGCGGCCCCTATGCTCTGCCCGCTAAAAAAGCCGCATAATGGACCGCTCCATTCTCTGTAATGGATGGTCCCGCTCGCAAAGTATTCCTACCGCTTCGGGGAAGCGCCTGGGAAATGATGAGCGAGCCACGCGACGGCGACCCTCAAGAGACGCAAGAGTGGGTCGATGCGATGCGCGGCGTGCTCGCGGCCGAAGGCCCCGAACGCGCCCGCGACCTGATTCATCGTATCGTCGACGAGGCGTGGCGCGGCGGCGCGCGCGTGTCGATCGGCGTCGAGACGCCGTACGTGAATACGATTCCCCCCGACCAGCAGGCGCCGTTTCCAGGCGACCGCGCAATCGAAGCGCGCTTACGGCATTACGTGCGGTGGAACGCCCTCGCGATGGTCGTGCGCGCGAACAAGGTCAGCTCCGAGCTCGGCGGCCACGTCGCTACGTTCGCTTCGGCGGCAACACTCTTCGACGTGGGCCAGAACCACTTTTTCCGCGCACCGGCGGACGAGTTCGGCGGCGACATGGTGTTCTATCAAGGTCACTCGTCGCCGGGCGTCTACGCACGCGCCTTCCTCGAAGGCCGCATTTCACAGAAGCAGCTCGACCACTTCCGGCGCGAAGTCGGCGGCGACGGACTGTCGTCGTATCCGCATCCCTGGCTCATGCCCGCGTTTTGGCAATATCCGACGGTCTCCATGGGGTTGGGCGCGATCATGTCGATTGCACAGGCGCGCTTCATGCGCTACCTCAATGATCGTACGCTCATCGCGGCGCGCGATCGCAAAGTCTGGGCGTTTCTCGGCGACGGCGAGATGGACGAACCGGAATCGCTCGGCTCCCTCTCGCTTGCGGGGCGCGAGAAGCTCGATAATCTTATCTGGGTCGTCAACTGCAATCTCCAGCGTCTCGACGGGCCAGTCCGCGGCAACGGCAAGATCATTCAAGAACTCGAGCGCGTCTTCCGCGGAAACGGCTGGAAGGTCATCAAAGTCATCTGGGGCAGCAGCTGGGATCCGCTCCTCGCAGCAGACAAGAGCGGCCGCCTCGTGCAGCTCATGGACGAGTGCGTCGACGGCGACTACCAGACATTCAAGTCTCGCAACGGACGCTTCGTGCGCGAGAAGTTTTTCGGCCGCTATCCCGAGACGGCCGCGCTCGTCGCCGACTGGAGCGACGATCGAATTTGGGCGCTGCAGCGCGGTGGCCACGACCCTGCGAAGATCTATGCAGCGTACAAAGCGGCCTTCGAGCACAAAGGCGAGCCGGTCGTCATCCTCGCGAAGACCATCAAAGGCTACGGCATGGGCGGCGCGGGCGAGGCGCAGAACATTGCGCATCAGGCAAAGAAGATGGGCGCCGACGACTTGCGCGCCTTTCGCGATCGCTTCGACATCCCGGTCACCGACGAGCAGATCGAGTCGATTCCCTTCTGCAAGCCGCCGGAGGGAAGCGCCGAGGCGCACTATCTGCGTGCGCGCATGCAGACACAGGGCTTGCTTCCGCAGCGGCGTCGTTCGTCGACCGCGTTGACCGTCCCAGATCTCGACGCCTTCTCGGGCCAGCTCAAAAGCGCGGGCGAGCGCGAGCACTCCACGACGATGGCATTCGTGCGCATCCTGAGTTCGATCTTACGCGATCCGGCGGTGGGGCCGCGCGTCGTTCCAATCGTCGCCGACGAGTCTCGGACCTTCGGTATGGAAGGCCTCTTCCGCCAGCTCGGTATCTACTCGTCCGTCGGCCAGCTCTATCAGCCGCAAGACGCCGAACAGCTCATGTGGTACCGCGAAGACCAGCACGGACAGATCCTGCAAGAAGGCATCAACGAAGCCGGCGCAATCTCTTCGTGGATCGCCGCGGGAACCTCGTACTCGAACCACGACTTGCCGATGATTCCGTTCTACATTTTCTATTCGATGTTCGGCTTTCAGCGCGTCGGCGACCTCGCGTGGGCCGCTGGCGACATTCGCACGCGCGGCTTTCTTCTTGGCGGAACGTCGGGTCGCACGACGCTCAACGGCGAGGGGCTGCAGCACGAGGATGGCCACAGTCAAGTCATCGCATCGTGCGTTCCGAACTGCGTCAGCTACGATCCGACGTACGGTTACGAGCTTGCGGTGATCGTCCAAGACGGACTGCGCCGGATGCTCGCGCAGCAAGAGGATGTTTACTACTACATCACGCTACTCAACGAGAACTATCTGCACCCGCTGATGCCGCAAGGCGCCGCCGACGGCATCTTGCGCGGCATGTATCTGCTGCGCGACGCGGGAAGCGGCGAGGGCCCGCGCGTGCAGCTCTTTGGCTCCGGTGCGATTCTGCGAGAAGTCCTCGCCGCCGCCGAACTTCTCGAGAATGATTGGAACGTGCCCTCCGATGTGTGGAGCGTGACGAGCTTCAACTTGCTCCAGCGCGACGGGGTCGCGACGCACCGTTGGAACATGCTCCATCCCGGGGAGCCGCCGCGACGTTCGTTCGTCGAGGCGGCTCTCGACGGACGCCGCGGCCCCGCCGTTGCCGCAACGGACTACGTGCGTACGTTCTCCGAACAACTTCGACCGTTCGTCGGCAGACGGTACACGACGCTGGGCACGGACGGCTTCGGGCGCAGCGATTTTCGCAAGCAATTGCGCGCGTTCTTTGAAGTGGATCGCCGCTACGTGGTGCTCGCGGCGCTGACGTCGCTCGTGTCGCAGGGGGAGATCGGTGCCGACGTACCTGGGAAGGCAATCGCGAAGTACGAGATCGACCCCACAAAACCGAACCCCGTTACGGTGTAAACGATGCCGAAGATGGAACTGCGCGTGCCCGACATCGGCGACTTCAAAGACGTGCCGGTCATCGAAGTGCTCGTCAAGCCGGGGCAACAAGTAAAGAAGAACGAGTCGCTCGTGACGCTCGAGAGCGAGAAGGCGTCGATCGAGATTCCTTCACCCGCGGACGGCACGATCGCGGAGATCGGCGTGAAGGTCGGCGACGCCGTCTCGAAAGGTTCACTCCTCGGCACGATCGAGAGCGCGCAAGGAGACGCCAGCGCCCCCCCACCCGTCATCCCAAGCCCTTCGTCTCCGCCCCCTCGGAGCGACACTCAGAATAAAATCCCCGCTGGAAGCCCGGAGTCGAGGGAGACACCACCAAGCACGCAAGCAGACGCAAACGGTGCGAGCATCCATGCGAGCCCCTCGGTTCGCCGATTCGCGCGCGAACTGGGTGTCGATCTTCATGGCGTTACCGGAAGCGGGCCGCATTCCCGCGTGACGCGCGAAGACATCCAGGGCTTCGTCAAAGCGGCGCTTTCAGACGATGCCCGCGGTGGCGGCATCGGCGCGGATCTGCCGGCGTGGCCGAAGATCGACTTCGGGCAGTACGGCCCCGTCGAGAGGAAGCCGCTTGGACGCATCAAGCGCATTGCGGGACCGAACCTGCATCGCAACTGGCTGCAGATTCCGCACATTACGAACTATGACGAAGCTGACGTCACGGGCCTGGAGAAGTTTCGCCTGAAGATCAACGCCGAGCAGGCGAAGAAGAAGCGCCCGAAGCTGACGATGCTCGCGTTTTTAGTCAAGGCGTGTATCGCGGCCCTCAAAGAGTTTCCAGAGTTCAACGCTTCCCTTGACGGCGACCACGTCGTCTACAAGAAATACTACAACATAGGATTTGCAGCCGATACGAAAGACGGCCTCGTCGTCCCGGTACTAAAGAGCGCCGATACGAAGGGACTGCTCGACATTGCGGCCGAGGCCGCCGATATGGCCGGCCGTGCGCGCGAGGGGAAGCTCGCCCTTGCCGACATGAGCGCAGGCACGTTCACGATCTCGTCGATCGGCAGCATCGGCGGCACCGCGTTCACGCAGATCGTCAACGCGCCCGAGGTGGCGATTCTCGGTGCCACCCGCGCGGCGATGAAGCCGGTGTGGACGAAGAAGCGCTTCACGGCACGACTCGTGCTGCCGATCAGTGTCAGTTACGATCATCGCGTCATCGACGGCGCGACCGCCGCACGCTTCCTCGTGTACGTCGCGCAAGCGCTCGGCGATTTCAGAAGGGTCATGCTGTAGCGCTCGCCGGTTACCGCGCCTTGAGCTGACGCAGCATGTACTGCAAGATGCCACCATGGCGATAGTACTCGGCTTCGTCGGGCGTGTCGATCCGCACGCGCGCCTCGAAGGTCTTCGCCGCTCCCGTCTTCAGATCACGCGCCGCTACCGTGACCGGCATACGAGGCGCGATGCCCGCAGCAATGCCGCTGACGTCGTAGACCTCTTCGCCGGTGAGGCCGAGCGAATCACGCGTCGTGCCCTCCGCGTACTCGAGGGGCAGAATGCCCATGCCGATGAGGTTACTACGATGGATGCGCTCGAACGATTCCGCGATCACGGCCTTGATACCGAGCAGAAACGGGCCCTTCGCAGCCCAATCGCGGGAGGATCCTGAACCGTACTCTTTGCCGGCGAGAACGACGAGCGGCGTTCCTTCATCGCGGTACTTCATCGCGGCGTCGTAGATCGACATCTGCTCGCCGCCCGGCAGATGGCGCGTCACGCCGCCTTCGGTGCCGGGAACGAGCGCGTTGCGAAGCCGTACGTTCGCAAACGTACCGCGAACCATCACCTCGTGATTCCCGCGCCGAGCGCCGTACGAGTTGAAATCTCGCTGTTCGATGCCATGCTTCATGAGATACGAGCCGGCAGGGCTGTTGCGTGCAATGTTGCCCGCAGGCGAAATGTGGTCCGTCGTAACCGAGTCGCCTACCACGACGAGGACGCGCGCACCCCGAATATCGGCAGGCGATGGCGGCTGCGCCGGCATTCCGTCGAAGTAGGGCGGCTGTTTCACGTACTCCGATGTCGGATCCCATGCGAAGCGCTCGCTCGCGGCGACGCCGAGCTGCGCCCAGTTCTCGTCGCCTTTGAAGACGTCGGCATAGCGGCTGCGGTACATCTCGTCGGTGATGCATTGCGCCATCGTACGAGCGATCTCGTCGTTCGTCGGCCAAATGTCGCGGAGGTACACGGGCCCGTCCCGACCCACACCAAGCGGCTCGGATGTGAGATCGACGTCCATGCGGCCCGCGAGCGCGTATGCGACGACGAGCGGCGGCGACGCGAGATAGTTTGCGCGCACCTGCGGGTGAATGCGGCCCTCGAAGTTGCGATTCCCGGAGAGCACGGCGGCGACGACGAGATCGCGCTCTTCGACGACGTCCGCGACTTCGGCCGGAAGCGGTCCGGAGTTGCCGATGCACGTCGTGCAGCCGTAACCGACGAGATCGAACCCGAGCGCGTCGAGGTATTGCTGGAGACCCGCCTTTACAAGGTAATCGGTAACGACTTGCGAGCCGGGCGCGAGCGACGTCTTGACCCACGGCTTCGTCTGCAAACCGCGCTCGACCGCATTACGCGCGAGAAGCCCCGCTCCGATGAGGACCGACGGATTTGACGTGTTCGTGCAGCTCGTAATCGCCGCGATGACGATCGCGCCGTCGGAGACGTCCTTCGCCGCCTGTTCCGCCACCGCTTGACCGTCGGCATTGCCCTCGATCTCACCGATCGTTGCAGTCTGCGCGCCTCCTTCGCCGAGAAAGCGGCCCACTGCGGTGCCGTTCCCGTTGCGCGCCTTCGTCCACTCGGACATCGCGGCAACGAACGACGTCTTCGCTTCTCGCAAGGCAACGCGGTCCTGTGGCCGGCGCGGGCCGGCGATGTTCGGCTCGACGCTGCCGAGATCGAGGTGCAGCACGTCGCTGTACTCCGCCTCGGGCGTCGTGTCGGTGCGAAAGAGGCCTTGCGCCTTCGCGTACGCTTCGACGAGCGCGACGTGTTCGGCTGAACGGCCGGTGAAGCGCAGGTACTCAAGCGTCCGGTCGTCGATGGGAAACATCGACACCGTGCAGCCGAACTCCGGCGACATATTGCCGATCGTCACGCGATCGGCAACCGGCATGCGTCCCAGACCCTTGCCGAAGAACTCGAC
>DAHUYK010000025.1 GCA_027315245.1 Vulcanimicrobiota bacterium | reverse complement strand
CCGCCGACGCGATCGCGCTCTCCGACGCATCGGCACTGCCCGTGCTGGGCAACGATGCCGTCGCTACGGATACCTACGACATTGCGTGGGTACAGGCGGCGCGTGTCGAAGGAACCATGTGGGAGGGGGCGTGGAGCGGCGTCACGAGCACGGACGCGTGGGTGGCGAAAGCCGACGGTGTGCTCGAGTACCACAATCTGCACAAGTTCGTCGTCGAGTTTTCCACCGACGAAAACGCGCTCTTCTTCGAGATCGCGAGCCACTGGATCGTGTACGATCCGGTCTATTCGATCGAAGCACTGGCCGAGGTCAACCCTGCGGCGCGCAGCGCTGGGACGAACGATACGACGTTTCCGGAGGAGAGCATCGTTCCGGCGTCGCCGCTCGTCGCGACGCCCGCGAACGACGACGTTACGGTTTTCGAGGTTTCACCGGGCCTCTTCGTCCGCGAGTACGCGGCGTGCTACCAAGACGGCACGCCGATAGGCGCGTGTGCGGCGATCGTCAATACCGGCAGTTCGGCCGTTCCCATCGTCGGACTCTCCGGACACTATAGCCGCGTGCTCGTCCACAATACGAGCGCAACCTGGGCAGCCGGCGGGACCGCGCTTTGGCAAGGAACCGTGCCCGCGCAGCTGGCGGCGCATGCCGGAGCGATTCTCGCTCAGTGAGCCCGGCGCTAGGGGACCTAGCCCGCCGGCGCGTGCACGGCGCGTGCAGGCCCAGGCGTAAGCCACTTCCCGAGGCCCTCGGGCGTCTCGGGGCGCCGCAGACGCCCAACCCCAATATAGTGCAGGCCCGCTGCCGCAATGCGATCTGGATCGCAAAGATTACGCCCGTCGACGATGACGCTTCCGCGCATAAGCTTCTTCACGATGCGCCAGTCCAAGCGGCGATAGAGTTCCCAATCGGTGGCAACGAGCATCGCATCCGCGTCGTTGGCCGCTGCATAGCAGTCGTCCACGAGTGCTACGTCTTGCGGAAGCATGCGCCGCGCCCCAGCCATCGCAACGGGATCGTGGGCCGCAACGCGCGCGCCCCGGCGCACGAGATCCGTGATAAGCGCGATGGCCGGAGACTCGCGCACGTCGTCCGTGTTGGCTTTGAACGCAAGCCCGAGAACGCCGATGCGCTTACCGCGGAGGTCTCCTACGGCGGCGCTGAGATTCTCGATGATGCGCTCGACGCGCGCGCGGTTGATCGCAAGCACCGCCGGCAGCAGCCGCGACGGCGCGCCGCTGCGCTGCGCGACTTCGATGAGAGCGCAGACGTCCTTGGGAAAGCACGAGCCGCCGAAGCCGAGTCCTGCGTTGAACGAAGCGGTACCGATTCTCTTGTCTGCACCTGCGCCGGCGATGACGCCCGTGACGTCCGCACCGACTTGCTCGCATAGGTCCGCCATTTCGTTGGCGAACGATATCTTTGTTGCGAGAAAGGCATTGGCGGCGTACTTGATCATCTCGGCGGTTCTGCGGTCCGTTACGATGACCGGCGCGTCGAGCGGAGCGTAGAGCCGTCGCAGGCGATCCGCAGTTTGGGCGTCCTGCGTGCCGATGACGATACGGTCAGGCTTGCGAAAGTCAGCGATGGCCGAGCCTTCCCGCAGAAACTCCGGGTTCGATGCGATACGGATCCGGCCACCATCGCTCCGATGCTCGCGGACGAGCGTTGCGATGAGATCGCCCGTTCCTACCGGTGCGGTCGACTTATTGACGATGACCGCATCGGCATCGATGTCCTGCGCGACCTGCAGCGTCGCCGTTCGCAGCGCCGACAGGTCGCAAGAGCCGTCTGCGCTCATCGGCGTGCCGACGGCGATGAACGCGAACGTACAATCCCGCACCGCGTCGGCGGTATCCGAGGTGAATCGGAGACGTCCAAGGTGGCGATTGCGCAGGACGAGCTCGCGCAGTCCCGGCTCGTAAAACGGAATCTCGCCTTCGGCGAGCGTCGCCACGCGGCGTACGTCCGTATCGACGCACGTCACGTCGTTTCCGAGCTCCGCCAGCGATGCGCCCGTAACGAGCCCGACGTAGCCGCAACCGACGATTGCGATGCGGTGTGTGCGATGGCGCTCATGCCTTCCAAAAGGCAGCGTCAGGAAGTCCAACATCCTCTTCGAGCCTAGTCCGGCCCGCCTGAGACGGCGAGGGACTTTCGACCCGTTGGGGTGGGCGCACCGGTGCGCTCGAGGAGCGCGCGATAGAGCGCAGCGTACCGCTCGGCAGTGCGCTCGATCGAGAACCTCGCGCGAGCTGCCGCGATGGCTTGCGGAGCCGGCCGTCGCGTAGGGGCGCGCTCGATGGCAGTGGCGACGGCGAACGGTGTTTCGGCATCGGTAACAGCAGCATCGCCGAGCAGCTCGCGAGCACCGGGCCATGGCGTCGCGACCACCGGTACGCCGGCGCAGAGGGCTTCGAGCAGGGAAAGCGGCAGCGCTTCGCTGCGCGACGTATTCACGACCGCGTCGGCGGCGGCGAGGAGCGTCCGCACGTCGTCGCGATAACCGAGCAGATGCACGCGATTTTGGACGCCCACGCGCTGCGCGAGCGCGGCGAGTGCCTTGCGGCACTCGCCGTCGCCGGCGATAACGAGATGGTACGACTGCGGGAGGTGTGCCAGCGCTTCGATCGCACGATCGTGGCGCTTGACGGGATCGAGACGCCCGATTGCGAGCAGGAGCCGCGCGTCGCGTGAAACGTGCAATGCATCGCGAACGCTCGCGCGCGCGTCGACGGCCGTCGCGCGGGCGCCTGGCGTAATGCCGTTTTCGATGACGTGGATACGGTCCGGTGCAAGGCGCGCGAAGCGCACGATACGCCGGCGTTGAGCTTCAGAGAGAGCAACGATGCATCGCGTGTGCGCGTCGAGTGCGCGCGTGAGCATCCGGCGAGCGAAGGATTCCGAAAACTCGTTCGCGTGTTCCGTGTGCACGACGACCGGAACGCGAGCGGCATGTGCTCCAAGCCGTCCCCAAAGCTTCGCGTGCGCAAGGTGTGTATTCACGACGTCGGGCCTCAACGACCGCATGAGTCGCACCATGCGCAAGAAGAAGAGCGGGCCTCCACCGCGCGCGGCACCGGCGGTGCCGCGCCGGTGGCAAGAATGGACGACCAGCCCGGCGACCGGTTCGCAATCGTAGAGCGTGACGATGTGAGCGTCGAGGCCGGCGCGGCGCTGTGCCGCGGCGAGCGACGCGACGAAGCGCTCACCTCCGTACGTGCCGATGTGCGAGACGATGTGAACGACGCGCATTCTGCGTTTCTTTGCGAGCTTCCCTACGCGGCGGACTTGCCGGCGTACCAGGCAGAGAGGACGCAGGCCCACGCGTCGAGCGAGACGCGTTGACGCATGACCGCATCGAGCGGAGCGCGATCGCACTGCAGTGCGCCGTCGATCGCGTTCGCGAGTTCGCGGGGATCGTCTGCGGAGACGAACGCCGTGCCGGCATCTTCGGAGAAGACCCGTACCAGCCCGCAGAGCGGGGACACGACGGCAGGTAGGCCGCACGCGCGCGCTTCAAGCAAGGCGTACGTCACCGTTTCGACGCGACTTGGAAGCACGAGTGCGTCACACGCCCAGAGGACGTTTCGTATGTCGGCAACGTGTCCCGCGTCGATCACGGGTGCCGCGCGCAGCAGTGAGAGCGTCTCCGGCGACGCGGCGGCAGTGACGACGTACGGCGGCGACTTCATCGTCGCAAGTGCCGCGGCGAGCCGATCCGCGCCCTTGATCGTCGCGTCCCGGCCGAAAAACGCAACCGCTCTATCGTTCGGCGCGAGGCCGAATGCGCGTCTGGCGATCTCTCGCTCGCGAGCGCTCGGTACGTGAAAGCGTCCGAGGTCTACCCCGTTCGATAGCTCCGTGATTCGCGTGGCCGCGATACCGAATCGGTCCAGATAAGCGACAAGGTCGGGCGATACGCAGAAGAACCGTTCGACGAGCCGTCCGGCAGCGGCGTACTTCAGACGTCGCGCGAGATCGCGCGCTCCGCGGCTCTGCGTTGCCCCGGAATGGAGGTGCCAAGCAACGCGTGCTCTAGCGGCGGCCGCGCCGATGGCTGCCGGCAGCATCCAGCCGGCGAAGTGTGCATGCACGACGTCGGGCGCAACCCGCGCAACGCTGCGGGCCACGTCCAGTGGCGTCGCGGCATGAAGGATGCGTACGCCGGCCCGCTCGAGGCGACGCGTCCACGCAAACGCCGCGCTGGATGGCGGGCAGAGAAATGCAGTCGTGAAGTCTTTGTTGGCGGCAAGCCGCACGAGCGCATCGATAAAGCTGCCCCCGGCAGGGTTGGCGAACGCCGCAGCATGCAGTATGAGCGGCTTCGCCCAGCGGTCGTGTTCGGCCGCCGCATTGCCCCGATCAAACGCGGCGGCCATGTCGAACAGGCTATCCTTTGGGTCGGCGACTGCGCGTGGGAGGCTTCCTCTGCGCAAGAATGCCGTTAAGGAGCCGCCTATCGGCGTCCGAGAGACGCGAGAGACGCGAGACGATATCGATGAGATCGCCG
>DAHUYK010000141.1 GCA_027315245.1 Vulcanimicrobiota bacterium | reverse complement strand
TAACGTGAGTGCCGCGAAGAGGGAGATCGTGATCGATGCCGCGATGGTAAGCGCGAACTGTCGGTAGATCTGCCCCGTCGTCCCTGGAAAAAATGCGACCGGTACGAAGACGGCAAGAAGAACGAGCGACGACGCAATGACGGCGCTCTGGATCTCTTGCATCGCTTCGAGGGCGCTCTCCTGCGCTGAGAGCAGCGGCGTTGGCGGCTCCGGCGCTCGATGCATTTGCATGTGACGTGCGATATTTTCGATGACGACGATTGCGTCGTCGACGACGAGCCCGGTTGCAAGCGTCAACCCAAAGAGCGTAATCGTGTTGATCGTAAATCCGAACACCTTCATCACGAAGAAGGTGCCGACGAGCGAGACGGGGATCGTTGCCGCTGGGATGAGTGTCGCGCGCGGGTCCTGCAAGAAGAGATAGATGACGAGCACGACGAGCAGGATCGACAGCATGAGCGTGATGAGCACGTCGCGTACCGACTCGCGCACGAACGTCGTCGAGTCGAGGGCGACGGTGTACGAGATGCCCGCGGGGAACGTGCGCGACAATTGCTTCATGCGCGCAAGGACCGCGCTTGCAACGCTGAGCGCGTTGGCGTCGGGATACTGGAAAATCCCTAAGCCGACGACGTTCTGCTTGCCGTCGAACCGAAGGTACGAGGAGTAGTCCTCCGCACCAAGGTCGATGCGCGCCACATCGCCTAGGCGGGTGAAGCCGCCGTCAGGATCTGCTCGTAGAACGATGTTCGCGAACTGTGCGGGCGTCGAGAGCCTTCCGTTTGCGTTGACGACGTACGTGTACGGCTGGTTAGGCGGTTCCGGCGCGGCACCGATGCTGCCGGCGGCTACCTCTTGGTTCTGTTCCGAGAGCGCGCTGATGACGTCTGGGACGGTGAGCCCTTCCTGCGCGAGCTTGCGGGGATCGAGCCAGATGCGCATGGCGTACTGGCGCTGTCCGAAGATGCGCACCTGCGAGACGCCCGAGACACGTGCGAGGCTGTTGACGACGTTGAGCTGTGCGTAGTTACTGAGCCAGAGCGTGCTGTATCGCGACGTGTTCGAGCGCAGCGCGATGGCGACGAGAATCGAACCGGAGTTCTTCGAGATCGTCACGCCGGTTTGGCGCACCTGCGCCGGCAAGAGGCCGAGCGCCGACTGCACCGCGTTCTGGACGTCGGCTGCCGCGATGTCGAGGTTCGTTCCCAACGCGAAGGTGCACGTGACGGACGAGACGCCATCTGCGCTCGACGACGAAATGTAGCGCAAACCCTCGACGTCGTTGAGCGCATTTTCCAGTGGAACCGTCACGGCGCTCTCGATTGCCGTCGGGCTTGCGCCGGTCCAGTTGGCGTTGACGGTGACGACGGGCGGCGCGACTTGGGGATACTGCGCGATGGGCAGCGTCGGAATCATGATCGCGCCGGCAAGCGTGATCATGAGGGAACAAACCGTCGCGAAGATCGGTCTTCGGAGGAAGAACCGGATCACGAAAACGCTTGTTCAGCGTGGTATGACGAACGTGAAAGCGGGCTCGAGACAACCTGATGGAAGCCCTTGGAACGTGCGAGCGCGCCCAACTCCGCAAAGCGCTGCGGGGTGACGTACTCGCGGACGGGCAAATGCTGCTTCGTGGGACGCAAATACTGGCCCATGGTGAAGATGTCGACGCCCACGGAGCGAGCATCCTCCATCGCGCGCACGACTTCCTCGTCGTGCTCGCCTAAACCCAACATGATCGAGGTCTTCGTATAGCGCTGCGGTGCCCGCCGCTTTGCATGGTCGAGCACCTTGAGGGACTGATCGTAGCCGGCACGCCGGTCACGCACGAGCGGGGTGAGGCGGCGCACGGTCTCCATGTTGTGGGCGAAGACGTCGGGCTGCGCATCCATGACGATGTCGAGCGCGCGAAGGTCTCCGCGAAAGTCGCCGCTGAGTATCTCGACGCGCGCACCGTCTGCGTGTTCGTGGATCGCTCGAACGGTGTTTGCAAAGATGAGCGCGCCGCCGTCCGCGAGATCGTCACGATCCACCGCGGTGAGCACGAGATATCGCCAGCCAAGTTCCCGCACGGCCTGCGCGACGCGCAACGGCTCGAGCCAATCGACGTTCCCGTGCTGGGTTCCCGTCTTGACATTGCAGAAGCGGCAGCCGCGCGTGCAGACATCGCCTAGAATCATGATCGTGGCAGTGCCGACGCCCCAGCACTCAGCCAGATTCGGACACGCAGCTTCCTGACACACCGTGTGCAGCTGCAACGTCCGCACTTCGCGTTTGACGCGCTCGTAGTTGTCGCCGACCGGCAGCGAGACGTGCAACCAATCCGGCTTGCGGATCAGATCCACCTCAATCATAAAGCCCCGTCGTTCCCTCGACTCCGCTCACTTCGTTCGCTATGCTCGGGATGACATGGAGCGGGGTCACGACGCGGCTTTCGCTGCAGGCGTGGCATCGCTGCGATCAAACTGCAATGCGAAGACCTGCGCGAATTGCGCGAAGAGCGCTGCTTTTGCTTCGTCGAGCGACACATTGCGCTGCGTCTCCTGGGAGAGCGAGGTCAAGCCGCGGTCGGTGAGTCCGCAAGGATTGATGAGTCGGTCGTAGTCGAGTGCCGTCGACACGTTGAAAGCGATGCCGTGCAGCGAGGTCATCTGCCGTATCGCAAGGCCGATCGCGCAGATTTGGTTGCGCCCCACCCAGACGCCGGCATGTTCGCTCCAGCGCGAGCCATCGATGCCGAAAGCGTGGCATGCGCCGATGACCGCCTCCTCGAGGCTGCGTACGAGCGGTACGACTTCGCGGAAGCGCTCCAGACGTCGAATCGGGTAGACGACGAGCTGGCCTGGGCCGTGATAGGTGACATCGCCTCCGCGCTCGATCTCGACGACGTCGATGCCGCGCGCGGCGAGCGCTTCACGAGGAAGGAGCACGTTTCCCGCGCGTGCATTGCGCCCGAGCGTGATGACCGGCGCGTGTTCGACGGCAATCCACGTCTCCGGCGCGAGGCCGTCGCGCACGGCATCGTGCAGCGCGTGCTGCATCGCCCATACGTCGCGGTAGGATCGCAGACCGAGATCGAGCAGCCGGGCGTGCGACACGTCAGACCGCCGCGGCCGCCTTCGGTTTGGGATTCACGATGTGAATCGCTTTGCCGTGTGCGGCTTCTGCGGCCTCCATGATGCCTTCCGTCAGCGTTGGATGCGGATGCACGGAGAGGCCGATGTCTTCGAGCGTTGCGCCCATTTCGAGCGCGATGACGCCCTCACCGATGAGCGACTCCGCCTGCGGCGAGACGACGTGCATGCCAAGCAGCAGATCCGTCTTCGCGTCGGCGACGAGCTTGATCATTCCGTCCGTGTCGTTCATCGTGCGCGCGCGCCCGCTCGCCGCATTGGGGAACTTTCCAATCCGCACCTCGTAGCCTTTGCTCTTTGCCTCCTCCTCCGAAAGGCCGACGGTCGCGACCTCGGGGTCGGTGTAGACGCAGTTGGGAACCGCAACCGGATCGAACGCGGCGGAACGGCTACCGGCGATCACCTCGGCAGCGATCGTTCCTTGCTTCATCGCGCGGTGCGCCAGCAGCGGTGCGCCGGTGACGTCGCCGATTGCGAAGATCGTTGCGACGCGCGTGCGCAACTGCGCGTCGACGGCGATGAATCCCTTTTCGTCTGTCGCCAAACCTGCGGCCTGGAGGTTGAGTCCGTCCGTGACGGGGCGGCGCCCCACCGCGACGAGCACGGCATCGAACGCGCGCGTCTCCGGCTTTCCGCCGGTTGCCTCGCCTTTGAACGTCGCCTTGATGCCCGTGCCGCTCTTCTCGATCTTCTCGACGGTCGTCGAGAGCATGATCTCGATGCCCTGCTTCTTGAGAATGCGCCCGAGCGTCTTGCCGATCTCGAGATCCGTGCCGGTGAGCACTTGCGGCAATGCTTCGATGACGAGCACTTTTGCGCCGAGTCGCGTGTAGACCGTCGCGAACTCCAGCCCGATCACGCCGCCGCCGATGACGAGCAGCTCTTTGGGGATCGCGTCGAGCTTCACCGCGTCGTCGGAGTTGAAGATCGTTTTGCCGTCGCGCGGCCACGCCTTGACGTCGACCGGCGCGGAGCCAGTCGCGATGACGACGTGCTGCGCGCGAATGGTATCGTCGCCGCCTTCGCGTTTCTTCAGCACGATCTCCGTCGGACTCTTGAACGAGCCCTCGCCGTAGAGAAACTGCACGGCGTTGGCTTTGAAGAGCGTCTTCACGCCGCCGACGTTCGCGCTGACGACGTCGCTCTTGAACTTCGCGATGCGCTCGCGGTCGACGCGCAGACCACCGGCTTGCAGTCCGATCTCACCGGCATGCTCGATTTGGCGCGCGATCTCTCCGACGTGCAGCAGCGCCTTCGTCGGGATGCACCCCCAGTTCAGACAGACGCCGCCCGCCTCGTCGCGATCGATGCAGATGACCTTCTTGCCAAGCTGCCCGAGCCTGATGGCAGCATGGTATCCGCCCGGACCCGCACCGATGACGACCGCGTCGACCTGATGTTCAGCCACGATTCTCCCTCTCCAAAACTCCGTCGTGTGTACGGTAGGCTTCGACGTGCGAAGGCCGCGAACATGGGACCGGTCCATGTTGAAGATTGGATGGGCCGGTCTGCCGCAGCTCGACCGCGCCTCCATCGTTCCACTCTATCGTCAAATCTACGAGCATCTTCGTTCGGCGATTTTGGCGGGCACGCTGCCTGAGTCGGCGCGACTGCCGCCCGAACGCATGATGGCGGAGCGTCTCGGCGTCAATCGCAGCACCGTCGTGCACGCGTATCGCGACCTCTCCGCGGAGGGGCTTATCGCCCAGCGGGTCGGTTCGGGCTCGCGCGTCGCGCCGCAGGCAGGACGCCTAGAACGTGCGGCGTCGGTGCCGTGGTGGGTGACGCTGCCGCCGTGGAGGGTCGGCGAGTTTCCCAACATCCTCGGCGAGCTTGCGGCTAAGCAAGAGGCCGGGCGCATCTCGTTCGTTCAGGGTGTCGCGCCCGACGAGCCCTCGCCGCTCGCGGATCTTGCAGCTTCGTTCACGCGGGCCGCCCGCGATGCACGGCTCGTGCTTTCGTACGGCGACTCGGAGGGTTACGGCCCGCTGCGCGAAGCGATTGCCGCGCGTATGGTTGCGCGCGGCGTACTGGGCGCCCAGCCGCGCAACGTCATTGCGCTCACGGGCTCGACGCAGGGCATCATGATCGTGGCGCAGAGCCTCGCGGAGCCCGGCGACGAGATCATCGTCGAGAGCCCGTCGTATCCGGGCGCGCTGCAGATTTTCCAGATATGCGGCCTGCGCGCGATTCCGGTTCCCGTCGACGACGAGGGAATGCGCGTCGACCACGTCGAGGCGATCCTGCGCACGCGCCGGCCGCGCTTCATCTATACGATGCCGTCGCTCCATAACCCGACGAACGCGACGATGAACGCCGATCGGCGCCTTCGGCTGGCGACGATCGCGCAACGGGCCGGCGTCCCGATCGTCGAGGATGACCCGTACGGGCCGCTCGCACCGCCGCAGACGCCGCTCATCGCGCTCGCGCCCGACTCCGTGGTCTACCTGTCGACGTTCTCGAAGACGATCGCGCCGAGTCTGCGAATCGGTTGGCTCGTGGCGCCGCACGTTATCGTCGAGCGCCTTCTGCTGCGCAAACAAGCGTACGACATGGCATCGAGCCTCTACGTGCAAGCGGCCGTGCTCGATTATCTGCAGCGCGGCTACGACGCGCACGTCGAGGAGCTGCGCAAGGAGCTGCTGCGCCGGCGGGAGATTGCGGATGCATCGATCGCAAAACATTGGCCGCGCAGCGTGCGCACCGCGCCGGCACGCGGCGGCTTCTATCTATGGGCGACGACGCCGCGAGACGTCCGCGCCCGCGCCCTGCTCGACGCCGCGGAGCGCCGCGGCGCTTCCTTTCTCTTCGGTGAAGCGTTCTACGCGGGATCGGGCGGAGATCACCAGTTTCGGCTGGCGCTCACCGCCGTCAAGCGCGAAGAGATCGGCAAGGGAATCGCGCGCATCGGCGAGGCAATCTCCTCGCTGATGCGCGCATGATCTTTCCTTAGGGTTGCTGCGAACTCGGCAGCTGGGTGGTCAAAACGAGCCGGTACGTTGCCGGCCCAAGGACGTTTCCGGTCGTTGCGCCCGTCCAGCCATTGGCAAGCGGGATCGGCACGCCTGCGCCGAGCGTCGGAAGCAGTGCCGAGTAGGTGTTGAAGATGTTATCGCCCGAAAGCTGGATCGCGAGATGTCTGTTGATTGGAACGCGCACCGTCGCATAGCCGATGGTGAAGGCCGGGCGATTGAGCGAATTGTTGTTACCATAATAGGTCTCGCCGAATGCGACGAAGGCTCGATTCGGGAAAGAGTACGTGAACTCTGCGTTTCCTTGCGAATATGGGATGCGCATGTTCCCGTTGTAACTGATGGCATAGAACCCATCGGTGATGCCGTTCGTGTTCTGGCCGGCGATGACGTTGAGATTCTGGTCCCAGTTCGCGGGGTTGTTGATGCACGCTTTGGTCGGTACGCTGCAATAGAAGCCCGGAGGCAGGTTGTAGTAGTAGCCGCGCATTACGGCGCCCGAAAGGTTAAATCCGAAGCCCACGAGCGGCTGGCGCCTGAACGAGAGTTCGACGCCCTCGAAACGTGCGTTGCTGATGTTCGTGTTCGTGGAGTTGAGGATGGGCGTGCCGACCGGCGCGCCGCCGGTGCACGGATTTGCTGCTCCGCACACGAGTCCGGTGTTGATCGTCTGCCCGAAGAACCGGTTGAAGAGGTTCGTGAGGTAGGCGTCGGCAGAAACGACAGTCAGGCCGTCGGGCAAACGGTAGTCGGCGCCAAGGTCGTACCCGAACGCCGTTTCGGGTTTCAGATTGCCGTTGCTCTGGGACTCGATTGCAACGTTTCCATTGTACGCGGGCGCCGTCGTTATCGAGCTCAGCAGCCCCATGAACGGAGGTGCGATTGCGCCACCGGCCGCCAAGCGGATCGAGGTATTCAAGTTCGGATGGAAGACGAGCGAGACGCGGGGATCGTAATGTGCGCTTCGGTTAGTCGAGAACGTCAGACCCGTGCCGTTCTCGACGGTCGCTTGTGCAACGCATGCAGGGTCGAGAACGGGACACTTGGTCGCGAACGTGCTGTCGTAGGTGTTGTAGTAGTTGCTGACCGTCGCGTCCAGCTTCGGCGTGAGGTACATGTGCGCACGCAGCAGGTACGTCGTATACATCTGCTGGGTACCCGGCGGCAGGCCGTACGAGTAGAACGGCCCGTAGAAGACCGAGTAGTCGGTGCTTTGCGCGTGCGTCCGGTCTACCGAAAACGTCAGCATATCGTTCTCTGCAAACGGATGCTGCCATTCGAACGACTCGCCGGCTAGTTTGTCGATTTCCGGCTCTTGGTAGAAGTCGGCGTAGCCGATGCTTGCACCGGTGCCGCTGAATGTTTGCCCGCTGACGCCCGTAGCCCCGCAGCTTCCGGGGAAGCCTGCATTCGTCGAAGTGCCGTACAGCGTTACGTTGTTGAAGTCGCACAAGAACGGACTGGTGCCGCCTTGGAACTGATAGCGTTCAATCGACGCATGATAGTAGCGCGCGATGAACGAATCGTTGCCGAGCGTCGTCGAGACCTCGGCTTGAAAGATGGGCTCGTTGTTGAACTCACCGGAGAACCCCCCGGGAAAGATATTGGCGACCTGAATCGGGCCCGGCCTAAGGGAGCCCGTGTATCCGCCTCCGGGGACGAACGTTCCGTTCACATAATCGGAAGTGTTTGCGTTTTGGTCGCTCCAGGACTGACTCCCGAGATAACTTACGGTCGCAACCGTTGCCGGCGATAGCCGGTAGCGAAGTTTGACGAGCTCGGCGTTTTGGTTGAGGTAACCTCGAAGCGTGTAGCAGCATGCGAGGAGATGATACTGCGTCGGAAGATAGCTCAGTGTGTGGCCGACTTGGGTGTACCCGGTATTTCCGTTCAGGGTGTTGCCGTTATAATAACCCCCGGTTGGGTCGTAATAGACGTTCAGCCCCGCGATCGCCGATGGGTTGTTATCGGTCGCAACGTCGACGACGAATCCTAGACGCCCGTTGAGGATCGTGTCGGAAATGCCGAAGTTGGTGAAGGTGCCGCCGTGATTGTCGAGGCCGACGAGCACGTCGGGCGTCGCGGTAAGCGTCGGGTCCTTCGTGTGAAAGTTCAGCGTTCCGCCGATAGCGTTGTTGTCCTCGGGTGCGTCGGCACCGGGACCCTTGATAACTTCCACGCTGCCAAACATGAACGAGTTCAAGAACGTCGTCACATTGTCGCCGTACTGACCAACGGAGATGTAGTGCCCGTCGATCAGGGTCGCCGTTTCGTACGACGTTGCGTCTCGAATGTTGGGGACGGTGATCGCGCCTGGCGCCGCTGCGTTTGCTGAGTTGGATGGGAACGAGATCTGGAGGCCCGGGATCTGACTCAGGACGCGGGTCACTTGCGGTGCGGCTTGGTTGATGAACTCTTGGGGGGTAATGATGTTGACGGATGCCGCCGACGTGTTGATGCTGCCGCGTCCGTTCGCTCGCACGTGGGCGATCGTGCGCAGAGACGAAAAGGTCAGCGCGCCCATGCTCACCGTCAGGTTTTCGGGCTGTCCCGCCACCACGGCAATGCTTTGCACGGCATGGTCGTAGCCGGCTTTGCTCACCGAGATCGTATAGACACCCGGTCTGACGCTGGCGATCGAAAAGTGGCCGTTTGCATCGGTCGTCGTCGAGTACGACGTTGGGCCTGTCATCATGACGGCTGCATCGGGAATCGGTGCGCCTGTCGTGTCGTCGACGGTGCCGGTCACGGATCCGGCGGCCTGCGCGACGAGCGCCTGCGCAGGCGCGGAGGCCATGGCCTTCGGCGCCGCAACGCAGCTGATGGCGAGCACCAGCGCGGCGAAAAACTGAAGCCTACGGGAATGCATGAACCTACCTTTGCAAAGTTCGAGGGGAGTGAAGTGATGTCATTATGGCAGGCGCTTCTCTAGCGTAAAGGTGTAGACGGCCGGCCCGAAGACGTTCCCGATGGTTGCATCGCTTCCGCAACCGTTTCCGATTGTTCCAGGACAGCCGCCCGCAGCGGCATTCGCCAACTCGATGGGGAGTCCGCCGCCGTAGATCGGGAAGACGCCGGAGAGAGTGTTGAAGATGTTTTCGCCAGAGATTTGGAATGCCAGCGTCTTCGCGATCGGCACGCGCAGCGAGGCGTGCGCAATCAAGAAGGGACGCTGGTTGAACGAGTTGTTGTTTCCATAGTACGTCTCGCCGAACTCGGCGTAACCGCTGCCTCCCGCGAAGGAGTAGGATAGGGCGCCGTAGCCTTGCGAGTATGGCTCGCGCGTGTTGAGCGAGCCGACCGTACTGGAGTAGGTCACGCCCTCGCCGTTCAGATTCTGTCCCGCGATGATATTGAGGTTTTGGTCCCACATCGACGGGTTTTTGATGCATGCCGGGGTGGGAGAGCTGCAGTAGAATCCTGCCGGCAGGTCGTACACGTAGCCGCGCTGCAAGCCTGCGGCGAGCGTGTAACCGAGACCCTTTTCGGGATGCCGGTTGATCGATAGCTCGACGCCTTCGAAGCGGAAGTTGCTGATGTTCGTGTTTGTTAGGAAATAGACGGGCGTCACGCCGTTGACGTATCCGAACCCCGAGCAGGGTATGGGGTTGCCGCAGGTGCTTCCCGTTGGGAACGACTCGCCGAAGTAGTGGTTAAAGAGATTGTTCAGATAGATGTCGGCCGAGACGACGGTTCGGCGGTCGCCGAGGCGGTAGTCCGCGCCTAAGTCGTAACCGAATGCGGTTTCTGCCTTTAGCTGGCCGCTGTTCTTCGTAATCTCTGCCGTATTCAGCGACGAGTTGTAGAACGCTGCACCCTGAACGATCTGGCTGAGCAGCGTCAGGAACGGAGGTGCGATGGCGCTGCCGGCGGCAAAGCGCACGGCGAGGTTCGGGTTCGGCCGCAGCTCGATGGCCACGCGCGGATCGTTGTGGCTCGTGCTGCTCGTCGCAAACGTCGTATTGCTGCCGTCGATGTTGCAGTCCGAATACTTAAACGTCCCAGCGCAGCTCACCGGATACGTGCTGCGGTACGAATTGAGATAATCTGCCAGCGTCACGGTGAGGTCGGGAGTGAGAAGAAACTGTCCCCGCAGCTGAGCCGTCGTGAAGAGTTGCGACGAACCTTGCGGAAGCGAGACAGCGCTGAAGGTCGATAGCTCGTAATCGACGGCACTCGTATTCGTCTGATCGACGGCGAGCGAGAGGCTGTCCCCAGCGCCGAACGGATGATCCCACTCGAACGACCAGCCGTTGAGCTTGTCTTGCTCGACTTGCTGGAAGTAGTTCTGCGCGTAGAGCGTCGTGCTCGTACCGTTGTAGACCGTCGGGGCGCAGGTTATGTAGCCCGGCGTGCCCGGCCCGCAGGAGGCGCCGTACAAGTCGAACGTGTACGGCGAGAGGTTGTTCGTGCCGGCGAGGCCGCCGGGGCCTTGCTGCCCTGCGAACACTGCGCGGTAGATCGACGTATGGTAGTAGCGGGCGAGAAGCGAGTCGTTCCCGATAGCCGTCCCGAACTCGGCTTCGAACATCGGCTCGTTATCGATCTCCGCGTTCCCCGGATATAAGAAGAGCACCTGATGCGGCCCGGGAGCCAGGGATCCGTTGTAGCCGGGAAGTCCGCTGGAGGCCGGGGAGAACACCGCATTGGTCGCATTCCCGACGTTAGCGGTCTGATCTGCGTACGCTTGGACGCCGAGGTACGACACCGTGATGTGCGTCGTCGGCGACAGATGATAGAGGAGCTTGACCAGCTCGGAGTTATCGTTGAGGTACCCCTCTTCCGTGTAGCAGCACGCGAGCAGCGAGTAGCCCGTCTGGATGAACGCTTCGGTATTTGGAACTTGCGTATAGCTGGCAGTTCCGTAGAGCTGATTCCCGTTCGCATTGTTGTTGACGTAGTAACCGGTCGGGTCGACGAGCACGTTGCGCCCGTTGATGACGGAAGGATCGTTATTGCTCGAAAGGGCGACCACGAAGCCGAGCTTTCCGGTCGTGCCGGAGGCGCCGAAGTCGGCGATGGTTCCACCGAAGTTCGTATAGCTGAACTCATAGTCGGGCGTGAACGCGAGCGTTGGATCCTTCGTTTGAAAGTTCACGGTGCCGTTGATCGCATAGTTGACTTCCGGCGCCGTGGCACCGGGGCCCTTGACGACCTCGACGTCTCCGAACATGTAGCTGCTCAAGAACGACGTGACGAAATCGCCGTAATCCTCGACCGCGAGCGGGTGGCCGTCGATGAGCGATGCGGTCTCGTACGACGCAGCTCCTCGGATGGTCGGTACGGTGATCGCGCCCGGCGAGGCGGCATCGGAACTGCCGCCGGGATAGGAGATTTGAATGCCCGGAATCTCGTTGAGCACGTCGCGCACTTGCGGCGCTGCCTGATCTTCGAAGGCTTGCGCGGACACGACGTTGACCGACGCGGGGCTCGCGTTGAAGCGCGCGCCGTGCGTAACCGCGTGCGCGATCGTTACGAGGTTCGAGAACGAGATGATGTCGAGCCGAACGGAGATATGCTCGGCCTGGCCAGCGACGACGGCAATGTCGTCGGTCGCGGTGCGATAACCGGCCCTCGTCACGATGACCGTGTAGATGCCGGGCGTTACCGATGCTACCGAGAATGCGCCCGCAGCATCCGTCTGCGTTTTATAGGATGCCGGTCCGCGTACGTCGATCGTAGCTCCCGCGATCGGCGTTCCCGCCACATCCGTTACGGTGCCGGTGAGGCTTGCCGTCCCCTGCGCGCCGGCAGGCGCGAGCGCGGCGCCTGTGAACACGAGGATGAAGGTAATGAGCGTCAACGCAAGGGGCTTAAACACAACAAGTCCTCCGATCAGAGTCCCGTGCCGTCGTCCTACGGTAACGCCGTGCGCCACCCTGCATACTAACGACCCTCTAATGCAAGATTTTTCGGCGTCGGTCCGCGGGCTGCTCCGCTGGCACACGCGGCATGGGCGCTCCGATCTTCCCTGGCGGCGCCGGCGAACTGCCTACCGGACGCTCGTCAGCGAGTTTATGGCGCAGCAGACGCAAGTCGGTCGCGTCGTTCAGAAATTCAATGCGTTCATGGCTCGGTATCCGACGGTTGGCGCCTTAGCGGCGGGGCCGCGAGCCGAGGTGCTGCGCGCGTGGCGGGGCCTTGGTTACAACGCGCGCGCGATTCGCCTCCATGCTGCTGCGACGATGGTGATGACGCTTCACAGAGGAAGAATCCCGCGCGATGCACGGGCGCTGCGAGCCCTCCCGGGGGTGGGGCCATACACGGCGGCGGCCATCCGTGCGTTCGCCTACGACCTCGACGACTTGCCAGTCGACGTCAACATCGGTCGCGTCCTGCACCGGGCCTTCTTCGGGCTTGAGCATCCGCCGAAAGCATCGCTGGCTAAACTCGCCGCGCTCGGGCTGCAGCATGCCGGCGGCGGCTACCGGATCGCCTCGGCGCTCATGGACCTCGGCGCGGCGCTCTGCACTGCGCGCAAGCCCCTCTGCGGCCGGTGTCCGTTGCGGCGAGGCTGTGCCGCGGCGCCGGTCGACGCGCTCGAGCTCGATGCCCTTCGCGCCGCTCGGAAGCGTCCCGCAGCGATCCCATTCAAGGAAACGGCGCGTCACGCGCGCGGGCGGATCGTCGACCGCCTCCGCGCACTAGCGCCGCGCGAGCGCATCTCGCTGCTCGACCTGCACTATGAACTCCGTGACGAGCTCGCGCAACGCAGCCTCGAACAGATGCGTGTCCTCGTCGACGCGCTGCAGCGCGACGGGCTCGTGCTGCTGCAGGGCGAAGACGTCTCACTCCCTTAGAAAAGCATCGTGGCCGCGATTCCGTTTCCGAAGAAGAAGGTCTCTCGCGATATCGCGCTCGAGCAGATGCGCGTTCTCGAGCGCACCTATCCACACGCGCAGACGGCGCTTGCGTACCGTAACACGTACGAGCTCCTCATCGCGGTAATTCTGTCGGCGCAGTGCACGGACGCGCGCGTGAACGC
>DAHUYK010000133.1 GCA_027315245.1 Vulcanimicrobiota bacterium | reverse complement strand
AACGGCTACGCCTACGCTCAGAATGACAACGGCTACGCCTACGCTCAGAATGACAACGGCTACGCCTACGCTCAGAATGACAACGGCTACGCGCCCTGCGTTATCTGCAGTTGCGGCACGTACCGCGTAATGCGACCACGGCGGAAGCGATCGTGGCGCCCGAACGCGCAGAGAGCGTGGCGATGGTGCGCGGGGGAAGCTGATACGGAACGTCTTCGACGCGCCCGCATCGTTCGCAGCGAAAGTGCGCGTGCGGTGCTCCTTTGAGTTCGTAAACGGCGCTATCGCTGCCGGGAAGATCGATCTCATCGATGCAGCCGATGTCGCGAAGGCGCGCGATGCCGCGGTACACCGTCGAAAATCCAATGCGAGGCTGGCGTCGTTTGGCCTGCAGGAACACCTCGTTCATCGTGAAGTGCACGCCGTGGCCTGCGCTCTTGATGACGTCGTAGACGATGCGGTAGTTCTTCGGAAGCCTGGGAGACTCGGGGGCGTTCATGCGACTGTGAAGTATACCATGCGCCCCTACATTCGGAACACGCCGAATTTCGTAGGCTCGGGCGGCCGTTGCGCCGCGGCGTCGAGACCGAGCGCGATGGCGTGCCGGGTGTCGAGCGGATCGATGATGCCGTCGTCCCAGAGGCGAGCGGTCGAGTAGTACGGGCTGCCCTCCCGCTCGTACTTCTCGAGGATCGGTGCTTCGAACGCCTCCTTTTCGGAGTCCGTCATCTCGCCCTTGACGGTAGAGAGGACGCTCGCGGCTTGGCGTCCGCCCATGACGCTGATGCGAGCGTTCGGCCACATCCAGAGCTGCCGAGGCGAGTACGCGCGGCCGCACATGCCGTAGTTCCCGGCGCCGAAGCTTCCGCCGATGACGACCGTGAACTTCGGCACCGCGGCGCACGCGACCGCGGTCACGAGCTTCGCGCCGTCCTTGGCGATGCCGCCGTTCTCGTACGCCTTGCCGACCATGAAGCCGGTGATGTTCTGTAGGAAGAGCAGCGGCGTGCCGCGCTGAGCGCAGAGTTCGATGAAATGCGTCCCTTTGAGCGCGCTCTCGCTGAACAGGATGCCGTTGTTCGCAAGGATGCCGATGGGATGCCCTTCGATGCGCGCGAAGCAGCAGGCGAGCGTTGCCCCGTACCGGCTTTTGAACTCATGGAACTCCGAAGCGTCGACGATGCGTGCGATCACATCGCGCACGTCGTAGCCTTGCCGCGGGTCCGCCGGAACGATCTCGTAAAGCTCACGGGGATCGCTCCTGGGCGCGACGGGCTCGATGCGATCCCACGGCGGCATGCGGTCTGGGCGTAGACGGCGCACGATGTCGCGCACGAGCGAGAGCGCGTGAGCGTCGTCATTTGCCAGATGATCCGCGACGCCAGACACACGCGTGTGCACGTCGCCACCGCCGAGTTCTTCGGCGGTGACCTCTTCGCCCGTCGCCGCTTTCACGAGCGGAGGGCCGCCGAGAAAGATGGTGCCCGTTCCTTTGACGATGACCGTCTCGTCGCTCTTCGCCGGAACGTATGCGCCGCCGGCAGTGCACGACCCCATGACGGCGGCGATCTGTGCGATCCCTTCACTCGACATGCACGCTTGATTGTAGAAGATGCGCCCGAAGTGATCGCGGTCGGGAAATACCTCGGCTTGCAGCGGCAGAAACGCGCCGCCGGAATCGACGAGGTAGATGCATGGCAGAGCGTTCTGTTGTGCGATCTCTTGCGCGCGAAGATGCTTCTTGACCGTCATGGGATAGTAGGTACCGCCCTTGACCGTTGCGTCGTTCGCGATGATGACGCAGCGTTTGCTTTCCACGACGCCGATACCGGCGATCATACCAGCCGACGGAGAATCGCCGTCGTACATGCCCTCGGCGGCAAGCGCCCCGATTTCGAGAAAATCCGATCCGGGGTCGACGAGCCGGTCGACGCGCTCGCGTGCGGTGAGCTTGCCGCGTGCGCGATGACGACGCGTTGCCTCGGCTCCGCCTCCGGCGCGAGCAGCCTCTAAGCGCGCGCGCAACTCCTCGACGAGCCGTTCCATGTGGGCTGCGTTCTTGCGCCGGTCCATCGAGCGAGCGGCTTCCAATGAGCGAATCGTTAGACCTGCTTGCGCGCCACTCGCACAAAGGCGGCAAAGGCGCTACACTACCGCTATGTTGGCATCTGCGACGCGTACGCACGTCGACGTTCCCGGCGTCGTTCGTCCGGGCGGCTCGCTCGACGCTGCGACCGCGCTCGCGCCGTTCGATGGTGTCCTCGACGAGCGCCGCGCCGCGCATCTCCTCCGGCGCGCCGGCTTCGGCGGCTCGCCAGACGACGTCCGTCGCTTACGCGGAGCGACCCCCGCATCGGCTGTCGACGCGCTCGTGCATTTTGCGTCCACCGGCGGCGCGACGCCGCAAAACCTATACGATCCTTCGGCGCTCTTCCGGCAATACGGTGTTCGCGGGCTGCGCAGCCTCACGAGCGAGCAGCGGCGTCAGCTGTTCAAGGAGATACGGCGCAACGAGGTTCGTTCGACGCTCGCGTTGCAGCTCTGGTGGCTCAATCGTATGCTGACGACGCCCGCGCCGCTGCAGGAGAAGATGGCGCTCTTCTTCCACGGGCATTTCACGACGGTCGCGGTGCAGAAGGGCGTCTCGCCGGCAATGGTGTTCGCACAGAACCAGCTCTTTAGAGCGAACGCGCTCGGAAATCTGCGCGAGCTGACGCGCGCCGTCTCGAAGGATCCGGCGATGCTGCTCTACTTGGACAACGCAAAGAATGTCGCAGCGCATCCGAACGAAAACTACGCGCGCGAGCTCATGGAACTCTTCACGCTCGGGGTCGACCGGTTCAGCGAGAACGACGTGCGTGAGTCGGCGCGCGCGTGGACCGGCTGGCGCGTGTCGCGGCTCACCGGCACCGCGTTCTTCAATCCGCGACTCCACGACGACGGCACGAAGACGTTCCTCGGAAAGAGCGGAGACTTCAACGGCGGCGACATTGTCGACGTCATCTTTCAGCAGCCGGACTGCGCGCGGTTCTTCGCAGCCGCGCTCCTGAGCCTCTTCGTTTATGATGCGCCTGAGCCCGCGCTCGTCGACGGCGTGGCGCGTCTCTTGCGCGCGCACGACTACGAGCTGTCGCCGGTCGTCGCAACGATCCTGCGCAGCAACGTGTTCTTCTCGCGCCGCGCCTATCGGGCATTGGTGAAATCGCCGGTCGAGTTCGTCGTTGGCGCGCACAGATCGCTCGGCGTTACCGAGATCGACCGCAGCGCGCTGCCGGCGTTGCGCGGCATGGGGCAGACCCTCTTCTACCCGCCCAACGTCGCCGGATGGCCGGGCGGCGAGAACTGGCTTACGAGCCAGATGATGATCGCACGCCAAAACTACCTCGCAGGGTTCGTGAACGTTCAGTTGGCAGCGACGTCGACGTGGCTCGACGCGGCGCCGATGGATCCGGCTGCCGCAACCCGGGCGCTCGTCGCTGGGCTCCTCCAACAAGACGCATCTCCCTCCGCGTACGCGCAACTGCAATCGTATCTCGGCGGCGCCGGAACATCCGCGATCCCAATGCTCAATACCGAGAACTTTCCCGTACGCATCCACGGCGCGGCCTACCTCACGATGGCGATGCCGGCGTATCAACTCGCATGAAGGTGGATGACAGTTCATGAAGCGCTCGCGATTTCTCATCGGTACGATCTCCGGCTTGGCGGTTGGCGCCAATACGGATCACGTCTTCGCGCGCGCGCTTGCAGCGGCGCCCTTGCCGGGCTTGCCGGGAGCTGCGAACCGCGTTCTTGTCGTGCTCAATCTCCAAGGCGGCAACGACGGGCTCAACTGCGTCGTTCCTCACGGCGATCCGCACTACTATCAACTACGCCCGAGCCTCGCGATTTCGCAGAGCGACGTGCTCGGCATCGACGCGCAGCTCGGCTTCAATCCGCACATGAGCGCGCTCAAGACGCTCTACGATCGCGGTATGGTCGCCGTCGTGCAGGGCGTGGGATATCCGAATCCAGACCATTCGCATTTCCGTTCGACGGAGATCTGGCAGACCGCCGCGCCGGATCGCTACGAGCATACCGGCTGGATCGGCCGTTACCTCGACGACGCGAACCTCCCGCAGAGCAATCTCTTCAACGGCGTCTCGCTCGAGCCGATTCTGCCCGAAGTGATGGTCGGGACGAAGGTCGACGTTCCCGCCATCGCGAGCGAAGCGGCGTACGGCCTGCGCATCGACCGCAATCCCGTGCAGCGCCAAGCCTATGCGCGGCTCGTGAACGACAACCGCCTGCCGTTCGCATCACCGTATCTCGCGCACGTCATGGAGATCGAAGACCGCTCGCAGCGAGGCTCGGAGGAACTTCCGCGGCTCATCGGCGGGTACCGTCCGGCGGGCGCGTACCCGGCGACGCCGCTCGGTCGCAGCCTCGCACTCGCCGCGCAGATCGCTGGAAGCAATATCGGCACGCGCGTGATCTACGAGCAGCACGGCTCTTTCGACACGCACGTGAACCAGCTCGCCGTGCAGAACCGGCTGCTCGCCGAGTTTTCGGACGCAATGAAAGCATTCTACGACGATCTGGCGGCGCACGGAAACGACGGGCGCGTTCTGACGATGACGTTCAGCGAGTTTGGACGGCGCATTGCCGAGAACGGCAGCAGCGGTACGGATCACGGTGAAGCGTCGCCGCTCTTCCTCATCGGGGGCGGCACGAAGGGCGGCGTGTACGGCACCGCGCCGGACCTCACGCAAACGAACATGGGGAACGTTCGCTTCACCGTCGATTTTCGCAGCGTTTACGCGACGATCTTGGAGCGCTGGCTCGGGCGGCCGGCGTCTCACGTGCTCGACGGCACGTTCGACCAAATCGCGGCGCTCGCGTAAGCTGTTCGCGCTGCATGGCGAACGCGGCGTCAATCCTGTTTCTCGGCAGCGGAGGCGCGCGATTCGTCGTCGCGCGCCAGCTTCGCGCCTCGGGCGGCATGTGGATGCGATTCGGCGAGACGCAGCTCCACGTCGATCCCGGGCCCGGAGCGCTCGTTCGCGCGCTCTCGCACGTTCCACCGTGCAACCCGCGCGAACTCGACGGCGTGCTCCTGTCGCACAAGCATCTCGATCACTCCGGCGACGTGAACGCCATCATCGAGGCGATGACGGCCGGGGGGCATCGCAAACGCGGCGCAATCCTTGCTCCGCACGACGCGCTCGAGGGGGAGGCGGTCGTGCTTCCGTACGCCCAGCGTTTCGCAGAGCGCGTCGTTGCGCTCGAACCGCAGGGCGGCCCCTATCGTATCGGCGGCGTCGAGGTGCGCACGTCGATCGCGCACGTGCACGCCTCGCAGACGTACGGCTTGCACTTCTCGTACGCAGACATACGCGTTGCGTACCTGCCGTGCGGACGTTATTTCGACGGGCTTGCGCAGGACTACGCGCGTCACCGGCCCGACGTCATCGTCATCAACGCGCTGCGTTATCGCGATACGATGGACGTCGATCACCTCACCTGGGAGGACGCACAGCGGATCGTCGAAGCCGTGGAACCGCGCGTTGCAATCTTTCAGCATTTTGGAACCACGATGCTGGAACGCGATCCGGCGGCGCTCGCCGCAGCACTCGAAGATCGCTTGGGGGTGCGCGCTATCGCTGCCGAGGACGGGATGCTCGTCGATCTTGCAGTGGAATGCGAGGCAGGCCGAGTTTGACGGCTAGCGTCCGACGTCCCGCAATGCTGCCTTCGTAGAGCCCGAACACGCCTTGCGCCACGGCGGTCACGAACGCGCCGCCGCCCCCAAGCGTCGCGAGAATGCTCCCATCGTTTTTGCGCCGCCAGCTTCCCTGCGGAAGATCGACAACGGTGCGCTGCCGGGCGCTGCGGCCGTCGATCGTCGCGCTTCCGGACGCGATGCCGATGGCGACGTTTCCGTCGCCGCTCGAAAAGTACGCGGGACCTTGCGTGAAGGTGCCGTCGTCGTAGACGACGCTGCCGCGCACGGCCGTCGCCTGGATCTCCTGCGCTGCGCAGCGTTCGAAGAAGAGGCTACCGATCGCCGTGCGCGCTCGCAGCCGATCGAACCGCGATCGCACGGCGACGAGGTTCCCCGCGACGACCTGCGCGTAGGCCGTACCCGCCACGTGCAGCAGATGCAGCGTGCCTCGCCGTACGTGCGCGACGAGCGCGCCGCGATACCCTCTGACCGTGAGCACGCCGTTCTCGACGCGCACGATGAGCAGCGCGGTATGCGACGGAACCAAGACGGTGGTATCGGTCGCGGCGTGCACGGCGACGCCGTCGTGCGGTCCGGGAGGCAGCCGCGGAAGCACGAAGCTCTCGGCCGGCAGTGCCGCCGGTCCCTGCGGCGTCTGGACCGTGACGGCCCACGAGTTGATCTCGGCGGGAACTCTGTGCGCGGCGTCGTCGGCATCGAAGCGTTTCCAGGTGACCACACCGCCCGTGTCGACACGCACCGCATCGCGGTTCCACGTACCCACCTCGAGCCTGCCGTGCTGGACGAGGACGTTGACGATGGGGCTGTCGGTCGTCGCAAGGACGGCGGCGCGCGCCGGAACGGCGCTCCAACCGAAAACAGCGAGAAGCGCCGCGAGCAGCGGAATCGTCACGCGAAAGCGGCTTCCCGTGCCGGCATCGCTCTGCACGTCAACGTTGCCGCCGTGAACGCGCGCCACCGAGCGGACGATGGCGAGCCCGAGACCCGTTCCGGGAACGCTGCGCGACCGGGAGCGGTCCGCGCGGTAGAAGCGCTCGAAGATGCGCGACAGATCAAGGGCTGCAATGCCCGGGCCGGTGTCGGCTACCTCGAGCCAGCCCTGCCCGTCCTCTCTGCCGGCTCGCACCGCGATGCCGCCGGTCTCCGTGAACTTGATCGCGTTGTCCACGAGATTGCCGATCATCTGGCGGATGAGATTCGCGTCGGCGAGAACGATGGCGGAATCGCTCACCTGCTCGAAGCGCAGGTCGAGCCCTTTCTCGTGCGCGCGCGGCTCGGCATACCGCACCACCTCACGCGCTGCTTCGATGAGCGAGACGGGCTCCTTGGGTATCTCGTCGCCACGATCCGCCTTTGCCAGCGTCAGCATGCCGCTCACCATCTCGCCGACGAGCGCGCTCTCGCGAGCGATCGTTTCCACGCTGTCGCGGCGGACGCGCTCGTTGCGATCCGCCCATCGCAAGAGCATCTGCGCGTTAGCGTTGATCGAGGTGAGCGGCGTCTTGAGTTCGTGCGACGCGTCGGAGATGAACTGGCGCTCGCGTGAGAACGACGCCTCCAAGCGCGCGAGCAGATCGTCGAACGACTGCGCGAGTACGCCGATCTCGTCGCTTCGCGGCCATGCGAGACGACGATCGAGCCGTTCGAACCCGATCTCGCGCATCGCGCGTGAAAGCTCGTTGATGGGATTGATCGCCTGCGACGCGAGCACGATCGAGAGCACGACGACTGCCGCGACGGCAAATGCTAGCACGACCATGACGGTGCGCCGCGCTTCCTCGACGGCGCGCGAGACGGAGGCGAGCGATTGAGCGACCTGCACGACGACCGGCGTCGTTCCGCCGACGCGAACGAGGCGATCCTCGATGACGGCGGGCTCCCCGCGAACGATACCGTCGTGGAAGAGCTGCGGACCGCCGGCACGTACCGGTGCGACGGCAATGCGGCCGCCGCCGAGATTCGCCGACTTCACCATGGGATAGCCCGCCGGCGTATCGATCTCGATCGCCGTCTCCGGTGACGTCCAATAGACGAGGTTTGCGCTGTTGAGCAAGACCTGCAGCGGCGGCGTGCTCGAGGCGACGTCCTGCAAGCCCAGCGGCGCGCCGACTGGATTTGCGACGGCCAAGATCTGCCCCATGACGGTATTCGCGCGCTCCTGCGCCTGCGCGTAAATGATGGTGCCGAAACGCCAGACGAGGATGGCGCTCGTCGCCACCAAGACGACGACGAGCAGCGTCGCGTACCATGCGGCGATCTTCCACTTCAGGCTGCTGTCGGAGTGCGGCCTCAATCTTTGATCGTGTATCCGACGCCGCGGACGGTTGTGATGAGCTTGTCCTCGTGTCCGTCGTCAATCTTTCCGCGCAGATAACGGATGTAGACGTCGATGAGGTTCGAATCGCCGAGGAAGTCGCTTCCCCAGACGCCGTTGAAGAGTTCGTCGCGCGTGTGCACCTTGTTACGGTGGAGCAGCAGGTACTCCAGCAGCGCGTACTCTTTGGCGGTGAGCGCGACCGGCTTCCCCGCGCGCGCGACTTCGTGCCGGTCGCGATCCATGACGACGTCCCGGTACTCGATGACGCTCGAATGCGGTTCTTGCTCGCGTAGCCGAGCACGCACGCGCGCGAGCAGCTCTTCGGTCGAGAACGGTTTGGTCAGGTAGTCGTCGGCACCGAGGTCGAGGCCCGCGACGCGCTCCGAGACGGCGTCCCGCGCCGTGAGCATGATGATCGGGACCCTGCTCTTGGCGCGGATGCGCTTGCAGACTTCGAACCCGTCCATGCGCGGCAGCATAAGGTCGAGAACGACGAGGTCCGGCTCCTTGAGCGCCTTCTCCAGGCCGGCGAGACCATCGGTTGCGAGTTCGACACGGTAGCCTTCGTGCTCGAGCTCGAGCTGCAGGACGCGACCGATTGCCGGGTCGTCCTCGACGATAAGGACCGTTCGCAGCGCAGTGTTCTCCATGCCGTATCTCTACGGCTTCGCGCGCACCTTTGCCCGCCGCGAGAAGGCGTACGCGGGCCGCCCCGCGGTGAGCAGCTCGAGCCACAGGGTCGCTCCTACCCCGACGGCGACCCAGAGCAGCAGACGCAGGTGCGTGAAGGCTGCGGCGACGGCGTCGCTGATCTTGGGACCCATGGCGAATGCGAGCCAGCTTGCGATGGCGGCGACCGTTACCGCCGCGACGATTTCGGCGAGCGTAAAGGGCGGTGCCGGCCGGTAGGCCGTGGCAGCGAGGATCGATGCTCGCAACTCCGGCGGCGGCTCTTCGAGCGGCAGCGCCATGATGGCGCGGTCGAGGGAATCGTCATCGAGTCTCATGCATCGACCTCCCGAGGAGCCGTCGGAGCTGCTCCTTCGCACGAAAAAGGTGTGTCTTGACGGTACCCATGGGCAACCCGAGGATCGCGGCGATCTCGTCGTACTGTTGCCCCTGCAGATGGTACAGCGTGACGACGGCACGGTACTTCTCCGGCAGCGCATCGATCGCGTCGCGCAGACGCTGCGCTTCGTCGAGGGCGATCACGCGATGCTCGGGGCCGGGCGCCGTATCGGCACGCTCGGGCAGTTCTTCGACCGAGAACCGCTTGCGCCGGTTCAGCCGATCACAGCACGCATGATACGTAATGGAGAATATCCACGTCGAAAACTTCGCATCGGGCCGAAAGGTTCGCATCGAGCGAAAGGCCTTAAAGAAGGCTTCCTGTGCGACGTCCCGCGCCTCTTCGGCATCGCGAAGCGTCCGGTACGCCAGGTGATAGACTGGGCGATCGTATCGCCGCACGAGCGTGGCGAAGGCCTCCTTGTCGCCGCGCAGCACCGCCGCCACGAGGCGAGCATCCTCGGGGGCATTGTTCACTCGGGCGCCCACGCGCGCAAGAAGTGCCGCCACGGGGCTGATACGCTCCTCACCCAGGCCATGTTTCGGTCGCGGGGCGAAACATGTCCCGCCGGGTGGCGTATGCTTTCCCAAGGAGCCTTCGAATACCGCTCATGGATCAGCTCGCCTACATGCCGTACGTCGTCGCGATCGTCGGGATCGCCGTCGTGTTCGGCCTGCCTATCGTCACCTGGATATTCTTCCGCCTGCTCGCCCACCGCGAACGGATGGAGATGATCCGCCACGGCTACGCGCCTGGCTCTCCTACGCTCGCTGGGCCATACGTGCAGGAACCCGAGGCTTTTGCGGGCTCGCAGCTCCGGCGCGGTGTCTCGGTCAGCTTCATCGGTCTCGCACTCGTCATCGGCCTTTCCTTTATAGGATTCCGCGACGGGGAGTTCGTCTTTGGGCCGTGGCTCTTGGGAGGCCTCATCCCGCTCTTCGTCGGGCTCGCGCAGGTTGTGAACGCGCTCATCAACGGTGCACGTTTCGGTGCTCCGTTCCACGGGTCGCCGCGTGGCCCCGTTCGCAGTGAAAGCGCACAACCTCCTTACGAGATGTGGCAGAGCGAGCAAGAAAAAAGACCGCCGGTGTAAAACCAGCGGTCTCGTTTTGATGCCGAGGGAGGGTCTAGGTTTGATTCGGGGTTAGCGGTATGAAACGAGGGCGATCGCCCAGCCCGCAGTCGTACGCGTTCGCACGAGATATCCATCCGACGTGCGGTCGTACACTTGGTAACCGGCGCGGAGCGCGTCGGCGAGCGACTTGAAGACCATGATGCCTGCCACGTTCCGTCCCTCCTTTCACTTGCCTATACCGTATAACGGCTCACTTCGCAAGGGAGTTCAGGGTATTGCGGCCGAGTTTTGTGAAATTTTGGAGAAGGACGCCTCGGTACGCCTCTGAAGAAGCCAAGCGGAAGTGCAAACGGTGGCATCGCTTGCTCGCGTGCACGAGGCGAGAATCATCGCTCGTCGGGAGCCCGTTTCCGGCGTCGTCGTCAGCGTCGTTCGTGCGCCTGCGCTCGCTGCGGCAACGCGACCGGGACAGTTCGTGATGGCGATTCCGCCCGGCGGAGCGGCCGCCGCGGTGGCACTAGGCATCTACGACGCCGATGCACGCGACGTGCACCTGCTCTTCGTCGTCGCGGGCAAAAGAACGCGCGACCTCGCGGGACTTCGTGAAGGTGAGACAGTCGCGCTCGCCGGTCCGCTCGGCAACGGCTTCGATCTCGGCGGCGTGCCGCGTGACGTCGCAATCGTCGCGGGCGGTGTCGGCATCGCATCGGTCTTCCTCGCCGCCGTCGCGCTCGTCCGTGTGGGCGCGTCGGTGCATCTCTACTACGGTGCGCGCACCGCGGCGATGCTCGTCGAACACGAACGCTTTGCACGCGCGGGTTGCGAGGTCTCGCTCGCGACCGAAGACGGGAGCGCCGGCGAACGCGGTTACGTCACGGCGCTGCTCGAGCGTGCGCGCGCCCCCGAGCTCATTCTCGCGTGCGGTCCGACGCCGATGCTGCGCGCGACCGCCGCGATCGCGCAGCGTATGCGCGTTCCGGCCCAGCTCTCGCTCGAGGAGACGTTCGCATGCGGCGTCGGCGGTTGCTGGGGCTGCGTCGTTCCCATTGCGCAGAGCAGCGCGCAGGCGCCGCATTTTCCGCCGGCGGAGAACGGCGTCGTGCACGCGCGCATCTGTCGCGAGGGCCCGGTCTTTCTCGCGCAGGAGCTGCGATGGTGAGCGCCGGTCTCTCCGTCGAAATTGGCGCCCTGCGCCTGCCGTTTCCGACGCTCATGGGCAGCGGCTGCTACGGAACGGGCGCGGAGTTCGCGCCCTTCGCCGATCTCTCGCGCGTCGGCGCCGTCGTGTTGAAGAGCCTGACGCGAAAACCGCGTCTCGGCAACGCGATGCCGCGACTCGTCCATACGCCCGCCGGCATGCTCAACGCAATCGGGCTGCAGAACCCCGGCATCGACTGGTATCTCGAGCACGAGATGGTTGCTCTAGCAGAGGCGCCGTGCGCGATGATCGGCAGCGTCGCCGGTTTTGCCGTAGACGAGTACGAAGAGGTTTGCGCGAAGCTTGCCGCTCGCCCGGAGATCGCAGCGATCGAGCTCAACATCTCGTGCCCGAACGTCGCGAGCGAAGGCGAAACGTTTGCGTGCGATCCCCGCTTGACGGCTGCCGTCGTGCGCGCTGCGCGCAGGGTTACGCGCAAGCCGCTCATCGTCAAACTCTCGCCGAACGTCACTGGCATCGCAACGATCGCGCAGCACGCCGAGGCCGAGGGCGCCGACGCACTCGCGGTCGTGAACACCGTTCGCGGGATGGCGATCGATGTCGATCGCTGGCAGCCGCGCCTCGGGAACGTTGCGGGCGGGCTCTCGGGCCCGGCGATTCGCCCGATTGCCGTTCTTGCCGTCTACGAGGTCGCGCGTGCCGTGCGCGTGCCGATCATCGGTCAAGGCGGCATCGTAAGCACCGCGGACGCGTTGGAGTTCTTCCTCGCCGGCGCGAGCGCGATCGGCATCGGTACGGCAAACTTCTTCGATCCGCGGGTCCCCGAGCGCATCGTTGCCGAGTTGAGCGCGTATCTGGCGCAGCGCGGCCTACACGATCTGCACGAGATCGTCGGGCGTGCAAACGTGGGCTTCGCAAGCGCCGAACAGTATGAAGGAGATGCGGGATGAGCGGCCTCGTTGTGGCGCTCGACGTGCGTACTGCAGACGAGGCGGAAGCGCTCGTCGACGAGCTGTACGAGTTGGACATTACGTACAAGATCGGATTGGAAGCGCTCCACGGTTACGGCGAGCGCATTCTCGCGTACTGCGAAGCGCGCGACGTGCGGTGCTGTATCGACGCAAAGCTGCACGACATCCCGCGCACGGCCGGCGCCGCGGCTCGCGCGCTCGTCTCGCCGCCGGTGCGTATGCTCACGGTCCACGCGCTCGGCGGCGTCGCGATGATGCAGGCCACGGTGGAGGCGACGCGGGAGCGCTCGCGAGAGCTTGAAATGGGGGCACCACTCGTCTTTGCCGTGACGATCTTGACGTCGCTCGCTCCCGGCGACGTCGCGCAGCTCGGCTTAACGGGCTCGCCGGTCGAGAACGCGCTGCGCCTGGGGTCGCTCGCGCGCGAAGCCGGCTGCGCGGGCGTCGTCTGCAGTCCGGACGAGACGCGCGAGATGAAGAATGCCTTCGGCGGCGACCTGCTGACGCTCGTTCCCGGCATCCGTCCGCAGGGTACGGCGCCTGGCGATCAGCGCCGCGCTGCAACGCCCGCGCAAGCGGTCATCGCCGGCGCGGATTTTCTCGTCGTCGGGCGGCCAATCGTGCAGGCTGCGAACCGCCGTGCGGCAGCGGCCGCGATCCTCGAGTCGATGGCGTTGCCAGAGCGATGAGCGATACTGCTTCCCTGCGCGAGACGCTCGCGCTGCGCGGAGCGCTCCTCGAAGGGCACTTCGCCCTCAGTTCCGGACGCCACAGCGATCGCTTCGTGCAGAAGTTTCGCATTCTCGAGGATCCGGCGCTGCTCGAGCCGGTCGCCGCGCGCATCGCGCAGCGCTTCGCACCCGGCGCACCCACGATCGTCGTGAGTGCCGCCGTCGGCGGCATCCTGCTCGGCTACGAGGTCGCGCGAGCGCTGCGCACGCATGCGGTCTTCGTCGAGAAAGAGCACGGCAGGCCGGTGCTTCGTCGCGGCTTTACGATCGCGCGGACCGACCGCGCGCTCGTCGTCGAAGACGTCATTACGACCGGCGGGTCGATGAAGGAGGTGCTGGAGATCGTGCGCGAGAGCGGCGCCGCGATACTCGGTGCCGGTGCGATCGTCGTGCGCGGACCGGTCGATCTCGGCGTGCCGCTCTTTTCGCTGCTCGCGCTCCCTCTGCGCTCGTACGAGCCGCACCAGTGCCCGCAGTGCAGCAGCGGCGTGCCGCTCACCGATCCTGGGTCGCGCCGTGCTTGAAGGGTACGAACGTGCGACGTCCGTCGAAGAAGCACGCCGTCGTGCCGGGGCGCAGCGGCGCATCGTGAAGCTCGCATCGAACGAGAACCCATTGGGTTCGTCGTCGCGAGCGCTCGCCGCGATGCGGGCGCTCGGCGATCTCAATCGCTACGGCGACGACGCGTATTTGGAGATGCGCGAGAGACTCGCGCTGCGTCACGGCCTGAGCATCGAGAACGTCGTGCTCGGTCACGGCAGCAACGAGATTGTAAAACTCGCCGCCGAGACGTTCCTGTACCCGGGCGATGAAGCGGTGCTTGCTGTGCCGAGCTTTCTCCTTTACCGGCTGGCAATCTCCCTTCGCGGCGCGGCTGCGGTCGAGGTGCCGCTGCGCGACGGCGTCACGGACCTCGAGGCGATGCTCGCCGCCGTAACGCCGAAAACGACGATGCTCTTCGTCTGCGATCCGAACAATCCCACCGGCACTGCGGTGGAGCGCGAGCACTGGGGCGCGTTCGTGGACGCGCTGCCGGCCGGCATCGTGCTTGTCGTCGACCAAGCGTACCGCGAGTACGCATCGAAAGAGTGCGTCGATGCGATCGCCGGCGTCATGCAGCGTCCGCGGACGATCGTCTTGCGGACGACGTCGAAGATCTACGGACTCGCCGCCCTGCGCTTCGGGTACGGCTTCGCCGATCGGGAGACGATAGCGAGGCTCGACCGTCTCCGCCTTCCGTTCAACGTCGCGGCTCCCGCACTCGCCGGCGCTGCCGCCGCATTGGACGACGAGGCGTTCGTGCGGCGCAGCATCCAAAATAACGAGACGGAGAAGGTGCGGCTCGCTGCGGCGTTCGGGCGCCTGGCCTTGCACGCGTATCCGACGCAGGCGAACTTTCACGCACTCGCCGTTCCCGTCAGCGCAACGCGTGCGCACGAAGATCTCCTGCACGAAGGGATCATCGTCCGGTCCGGGGATGCGCTGCGCATGCCGGGACGCCTGCGCGTGACCATCGGCGCACCCGACGAGAACGCGCTCTTGCTCGACGCGCTCGAGCGACTCGCCGCGCGATGGCGCGCGTGACCGTCCGGCGCGGCACGGCCGCGGATTGGCCGTTCGTCGAACGGCTGGGAGAACGCACCCTCGACGCGAGCCGCGTCCGCGGGGCAACCGACGCCGCCTTGCGCCTGGGGTACGCGCGGCTTCTCGACGTCGTGCGCGCCCAGCGCCACGTACTGCTCGTTGCAGAGCACGGTGGCGCCTCGGCGGGCTTCCTCATCCTTCTGGACGACCTCCCCGACGAGGTGAGCCTGCAGCCGCAGGCGTTTATCGCGTACATGGCCGTCGACCCGTCGCTGCGGGGGCGGGGCGCCGCACCGGCGCTCCTGACTGCCGCGGAAGATGAGGCTCGAAGGCTCGGTCTGCCGTATATCTCACTGATGGTGACGCAAGGCAACGAGCCGGCATCGCGCCTCTACGAGCGCGCCGGCTACGCGACGGAGCGGCGACAGCTGTGCAAACGGCTCTGAGCTCGGCGGCCTCCCGCCGCGTCTTTTGGATCGTCGTGACGCTCGTGGGCCTCATTGCGGTCTGGTGGGTTGCAAAGCTCATCCCGCATACGATCGCGATCTTCACGATCGCGGCGTTCATCGCGTTCGGGGTTCGCCCGATGGTGACGCTGCTTGGGCGCGTGCGCGTGCCGAAGTGGCTCGCGATCACGCTCGTCTACATCGTGCTCGTCCTCGTCGTCGTGCTTCTCGTTCTCGTCATCGTGCCGATGGCGGCGTTGCAGAGCCAGCTCTTGATCGCGAACATGCCCACGTATGCGCAGGCCATCCATGGTTGGGCGATCGACATGCGCGCGGTGCTGCAGAGCCGGCTGCCGATGCTGCAGATTCCATCGGTGGACGTGACGCAGATCGGTGCCGATCGCATCGGTGCCTTCGCCACGGGAACGATCGCCTCGCTCGGAACGCTCGTCATCAATACTGCAACGTGGCTCTTCATCGCCTTTGCCGCGATCGTGCTTTCGTTCTACTTTTTGCTCAACGACGAGTCCATTTCGGAAGGCTTCACGCTGCTGTTTCCCCCGCGCCGCCGCGCGACCGCGCGCAAGATTCTCACCGAGGTGACCGACGTCTTCGGGCGATACATTTTCGGACAGCTCCTCGTGAGTGCAATCACCGGCATCGTTATCGCCGGCGCGAGCGCCGCCATCGGATTCAAGTACCCGCTTATCATCGGGTTGATCTCCGCGGTCGCGTACGCCGTGCCGGTAATCGGCATGGTCGTCGCTCAGCTGATCGCGCTCGTTCTCTGCGCGCCGCAGGGCGGCTGGATGATGCTCTGGGTGCAGGTCGTCATGTTCGTCATGGCGCGCATCAGCGACATGGTCCTCGTTCCGCGCATCATGGGCAGCACGATCGGCGTCTCACCGATCGGGGTCATGTTCGCGGTCTTCGCCGGTGGAGAGCTGTTCGGGATTCCTGGTTTGATCCTTGGCATTCCCGCAGCCGCGCTCGTCAAGATTCTGTGGCGTTACCTCGGCCCGTGGTTACACGCTACGGACAACACGAGTGCGCATGCACGTTCAGCCAGCGAATGAGCGTTGCAAGCACTGCGGGGTCCACGTAGCCGGGAACGGTAAGGTACTGGTGCAGGGCCGCCTGCGGCGTGAGCGGTTCGCCGGGCGTCACGCGCATGAAGAGATGGTTGTCGCCGGGGAAGATGCGCACCGTCACGTCGCGATTGCCGCGTCGCGCTGCGTTGACGAGGCGCGGAAGGTCGCGCGGGAGGACCTGCACGTCGTCCGCACCCTGGAGGATGAGGATCGGCGCGCGCACGCGCGCGATGGCGACGATCGGGTCGACGTCGAGGGAGCTGCGTAGCCAGGGCATTCCCGGTCCCGTCGTCGTGCCGTTTCGAATCTTCTCGAGCGCGGCAAGCTCGTCACGCCGGGCCGCCGCGCGCTGCGCGGCGGTGACCGACTCGAGCGTCTGTTCCATGACGATCTGTGCCAACGGCAGCGCCGGCGGTGCCATGAGCACGATTCCCGCGACCGCCGGATTTCCGGCCGCCACGCTCGGAACGAGCTCTCCGCCTTCGCTGTGACCGAGCAGAAAGATGCGATGCGGATCGACGCTCGGCAGCGTCTTCGCAAATGCGAGTGCGGCGCGCACGTCGGCGAGAAGGTCGTTGCGCGTCGACGTCGCGGCGTTCCCGCCGCTTCGCCCGATACCGCGCTTGTCGTACCGCACGACGACGTATCCGGCATTCGAGAGCGCATTGCTCAGTTGGAGAAAAACGAGGTTCGGACCGATGCTCTCGTCGCGGTTCTCGGGTCCGCTGCCGTGCACGAGGATCACCGCGGGGAAACGGTGCCGTGTGCCGTGAGGAACCGTCACGGTGCCGGCGAGACGGATTCCGCCGGCCGAGACGAAGCTGACGTTCGTGCTGCTGAAGTGCGGGAGCGGCGTCGGAACCGGCGTCGCGAGCGGTTCGGGCGTTGCCGCCGTGACGCCGGCGCTGCGTGAGACGAGGCGTATCTCGGCACCCTGCGACGGAATCTCCACGGCGTCGACGACGTACGTCGCGGGATCGTACCAGAAGGTCTGGGCGGCCTGTCCGAATGTGACGTCTGCCGCAATGTCTGCCGAGGGAACGCCTGGTGGCCGCGTTGCGTTCGCGAGCGGCTGCACCTGCGACACGAGCGCGACGCCGCCTTCGAGCGCGGCAAGGGTAAAGCGTGCCGCAGCATGGGCGTGCAAGGCCGCGAGGAGCATGAAGAAGCTTCCCGCGAGATTGTCGCCCGTGAACTCGAGCGGCGCGGAAGGATCGGCTTTGATCGAAACGATCTGGCCCGGCACGCGAACGGTGACATCGCCCGGAGCGAACGAGACGTCGGTGTGCTGCGTTCCGGCCGGAAGCGTGAAATCGGCCGTGTAACCGGTTTCGGAGAGCGTCGCGGCGTCGAACGTCGTCGTCGCGAGCGCGGAGACGCTCTGCACGCTGATCGTTCCGGCATCGCGCACGACGACGTTGGTGCCCGAGGACGTGACGACGATCGTATCCTTTGCGATCTCACTGCCGGCATACGTGGCGCGGTAGACGTACGTACCATCGGGCGGCCGCGGCGGTAGGCTCGTTGGCGTCATGGCATTCCTTTCTGCGGATCGACGACGATGGCGATCGGGTCGCGATAGAGCACGCTGCCGCAGAGCGCGGCGTCGTGAATGCGTAAGCGGTCGAAACGCTGCGAATGCGTCGGCTCGGCGAGCGCGACGAGCACCGCGTGCGCGATGCGCGCGTGGCCGCACGCGTCTGCATCCGGCACGTCGACGGCGATGCTTCGCGGTGAGAGAACCGCGACCGTGCCGGCGCGCAGACCCCAAGCCGCGACGCGCGGGGGCCTCGTACGTGCGAGCCAGGCGTAGACGCCCGAGCGTACCCCACGCACCGCGAACGCATCGGCGTAGAAGCGCGTCGTCGTTCGCGCAGCGACGAGCGACGTGACGATCACCACCGCCGCGCCGGCGAGGACGAGCGACCATCGCGTGTTCGAACGCCGCGCAAGCGCGACGGCGAGCGGCACGGCCAGAGCGACGGGAAGCGCAAACAGCGCGACGCGATCGTTCGCGAAGATCGTCAGGACGCCGGCGGCTTCGGCGACGGTGCCGGCGAGCAAGAGCCAGAGTGCAAGCTTGCGCAGCGGCTGCAGGTGCTGCGCGAGTAGGACGGCGCCGATCGCCATCGCGGGAGCGAAGTACCGCAGCGACGCGCCCGTTGCGAGCTGCGGACCAGCGCCGTAGAAGCCGAACGGCATGACGAGCGCGACGAGCGCCGCCGCAATGCCGGCCCAGCGCAGCGGCGCATCGCGAGCGAGCCGCGGCGACGCGAACGCGGCGAGAACGAGGAGGAAACCGAAGGGGGCGAGCCGCGCGAACGCCGCGACGCCGAGTTCGAGCGTCGCGAGCGGATGTGCTGCCATCGTCGACCGCCACAGATGCGGGACGGCGGTTGACGCGGGCGGCACGAACGCACCATGCCAAAGCACGGCGTCGTGCACGCACCAGAGCAGTACCGCCGCTCCCGCGGCCAGCCACGCGCGCGGTTTTGCCGCGGATGCCGCCAGAGCGATCGCCGCATAGATCCAGCCGTCGGGCTTCACGAGTGCGCAGAGCGCTGCCGATCGCAGAACGGTTACGTCGTCGACCGGAGCGCTCCAGAGAATCTCGACGAAGAACGCCGCGAGCCATACGTCGTTTTGCAGCGTTCCGGCTTGCAGCGCGAGCGGCAGCACGGCGACCGTCGCAGCTGCGAGCATGTCGGCAAGCCGGCGCGGCAGCAGCGCGCCTTCACGCGCCCAGGCGTAGAGACGAAGCCCGAGCAGCGACAGCGCAGCCAAACCACTCCAACCGATTGCGAACGGCGTCGAGACGACGTACAGCGCGGAGGCGAAGAGTTCGGATGCGGGCGGATACCACCAGTAACGCGTCTGCGTCGTCCAGATGCCGTGCGCGTGCGCCCATGCAGCCGCATTGGGCAGGTGGTAGGCGAGTGTATCGCCGTCGAGCGGCGGCCTCGCGAGCTGCGGCCACGCGACGAAGGCGAGTGCCGCCAGCAGTATGTATGGCACGGGTTCGTCGAAATCGCGGGCGTGGCGCCGGCGCGCGAACGCCGCTGCGAGGCAGAGCGCAAGCGCGAACCAGCAGGCCGGCCAGTACAGCAGGTGCAGGAACGCGAGCACGAGCGGAATGGCGACGCCGATGACGATGGCATCGCGCACGCGGTCGGCGAGGCGCGGGCCGCCGCGCAGCAGCGGGGCGGCGTAGAAGAGTCCCACGAGCCAGAGCGCGGCGAGCACCGCGTTCGCCGGCGTACCGAGCGGCATCACATCGACTCCGGTGCCGTGACGCCGAGCAGGCCGAGGACGATCGCGAGCACGCGTTGTGCCGCAAGCGAGAGCGCCAGGCGCGCGAGGCGGCGCTCCCGTTGCTCGTCGAGGATGCGGCACTCGGTGTAAAATTGGTGGAAGTCGGCAGCGACCTCGCGCGCGTAGCGCGCCAGACGATGCGGTGCAAGCTGATCGACGACGCTCTGCGCAACGTGCGGAAGGTCGGCGAGCCGCCGCGCGAGCGCAAGCTCCGCAGGATGCTGCAGCGAGCGCAACTCGGCGCTGCCCGCCGCTCGCACGTCTGCCGCAGCCGCACGGCGCAGCACCGAGGCGATGCGCGCGTGCCCGTACTGCACGTAGTAGACGGGGTTGTCGTTGCTTTGCGCCACGGCAAGATCGAGATCGAACGTGAGCGGCGAGTCGGTCGAGAGCATGGCGAAGAAGAATCGCGACGCGTCGACGCCCGCTTCGTCGACGAGCTCATCGAGCGTCACGATATTTCCCGCGCGCTTGCTCATCGAGAGCTGCTCGCCGCCGCGCACGAGCGTCACCTGCTGGGCGATGAGCACCTCTAACCTGCCGGGGTAGCCGAGCGCGGCAGCAAGCCCCGCAAGCCTGCCGATGTAGCCGTGATGGTCGGGTCCGAGGATGTCGATGACGCGATCGGAGCGCTGGAGTTTCTCGTAGTGGTAGGCGACGTCGGTGCAAAAGTACGTCGGCCTGCCGTCGGCACGGACAAGAACGCGGTCTTTATCGTCGCCGAACTGCGTTGCGCGAAAGAAGAGCGCGCCGTCTGCTTCGTACGTGAGGCCGAGATCTTTCAGGCGCTCGATACCCGCGGCAATGCGCCCCGTTTCGTGCAGCTCGCGTTCGCTTTGCCAGAGGTCGTACCGGACGCGGAAACGCTTGGCGCTCTCCCATTGCTGCTCGACGAGAACGTCGCGCGCGAACTGCGCCATGAACGCCGCGCGTTCGCGCGGCTCCATGGTGGCGATCTGCGTCGCGCGCTCGTCGTGCAGTTTGCGTGCGATCGCGACGAGATAGTCACCGGGATAACCGTCGTCGGGAAAGGGAACGCCGGGATTCTCCAGCTGCCGGTAACGCGCGTCGACAGAGCGTCCGAGCGTTTCGAGCTGCCCGCCGGTGTCGTTGATGATCCACTCGACGAAGACGTCGTAGCCGCGCAGCCGCATCGTGCGCGCAAGCGTGTCACCGAGTGAGAGCGCGCGTCCCTGTACGACGACGAGCGGCCCCGTCGGGTTCGCGCTGCCGAACTCGAGCGAGAGGCGTTCGCCGCGGTGCGAGCCTACCGCAAAGGCTTCGCCGTCGCGCACGATCGCGCCGACGGCAGCCTGCCAAATCGGCGGCGCGAGCCGCACGTTGATGAAGCCGGCGACGGGTTCGATGCTCGAAAAGAGTTCCACGGTGCGCGGCGTGCGCGAGCGCAGGCCGGCGACGAGCGCGGTGGCAACCTCTTGCGGTGCACGGCGCGCCGTCCGAACGAGCGCAAACGCGGCGTTCGTTGCAAACTCGCCGAACTCGGGCCGCCTCGGCTCGTCGAACGAGACGTCGATCTCGGCTCCCGCGTACAGATCGGCGGCCAACTCGCGCAAGGTGTCGCCCAACGCGCGCAATGCGTCGTCGGGGAGCATGCGTAGATCGGCTGCTGCGGGCTCCACCGGAGCCAAAGTTCGCGCCGTCGCGCCGCGGTCATCTTCCGGCGTAGCGCGACGGCCCGCGCATGTCGATGCGCCCGTCGATTTCGAGCAGCGCGAGCGACGCTAGGACCGCAGACGCCGGCGCGTTCGTAACAGAGACGAGCTCGTCGAGGTCGCACTCGCCGCGTTCCAGGCACGCCAGGCTCGATGGGGAGAGTGGATCGCGCGGTGCGGCGCGCGCCGGCGCGAGGAGTGGCGCATCGGTGACGCCGAGCGCCTCGAGCACGTCGGCGGCGCCGCGCGCCAGCGTCGCGCCGTCGCGAATGAGCGCGAGGCATCCCGCGCTGTGAGACCGGTCCACGTCGCCCGGTACGGCCAAGACGGGTATTCGGCCGGCAGCCCATCCGGCGGTGTTCAGCGCGCCGCTGCGCGCGGGTGCTTCGACGACGACGACGGCATCGGCGAGCGCTGCAACGATGCCGTTGCGCTGCAGGAAGTTCGCAGGGTACGCCCGCTCCTGCGGCGAGAACGGCGAAAGCACCGCGCCCGCATGAGCGACGATCCGCTGTGCTAGGGCGAGGTTCCGGCGGGGAAAGAACCGCTCGTGCCCGCTCCCGATAACCCCCACCGTCACCCCGCCCGCGTCAAGGGCGCCCTCGTGGGCGCAGGCGTCGATGCCGAGCGCGAGACCGGAGACGATGCAGTACCCTGCGCCGGCGAGATCGTGCGCGATGGCATGGGCGAGGCGGCGGCCGTAGGGGGTGGCCGCGCGGGTCCCGACGACGGCCACGCTCGTTCTCCGGAGCCCTTCGAGATGTCCCGAACACCAGAGCCCCTCGAGCCTGCAAGCGAACTCCCTGGGCTCCCGCAGCGCCGCGATGTCCGCCCGCAGGACGAATCGAGGGGCTTCCATACAGGGGGAAAGGTGCCCGCGCCGCGGAATGGGGCGCCGCAACACGCCGGTCTCTGAGGGAGTTAACCATGGCAGCTGAAGCCTATTGTGTGAAATGCAAGACGAAGCGTCAGATCAAAGACGCCGTGCAGATCACGATGAAGAACGGACGCCCGGCGACGGAGGGCAAGTGCCCCGTCTGCGGCACGAAAATGTTTAAGATCGGGGCCGCCGCATAAGCACCCTGCGCGAAGCGCAGGGGCTCTATAGTGTATAATAGGCGGGTCACCCACTAGGGAAGCCATGTGGGGGACGAAAGGAACGATCGTCCCCTGACCTGTCCAACTTGCCGAAAGAGTGAGACGCGCGTCGTCGATTCCCGCGACGACGAATCCGTCGTGCGCCGGCGGCGCGAGTGTCTCGACCCGCGCTGCAAGCACCGCTTCACGACGTACGAACGTCAGGAAACGCCGCGGCTCTTCGTCGTCAAGAAAGACGGGCGGCGCGAGCAGTACAATCGTGAGAAGCTGCTCTCGGGGCTGCGCAAAGCCTGCGAAAAGCGGCCGATTTCGGAGAACCGCATGGAAGCCGTAGCAGCCGAGCTCGAGCGCGCGCTCTTCGCACGCGGCGAGAGCGAGGTGCCGGCATCGCTCATCGGCGAGAAGCTGATGGAAGCGCTCAAGTCGCTCGATCCCGTCGCATACATTCGTTTTGCGAGCGTCTACCGTTCGTTCCGCGACATAGAGAGCTTCCGAGAAGAGTTGGCAGCGCTGCTCTCAAAGTGAGCGGCGATGAGAACCGGTGCGCGGGTTGCGATCGTGCGTCTGCCCGAGGGACGCGATCTGCCCCTGCCGGCGTACATGAGCGCACACGCTGCCGGTGCGGATCTCTGCGCCGCCGTCGAGACGGCCATCGTGCTGCAGCCCGGTGAGCGCGCCCTCGTTCCAAGCGGCTTTGCAATCGCGTTGCCGCCGGGATTCGAAGCGCAGGTGCGGCCGCGCAGCGGCTTGGCGCACCGCAGCGGAATCACGTGTTTGAACGCGCCGGGGACGATCGACGAAGATTACCGCGGGCCGGTGTGCATCGTGCTCGTCAATCACGGACGTGAGGCGGTGACGATTCGCCGTGGCGATCGCATCGCCCAACTCGTCGTCGCTCCGGTCGCACGCGCCGAGTTCGACCTCGTCGACAGCCTCGACGCGACCGATCGCGGCGCAGGTGGGTTCGGTTCGACCGATCGCGCGGCAGCGCAGTGAAGGTCTACGTCGTCGGCAAAGGCGCCGTCGGTTCGTACCTTGGCGACCTGCTCCAGGGGATCGGCGTCGACGTGACCTACGCGCCTCGCAATCTCTCCGACGTGACGCCGTGCGACGCCGACGTCGCGATCGTCGCGGTGAAATCGTACGATACCGCGTCTGCGGTCGCAACGCTACGAGCGGCGATCGCCTATCCGGCGAAGTGCGTCTTCGTCTCGCCGCAGAACGGGGTAGGGAACGAAGAGCAGCTCATCGCCGCGTTCGGCGCCGGCAACGTCGTTGCGGCATCACTCACCGTTCCCGTGGCACGCGACCGCGAGGGGAGGGCCAAAGCCACGAAAGACGGCGCGCTCGGGCTCGCGCCCACCGGAGAGACCGCGTTCAACTGGCTCGTCGCCACCTTCGCGAGCACAGGTCTGACCGTCAAAGTCCTCGACGACTGGCGATCGCTCAAATGGAGCAAGCTTGCGCTCAACGTCGTCGCAAACGCGAGCTGCGCGATTCTCAACGTCCTGCCGAACCGTCTCGTGCACTTCGAGCGCGTCTTCGCGCTAGAGATTCGGATGCTGCGCGAAGTGCGTGCGGTCATGCGCGCGATCGGTGTCGCCCCGGTCGATCTGCCGCGGTACCCCGTGCGCGGGCTGCTCGGCGTTGTGACGCTGCCCAGCGGCGTTGCACGCGCGGTGCTCGCGTCGCGCATCGCCGGCGCGCGCGGCACGAAGCCGCCGTCGCTGCTCCTCGATCTGCGCGGCGGCAAACCGGAGACGGAAGTGACGGTCCTCAACGGCGCCGTCGCCGCCGCCGGTTTGGAGTACCGCGTTCCCACGCCGGTCAACGCCGTCTACGCGCGCGTGCTCGACGCGATCGCGCACATGCCGCAGCTGTGGGCAAAGTATCGCGAACGCCCGGAGGTGCTCGAAGCCGAGGTCGAGGCCGAGGTGCGCAGGCAGCGCGCGCTCGCGCGCGGTACGTAGGGACTCGCCCCAGATGCGCAATCCGAGCGTTCCCGAATCGCTTGAAGGCTGGTGGATTCTCCACCGCGTCTTCGCGTTCGACCGTCGCGCCTGGGACGATTTGGCTGCAAAGCGCCGCGCGAAGATTGCGTCGCAAGCCGCGGACCTCTTCGATCAGCTCAAACATCGCAGCGACGGCGACTTGGCGCTGTGCAACCTCGTCGGGCACAAGGGCGATTTCATGCTCGTGCACTACGCTCGCTGTTACGACGAGCTCGCGTACACACAAGCGCTCGTGGATAAGCTCGACGTACGTGCCCTGCTCGCGCCGCGCGCGTCGTACACGTCGGTGCTCGAACTCGGTCTGTACGACGCGACCGCGAAGATTCATGCCGAGCTCGACAAGCGCGGGCTCGTGCGCGCCACGCCGGAATGGTTCGCCGGCTTCGACGAGCTCGTGCGCGCGCAGGAGGAGAGCCCGCACGTCGCGCCGCGATTGTGGGCGCGCATCCCCGCTCGGCGGTACATCTGCTTCTATCCCATGAACAAGCGGCGCGGCGAGCGTGAGAACTGGTACGCGCTTGCGTACGCAGAGCGTCAGCGACTAATGAACGAACACGGCAAGATCGGCCGCACCTACCACGGCCTGGTGACGCAAGTCATCTCGGGCTCAATCGGCTACGACGATTACGAATGGGGCGTCGACCTCTATGCCGACGATCCGCTCGTCTTTAAGAAACTCGTCTACGAGATGCGCTTCGACGAGGCAAGCGCGCGCTATGCGGAGTTTGGCCCGTTTTTCAGCGGCGTGCAGTTCTCCAGCGACCAGCTCGGCGTCTTTCTCGACGGCGAGAGCGTGCCGCAGCTCACGTAGGGGCTCTGCGCCGGTAGAGCCGAACGCCGCCGCAGCTTCCCTCGCGCCGCCAGATCCGCTGCGGCGGCACGAACGTACCCGCGAGCGCGAGCGTCGAGGCTCCGCTGCGCGCGACGACGGCCGACGCTCGGTGCGGATGGCGCAGGACGAATGCGGAGTTCCGAATCGCGGAGAGCGGGAAGGCGTCGATTCGGCCGTCGACGTTCGCCGAGCCGCCCGCGAACTCGACGAGGCTGCCGATTTGAAACGCGTCGGTGAAGACACGCTCTCCGCGCACGACCGGCGCGCACGGTGCGAACGCGATGCCGCTCGTGAGCCCTCCGAAGAGCCGATCGTGTGAGATGCGTGCTTGGAGCAGCGCTTTGCCGCCCAGCGCGAGTACCATCGCGGCGAAGAGCAGGGCCGCTGCGCGCGCGACGCGCGGCATCGGCTGCGCAGTCGTGCGGAAGGTTTCGCCGAGAATCGTCGCGGTGGTCAAGAAGAGGAGCAGCGCGTAGCGAATCGCGATCACCGTTCCCACAGCGCTGGCGGCGAGGAATAGCACGTTTCCCCAGTTGATGGGCCGGTGCACGCGCAGACCCGCTGGAAGGCGGAGCCAGAGCGGTCCGAGTGCGAGTAGTGCTACGAGGACGCCGGTATAGCTCGCGAGTGCCGGAGTCCATTCGCTCACGTATTCCGCGAGGCGTCCATTGCGCGCGAGCGCAATCGTGAAGAGCCAGAGATGCCAGCCGAGCGGATTTGCGAGCGTTGTGAGCGTAGCGAGCGCGAATGGTGCGGCCCTGCGGCGATCGAGGTGCAACAACATCCAGAGCACGCCGACGGGAAAGGAACCGTGCACGTTCGCCCACAGCCCGAGCAGCGGTATCGCCGCCCACGGGCGCGAGCGCCAGACGATGACGAGCGCGGGAAGAAGTGCCCAGACGAGCGTCTGTGCGCGGTCCTGCGCGAAGAAGACCGCGCCGATCGCCGTGACGCCCACTTGCGCGCATGCGACGAGCGGGTGCGTGCGCGTGCGGATGCCTTCGTACGCGACGAAGGCGACGCCGGCGATCGTGCACGCCGCGAAGAGCAGTTCGAGCAGCACGTAGAGCCCATGCTGCTGCGTCCACGCGGTCGCGATCCCGACGAGCCACTCTTCGTTCACCCACGGCCGGCTCGGATACCACGAACCCTGCAGCGATTCGAGAATGCGTCCGTGGGCGAGGCTCCATCGCCCCGTATCGGCGAGCCAGTAGCGCTCCATGTCGGAGGGAAGCAGACACGACGCCGTAACGACGACGGCGCTCGCGCAGAGCACGACGAGCGCCGGGCCGTAACCGCCGGCGCGCAGTTGCCTCAGCACGGGAATCGCATTTACCGCACTGGGCGTACGTCCTGCGTACGACGCGTGACGGGCATTAGGGTGCGAGGCGTTCCAAGCTGCGATAGGTGATCGCTTCGGCGACGTGCTCGGTGGCGATGCCGTCGTTTCCCGCGATGTCTGCGATGGTTCTCGCGACGCGCACGATGCGATCGACCGCGCGTGCGGAGAACTGCCGTTTTGCGCTCGCCGCAGCAAGAATGCGGAGAGCCGCATCGTCGAGCGTGCAGTAGCGCCGCATCGCGCTCGGCGGGATCTGGGCGTTTGCGCTCAGCGCCGTTCCCGTGAATCGTCGCGATTGCCGTTCCCGCGCCGCGACGACGCGAGTGCGAATCTCCCGCGAGCTTTCACCGTCGCTGCGCCGCACCATGTCGTCAAACGGAACGCGCCCGACCTCGATCTGCACGTCGATGCGGTCGACGAGCGGCCCCGAGAGTTTGCCGAGGTACTTTGCCACGGCCGCGTCGTCACACCGGCACTCTGCGCCGCGCGTCCCGCGGTGCCCGCAGGGACAAGGGTTCATCGACGCGACGAGCGCGAAGCGCGCAGGATACGTGAAGGTTCCGGCGGCGCGCGCAATCGTGACCGTCGCCTCCTCGAGCGGTTGGCGAAGCACTTCGATCGCATGACGCGAGAACTCCGCAAGCTCGTCGAGAAAGAGGACGCCGTGATGGGCGAGGCTGATCTCGCCCGGTTTTGCGAGAGCGCCGCCGCCGGCGAGCGCGATCTGCGAGACCGTGTGGTGCGGAAGGCGGAAGGGCCGCGAGCGCACGATACCGGCGCCCGCGGGTAGCAGCCCGGCGACGCTGTAGATCTTCGTCACTTCGAGCGCTTCGTCGTTGGTCATCGGCGGAAGGATCGAGGCGAGACGCCGGGCGAGCATCGTCTTGCCGCAGCCGGGCGGACCGACGAAGAGAAGATTGTGCCCGCCCGCAGCGGCGATTTCGAGCGCGCGCTTTGGACCAAGTTGGCCGCGCACGTCACGCAGGTCTCCGTGTGCGAGATCGACGTCGGCGCACGGTCCTTTCGCACGCGCGTGGTAGCGATGCATTCCACCGTTGCCGAGAACGACGGCAACGGCTTCATGCAGCGAACCGACCGCGTAGATCTCCATGCCCTCGACGAGCGCGGCTTCTTCGGCGTTTCCTTGCGGAAGAATGAGCGCCGGCAAACCCGCGGCCCTCGCGCCGAGCACCATCGGCAGCGTGCCGCGAACCGCGCGCAGTGCGCCGTCGAGGGCGAGCTCTCCGAAGACGACGAATCGACGCAGCGCTCCGCGCGGCACCTGTTCCTCGATCCCCATGAGCGCGAGCGCCATAGCGAGATCGAACGCGGGTCCCTCTTTTCGCACGTGCGCCGGGGAGAGATTGACGAGAACGCGTCCCGCCGGATAGGCGAAGCCCGAGTTGAAGATGGCGCTGCGAACGCGTTCGCGCGCCTCGTTCAGCGCGCGGTCGGGAAGGCCGATGATCGTGAACGCGGGGGTTCCCGCCGACGTGTCGGCTTCGACACGCACGACGTACCCCTCGATCCCGAGCATGCCTGCGGAGAACGCAAGCGAGAGCATGAGCAGTGCTCCCTCTGTGCGCCGCAGCGAGAATGCCTAGAGTGCGTCGTGGAAGATGATGCCGAGCGTGTAGCGCTCGCCGCGCGTCACCGTCGAGACGCCGTGTTTGAAATAGACGCGGTACGCGCCACGTTCGGAGCGACGCGGCGCGGCATGCGACGCAAAGACGAGCAGATCTCCCTGCAGCGGCTGCAGGACGTGCGCGCGCACTTGCGTGCGCGGGCGGCGCTCGGTCAGCACGACCTCGCCTCCCTCGAACTCGTCGCCGGGCCGGCTGAGATAGAACGTCGCCTGCAACGGAAAGGCGATGGGGCCGTACAGGTCCTCGTGCAGGCGATTGTAGTCGCCCGCGCGGTAGCGCAGGAGCAGCGCCGTCGGCTTCGTCTGGTCGGCCGCGGCGCACTCGCGGAGAAAAGCCTCGTGCGCGGACGGGAAGCGTTGGTCGCTGCCCGTGCGTTCCATCCATTCGTTCGCGACCGGCGCAAGCTGCGCATAGAGACGCTCGCGCAGCTCGTGCACCGCCGGCGGCAGGGGATGTGTAAAGTACTGGTACTCGCCGTGCCCGAACGCATGCCGTTCCATGACGATGCGGCTGCGAAAGCGCGGCGCGTCGTCGTAGAGCGCGCGCAGCGCCGCGCACGTCTGTGAATCCAGAGCACCGCGGACTTGCGCGAAGCCGTTCTCGTCCAGCGCCCCCAGGAGCTGCTCCGGCGGAACACAAAGGCGTACGCCGTGAACGGCGCGGCCTACAACCGCCTCCTCTTGTTCGTTGCCGGGCTCGGCGGGCTGCTCTTCGGCATCGACGTCGGCATCATTCAAGGGGCGCTTCCGTACCTGACTGCGACCTCCGGCTTCGGCCCTGCGAAGCTCTCCTTCGTCGTCGCTGCAGTCTTGCTCGGGAGCGTCA